>DASYVD010000098.1:0-67589 GCA_036000545.1 Actinomycetota bacterium | reverse complement strand
GGGCCGGTGGTGCCGGTGATCTGCCACTCGCCGCCGGCGTTCTCGACCACGTACGTCAGCCAGATCCCCGCCAGGCCGGTGAAGTACAGGCTCGCCGGGACCTCGAGGCGATCTCCTTCCACGGGGATGGGGCCCAGGGTGACGAGCCCGTTGCCACCCTTCACCATAGGGAACCCGTCCTTCTCCACCACGACCTCCTGTCGATCGGAGACGAACTCGATCGGGGGGAGGTCGGACAGGATCGACCGCAGCCCGGCCCTGAGCTCCTCGGAGAACGGCTCGCCTCCATCCTCCTCGGCAGTGCCAGAATCCGGGGAACCCGCTCGGTCCATGGGCCGTTCGAGCACGTAGATCACCTCGATCCCGGGGCCTTCCTCGCCGAACGTGTGGTCCTTCGTGACCAGCTGGCGGATGACGGCGCCATAGATCGAGACCTGGCGCTCCAGGAAGGGGTCGGTATCGGGCCGGAGGCCGGACCGGGTCCGGACTTCCTCGGCGCACCCGGCGAGCAGTCCGGCGACGATGGTTCCCACTGCGAGAAGCCCGGTGGCTCGCTTCATCTTGGCGGTTGGACGGCCGAGCCACCTGGAAGGTTCCCAGGGTTCCCGGACGCTATACTTGGCGGCGCTGCCCCCGCGGGGCGGGGGGCGATGCCGCTTGCCCCCATCGTCTAGCGGCCCAGGATACCGGCCTTTCACGCCGGCGGCGCGGGTTCGAATCCCGCTGGGGGCACGCAACCGAATACCCACGGGGCCTGTGGAGCAGCCTGGACGTGCTCGCCACCCTGTCAAGGTGGAGGTCGCGGGTTCAAATCCCGTCAGGCCCGCAAAGCCGCCGGAGCCCTCGTGCTCAGGCGCGGCACGCGGCGAGGTAGCTCAGTTGGCAGAGCACGCGGCTGAAAACCGCGGTGTCGGCGGTTCGACTCCGTCCCTCGCCACAAGAGGAAGGAAAAGAAGAAGACCCCGGGCCGTTGGCCCGGGGTCTTTGGCCTTCGAGGCCGGTCCCGACGCTAGGCCTCGCCGTTCTGCTCCAGGAGCTGCCTGACCTCCGCCTCCCAGTAGCGGCGGTGGCCGCCGAGGGTGCGAATCGATGACAACTTGCCGGCCTTCGCCCACCGGGTGACCGTCTTGGGATCCACCCGGAACATCGCGGCGACCTCTGCCGGCGTAAGCAGCTTCTGGTCGTTCTGCGTGCGTACGGCCATGCTCTTGTCCACCTCCGCGCTGTCACATTCGGGTCAGCCAAACCATTATCGGTACAAGTGAACGAAAGGTACATAGGTAATACGTGCCAGAGCGGGTAACAGGATGTGACTAGCCCGAATGGGCTATGCCGCCGGAGCCCTCAGTTCAGTGACCCGCGGGTCCTCGCTTCCGCCCACCGCGCCGCTACCAGCTGGTACAGGTCCACGGCCCGAGGGATGTCGCCCTCGCCCAGGGCGTCCAGGGCCTCCCGGATCTCTCGGGCGGAGTGGTCGTCGTCCAGCTCGTTCCAGCCGAACAGTCCGGACAGGTCGCCATAGTCGAGCTCGAGGGCCGATCGCGCGTCGAACACCGCCAGCCAGGCGGCCAGGTCCCGCACCAGGTCCGCCAGGCTGTCGAGGTCGCTCCGGCGGAGGATCTCCAGGGCCCGATCGGCCCGTCGCCTGGCCTCCCCAACGCCCGACCAGTAATAGAGGCGCCACCCGCCCTCGGGCCGCTCCGCAACCCGGCGCTCGTCCTCGTCCACCAGGACGAACCACCGCAGGGGCACGTGCCAGGCACTCTGGAGCATGGTGGGGACGGCGCTGGGGTCCCTCCGCCGGATGCGGGCTAGCTCCCGAGCCGCCCGGCGAGCCTCTCCCTCAGGGACTAGGTCCTCGGCCATCTCGGCGGGCACGCTGTCTCGAAGGGACAGGAGCCCGGCAAGGACCCGCAGCCGGGTCCGCCACGGGCACACGTACCACAGCCCGTCGACCATCCGGACGTCGGCGCCCTCCCCCTCCGCCACGAGGACACCCAGACGACCCGAGGAGGCCGTCCATTGCTGGCGGTATCGGCGCCGAGGCGGCCTGAGGTGCTCACCTTCGAGGATGTAGCGCTCCCAGCGGGCCCGTTCGTCCTCCGGGAAGACGTCCAGTGGCTGGAAGACCCGAAGGTAGGCGCTGGCGATCACGGTCCGGCCATCATAGCGCGTGCTATATTCGGTCCCCGGCCCGTCGGGTCGGCACGATGGGCGTATTCCGCTCGCTGCAGGATGAGTACGAGGAGGTCGTGTTCTTTCACGACCCTCCGACCGGCCTCCGGGCCATCGTCGCCATACACTCCACGGCATTGGGTCCCGCCCTCGGCGGGACCCGTTTCTATCCCTTCGCCACCGAGGAGGAGGCCCTCCGCGACGTCCTCCGGCTCTCCAGGGGGATGACCTACAAGGCGGCCGCCGCCGGGCTTGACCTCGGAGGGGGCAAGGCCGTCATCATCGGCGATCCCAAGCGGGACAAGACCGAAGAGCTCCTCCGAGCCTACGGCCGGTTCATCGACTCCCTGGGAGGTCGCTACATCACCGCGGAGGACGTCGGGACCGCCAGGGAGGACATGGACACCGTGCGCCGGGAGACCGGGTGGGTGACCGGAGTCTCCAAACGTCTCGCCGGATCCGGCGACCCCTCCCCGGTGACCGCGTGGGGCACCTTCCAGGGGCTCCGAGCGTGCATCGAGGAACAGCTGCAGACGCAGTCCTTCGAGGGCCTGAGGGTGGTGGTGCAGGGCGTCGGGAAGGTCGGCTTCCATCTCGCCAAGCACCTGGTCGAGGCCGGGGCGAAGGTCACGGTGGCGGACCTCGACGTCGATGCCGTGGGTCGAGCGGTGCGGGACCTGGGGGTCGAGACCACAGAGCCCGAGAAGGCCCACGCCCTCGAGTGCGAGGTCTTCGCCCCCTGCGCCATGGGGGGGATGATCCGCGACGACACCATCCCCAACCTCAAGTGTCGGATCGTGGCCGGCTCGGCCAACAACCAGCTCGAGCGACCAGAGCACGGTGACATGCTCGGAAACCAAGGCATCCCCTACGCTCCTGACTTCGTGATCAACGCCGGAGGGTTGATCAACGTCTCAGACGAGCTCCAGGGATACGACCGGGAGCGGGCCATGGCCCGGGTGGAAGGGATCTACCGGACGCTCCGGGAGGTGTTCCGGCTTGCCCGCACCGAGGGGACCTCGACACGGAAGGCGGCCGAGCGCATGGCCGAGGAGCGGATGGCCCGGGTGAGCCGGGTGCGTCTCCTCTGGGTGCCCGGGCGAACCGGCAGCAGGCGGCGGGTTTAGCGGACGCCGCGACCGCGGAGCTCATCCCTCCTGAGAAAGAACGTGGCCCGGAGCTCAAGGCTCCGGGCCACGTGGTGGTCGAGCCTTGTCTGCGACTAGGACGCGGTCCTGCGGGTCACCAGGACGATCGTCGCGCCGGCGAGCATCAGGCCGAGGGCAAGGAGCAGCAGCCCTTGGACCTCCACACCGGTCACAGCGAGGGTCTGGCCACCGACACCGGCGCCCTGGGTCACGGTCACCCCGAGCACGGCTCCGCCGCGGGTCACGGTCTTGCCACCGACAGCGCCGCCACCGGGACCGCCGCCACCGGGGGGCGGAGGCTGCTCGCCACCACCGGGCGGCGGTGTCGGAGGCTGCTCGCCCTGACGGCGGCAGTTGCCGTTGTTGTCGTCCTCGAAGTCGTCGTCGTTCCCGCAGCCGTTGTTGCCGTCCTGGTCGTCCAGGTCTCCGCCTGCGGTCGCGGACCCGCCGGACTTATCGATTCCGCCGTTCTCCATTGCGTCCGGGTCCGACTCGCTGTTGCCCTGGTTCCCTGAACCGCCGGACTCGCCGCTCCTGTCGTTCCCGGACGGGTGGGCATTGTCGGTATCCGGGTTCGAATCAGGCGAGTGCGAGTCCTCCATAGCCGTCGCCGAGCTCGAGTCCGCGTCTCCGTCGTGGTCGCTCCCGCCCGCCCCGGACGCGGATGCGTTCCCCCCCGCATGGTCCGGTTTGTGATGGGCGACCGCGGGAAGCGCGAACAGCCCCACGAGGCCCAGGACAGCCGCTACCGCAAGTAGTCGGCGCATGGCGTTGCCTCCTTCCCGATGTTCTCGCTTGTCCGATTGGTCAGTCTGGGGCCTTTGATTCGCGTTTATCGGGCATCCGTCCACGGTCAATCTCCTTCGGTCTTCCTTCCTACCTCAGTTGACCCCCTCTCAACTCCTTCCCCAACCAACACATGCGAAACGCCGGGATTGCCTGGTTTGCTTTGGGACCCCTGAAGAGCGCCGTTGTTGGGGTATGCTGTGCGCGCCTCTCATCGGCCACGGAAACAAGCCATGATCCGGACCAAACCTGACGACGCCCTCCAGATCCTCGCCCCGGACGGTACCGTCGTTGACCCGCAGGCCCGTCAGGCGCTGGATTTGGGGGATGAGGACCTCCGGGCGATGTATCGGGCCATGCTTGTCACCCGAGCGGTCGATCTCGAGGCCACCGCCCTCCAGCGCCAAGGCGAGCTGGCCGTGTACCCGCCCGTGCTCGGCCAGGAAGCGGCGCAGATCGGTAGCGCCTACGCCCTCGGCGAGGAGGACTTCGTCTTCCCCTCTTACCGGGAGGTGGGCGTGGCGGTGGTCCGGGGTATCGACCTCGTGGAGTACATGCACTTCCACCGGGGGACCCGCCACGGAGGGATCGCCGATCCTCTGGGGTCCCACTTCGCGGAGATCTCGGTGCCCGTGTCGAGTCAGGTGTTGCACGCGGTCGGATGGGCCCTCGGGGCTCGCCTCGACGGGAAGAACGCTTGCGCCGTCGTCTACTTCGGCGATGGCGCCACCTCGCAGGGCGACTTCCACGAAGGCTGCAACTTCGCCGGGGTGCTCCGCTGCCCCGTGGTGTTCTTCTGCCAGAACAACCAGTGGGCCATCTCGGTTCCGGTCCAGAAGCAGACCGCCGCGCCGATCTGGAAGAAGGCGGAGGCGTACGGGTTCCCCGGAGTGCGAGTGGATGGGAACGACGTTCTGGCCGTGTACAAGGTCTCGCGCGAGGCGGTGGCTCGGGCCCGGGAGGAGCGGGTGCCCACCCTCATCGAGGCGGTGACCTACCGGATGGGCCCCCACTCGACGGCCGACGACGCCAGCCGGTACCGGTCTCGGGAGGACGTCGACTCCTGGCAGGCGTTCGATCCGTTGGAGCGGTTCCGCAGGCTCCTCGAATCCGAGGGCCTGCTCGACCCGGGCTTCCTGAACCGGGCCGAAGCCGATGCCGGGGCCGAGGCGGCGAAGGTCCGGGCCGGCATCCAGGGCGCCCAGCCGCGACCCCTGGAGGGTTTCTTCGACCACACGTTCAGCGAGATGCCGGACTTCTTGGCCCGTCAGCGCGAGGAAGTCGTCCGGCTGACCACGGAGGAGGGCGAGGGTGCCTGAGGTCACCATGGTCCAGGCGCTCAACGAAGCTCTCCGGTTCGCCATGGGGGAGGACGACCGCGTGCTCGTCCTCGGCGAGGACGTGGGGAAGCTGGGCGGAGTGTTCCGGATAACCGACCGGATCCAGGCGGAGTTCGGCGAGGCGCGGGTCTTCGACACGCCCCTGGCCGAGTCGGCCATCGCGGGAGTGTCCCTTGGGTTGGCCATGGCGGGCTGGCGTCCTGTGGCAGAGATGCAGTTCGACGCGTTCTCCTATCCCGCGCTCGACCAGGTCATCTCGCACGTCGCGAAGTACCGCTTCCGCTCCGTGGGGGCCGTGGACGTGCCCGTGGTGATCCGGATCCCCTGCGGTGGAGGCATCGGAGCCGCGGAGCACCACTCCGAGAGCCCCGAGGCCTATTACGTCCACACGTCCGGCCTCAAGGTGGCCATCCCCTCCACTCCCCTGGACGCGTTCAACCTGCTGGTCAGGTCCATCAGGGACCCCGACCCGGTGATCTTCCTCGAGCCAAAGAGCCGGTACTGGTCCAAGGAGTCGGGCGAGCTATCCCCCGACGGCCTCCCATTCGGGAGGGCCCGGACCGTGCGGGAAGGAAGCCACGCCACCCTGGTCGCATGGGGAGGGATGGTGGCTAGGTGTCTCCAGGCCGCCAACGCCGCAGCGGAGGACGGGGTGGAGGTCGAGGTCTTGGACCTCCGCACGCTGGTGCCCCTCGACATCGAGGGTCTGGCCAACGCGGCGCGGAAGACCGGCCGGATCGTCGTCGTCCACGAGGCACCCATGACCGCCGGGTTCGGGGCCGAGGTTGTGGCTCGGATCGTGGAGGATGCCTTCGAGTACCTGGAGGCCCCGGTGCTCCGGGTGACTGGGTACGACATCCCCTATCCGCCGGCCAAGGTGGAGGAGCACTACTTGCCCAGCGTGGACCGCATCCTGATCGCTCTGGAGAAGGTGCTCTCGTTCTGATGGCCGAGCGCGTCTTCAACCTTCCCGACCTTGGTGAGGGCCTCGGGGAGGCCGAGATCGTCGGCTGGAAGGTAGCGGAGGGCGACGAGGTCGAGCTCAACCAGCCGCTGGTCGAGGTGAACACGGCCAAGGCGGTGGTGGAGATCCCCTCCCCATTCGCCGGGAAGATCGTCACGCTGCACGGTGCAGCCGGCGACGTCGTCGAAGTGGGGCGCCCCCTGGTTACCATCGACGTGGAGGCCGCGGTCGGGGAGGTAGGACCTCCCGGCGTCATCTCGCCGGCGGAAGCCGCCTCCGATGGCGTTCAGGCAGCGGCCGAGCGAACCGAGGCTCGGGCGGAGGAGGCGGCCGAGCGCCCCAAGCGCGAGGCCGTCCTGGTCGGGTACGGCGTCGACGCCGAGGAGGGGCGGCCCAGCCGCCGCCCTCGCCTCCAGGCGCCCGGAACCGGCCGCGTCGGCCCCAGGGCGGCCGGGGCCGGCCGCGTGGGAGCTTCACCGGTCGTTCGACGCCTCGCCCGGGAGCTCGGCGTCGATCTCGCGGACGTGGAGGGGTCGGGACCGGGAGGGAGAGTCACCCGCGAGGACATCGAGCGTGCTGCGCAGGAGGGGTTGGGAACCGCGGCCGGGGCCGAGGAGACTTCACCCTCGCGACCCTCGGGCGCAGAGGAACGGATTCCCGTTCGTGGCATCCGCCGGTTGGTAGCCCAGAAGATGACCCGGGCGTGGGCCGAGGTCCCCATGGTGACCACCTTCCGGGGCGTGGACGCCACGCATGTCGACGCGCTCCGGGCGGAGCTCTCCCAGGACGCGGGAAAGAAGATCTCACCTCTGGCCATCGTGGTCCGGGCCCTGGTGGAGGTGTGCGGAGATCACCCCAAGCTGAATTCGTGGTTCGACGCAGAAGCCCACGAGATCGTCCTGATGCGGTCCTGCCACGTCGGCATCGCCACGGACACCGAGCGAGGCCTGATGGTCCCGGTGGTCCGCGATGCCGGTGAGAAGGGCGTCCTCACCCTGGCCGACGAGATCGCAGAGCTCGTCTCCACGGCCCGAGCCGGAAGGGCCACCCCCGATCAGCTCTCCGGGAGCACGATCACCGTCACCAACGTGGGGTCGTTCGGCTCCCAGTACGGCACCCCTATCGTGAACTTCCCCGAGGCCGCCATCCTGGCCCTAGGGGTCGTTGAGCCCAGGGCCCTGGTCGTGGAGGGGCAGATCGAGGCTCGCCACGCGGTCACCCTCTCGCTCACCTTCGACCATCGGGTGCTCGATGGGGCGGAGGCAGGGCGGGCCATGACGGCCCTCCAGGAGCTGTTGGAGAGCCCGTTCCGGCTCGGCGCCCTTCCCCGGCGCTAGGCTCCGCGTGAACATCGTCTCGCTTCTGCCTTCGGCGACGGAGATCGTCTACGCCCTCGGGTTGGGGGACGACCTCGCCGCGGTAACCTACGAGTGCGACCACCCGCCGGAGGCCCAGTCGAAGCCCGTGGCCGTCCGCACCGCGCTACCGACCGAGCAGCCCCTCCCCCCCGGGGAGATCGACCGGCTCGTGCGGGAGCGGATGGATGCACGAGAACCGATCTACCAGATTGATCGGGAGTTGATCCGGCAGATCCAGCCAGACCTGATCCTCGCCCAGGACCTGTGCCGGGTGTGCGCGGTGCCTTCGGGGCACGTGCAGGAGGCGCTCGACGACCTGGGGACGACGGCCAAGGTGTTGTCCCTCGATCCGCAGGACCTCGGAGGCATCCTGGGCGGCATCGAGGAGGTGGGACGGGCCACCGGGACCGACGCCCGGGCGGGAGAGGTCGTCGGCGCCCTCCGCCAGCGGATCGAGAGCGTGAAGCGGATCGCGGCCCGACTCCCCGCCATCCGCACCTTCTGTATGGAGTGGCTCGACCCCCCCTTCGCGGGCGGTCACTGGATCCCCGAGATGGTGGAGCTGGCAGGCGGGGAGAACCTCCTGAACCAGAAGGGAATTCCGTCCCAGGTGGTCAACTGGCGACAGATCGCCGACGCGCAGCCCGAGGTCGTGGTGTTCATGCCCTGCGGCTACTACCTTCCCGAGGCCGAGGAGGAGGCGGCCGCTATGTACCGGGTGCCGGAGTTTCGGGAGACGTCCGCCTTCGCGTCACGAAACGTGTTCGCCGTCGATGCGTCGTCGTTCTTCTCACGTCCTGGGCCCCGAATCGTAGATGGCCTGGAGATCCTGGCGTGGGCGATCCACCCGGATGCATTTCCCGAGCCCGGAGAGGGAACCGTCGCCACAGTCGCGGCCGCGTAGCGACGGCCATCGCTCGTTGTGCCCGCTAGCCGTTCCCCGCTACGGTGGAGATGTGACCATGCCGACGCCCAAGCGAGCGGTGACCCCGGGGCACGTGGGACGGCGCGTCTCCTTCCAATACGAGCTTGCGAACGGGTGGATCGGGGAGGTCGTGGGGACCCTGGAGTGGTTCGACGAGGCCGCGGACACCTTCGTGGTCAAGGACCGCCACGACCGCCTGCATCGGGTCCCGGCGAAGGGCGTTCGCTACAGCAAGGTAGTCCCGTAGGCCCTCCGGGCGGACGGCTACTCGGAACGGGGCCGCCGCAGCGGCAGGGAGAAGCTGATCCGGGCACCCCGGCCGGGTACGTTGGCCGCGTCCACTTCGCCGCCCTGAGCCTGCGTCAGGCTTCGCACGATGAAGAGCCCCAGCCCCACGCTCGAGCCCGCGCCCTCCTCCGCCCGCCGATAGCGCTCGAACACATGCGGCAGGGCCCCCTCCGGAATGCCGGGGCCGTCGTCGGTCACGCTCACCATGATCTCTTCACCGGTGGGCTCGACGTCGACATCGATGCCGGCCCCTTCCGGCGAATACTTCACCGCGTTGTCGAGGAGATTCGCCAGGATGTGCTCGACCGCGGAGCGATCCCCGTACACCGTGGGGAGATCCGAGGGGATGGTGATGTCGATGCTCCGGTTCCCCGGAACCCCGCGGAACGCCTCGACTGCGTCCTCCACGATGGCTCGTAGATCGAGAGCCTCGCGAGTGAGAGTGGGGGCCCCTTCCTCCAGGCGCGTGGCCATGATGAGCTGCTCCACCATCTCCAGGATGCGCTGGCCCTGCCGCTCGATGACCTCGGTAAACTCTCGAGCCTCCTCGGAGCTCAGGCGGTCGCTGGCTCGCTGAAGCAGCTTCACGTAGCCGAGGATCGACGTGAGCGGTGTCTTGAGGTCGTGGGTCACGGTGGCCAGGAATTCACGGCGCCGTTCGTCGAGCTCGGCAAGCCGTGCCGACGCTTTCTTCTCCCGCTCGTAGAGGCGGGCATTGGCGATGGCCACCGCGGCGTGCTCCGCGAACACCGTGAGCGCCCGGAGGTCGGCCTCGCTGTACTCGCGCCCGTCCGTCGACACACTGACGTTCAGCACGCCGACCGGCTCGGCCCGCGCGTACAGCGGGGCCGACATGGCCGAACGCACCTGGCGGCCCTTGGGGACGAAATGGTGGAACCGAGGATCGGAGACGTCGCCCTTGAGGATGATCGGCTCCCGGAACTCCGCTACCCAGCCGGCGACGCCTTCACCCAGGTGGATGACCGCTCCCCGGGCTTCCCGGGGCAGGCCGACGGATGCCGCCACCCGGAGCGAGCGCTTCTCCTCGTCGAGGAGCATGATCGAGCCTTCGGTAGCCCCGAGAAGCTCCTGGGCGCCTTCCAGGACCACCTTGAGGACGTCGTCGAGCGAAAGGACGGAGGCCACCGCCTTGCCCGCCTGCGACAGCGCGGAGAGCTCACGGAGCCGGTTGGAGAGGGCCGCCGAGAGGATCCGCTCCTCGATGAGCTCCCGCTCGACCTTCGAGAGCCGTCGTTCCTTGTCGTAGACATAGAGCGAGAACGCCAGGGCCAGGGCAACAAACGACGCCCTCAGCACCGAGAAGTTGAGGATCTCGAGATTCAAATCGAAGAAGGTCTCCGAGGCGTAGGACAAGAGAACGGCACCGCTGGCCACCAGGACGAACACCATGAGTGAGAGACCCAGCAGCTGGCGCCGGCGAGCCTGAACCTCTTGGAGGGTGCGGCCGCGCCGGGCGGTCGCCTCGGAGAGAGTGATGACGGCCCTGTCCTCTCCGGCCGGCTTCCTCTCTTGAGCCGGCCGATCCGGCGCCGGTCCGTCCCCGTTCGGACTCAGTCGATCGTCACGCCCTCCCCTGCTTCCACGCGCCCGACCACGGATGCCTCGACTCCGCTTGCCCGGAGCGTCGACGCGCACGTCTCGGCCGCTTTCGGCCGCACGACCAGAAGCAGGCCCAGTCCCATGTTCAACGTCAGCCATATGTCTTGTTCATCGGCATCAGCGAGCCTTTGGATGAATCGGAAGATCGGGGGAATCTGCCATCCCCCGGGGTCCAGGTGGGCTCCCAGGCCGGGAGGCAGGATCCGGGTGAGGTTCCCGGGAAGCCCGCCCCCCGTCACGTGGGCGGCTGCCTGGACCAACCCCTCCCGGGCCGCCTCCAGCACCGGGCGGACGTAGATCCGGGTGGGCTCCAGGAGCTCGTCCGCCAGAGGCCGGCCGACCTCCGGAGGGGCAGCTTCGAGGTTGACGCCGGCCTCTTCCAAGGCTCGCCTGACCAAGCTGAAGCCGTTGCTGTGGAGCCCCGACGAAGGCAATCCCAGAAGGAGGTCCCCCTCGCGGACCCGGTGGGGGCCCAGGAGGTCGTCCTCGGCCACGACCCCGACACAGAACCCCGCTAGGTCGAACCGGCCCTCCTCCATCACCCCGGGGTGCTCGGCGGTCTCCCCACCCAGCAGCGCGCACCCGGCCTCGCGGCATCCCTCGGCCACCCCCCGGACCAGGGCGGCCACCTCTTCCGGGACCAGCCGCCCGCAGGCCAGGTAGTCCAGGAAGAACAGGGGCTCGGCGCCGGTGCACACTACGTCGTTGGCGCCCATGGCCACGACGTCGATCCCCACGGTGTCGAGCCACCCGGCCTGGCGGGCGATCTCCGCCTTGGTTCCAACTCCGTCGGCCGCCGCGGCCAGCAGGCGTCCCTCGCCGATGCGGTACAGCCCGGCGAAGCCGCCCACCCCGGCAACCACCTCGGGGCGAGTGGCCCTCGCGGCGATCTGGCTGATCAGCTCAACGGCCCGCTCCGCCGCCTCGAGGTCGACCCCAGCGCGCCGGTAGGCCCGGCTCAAGCGCTCACTCCTCCAGGAGATGCTTGGAAGGGGCGCGTTCCGGGACCGGGATCGGGTACTCCCCGTCGAAGCAGGCTCGACAGAAGGCGTCGCCCGGAGCCCCGGTCGCCCGAACCAGCGCGCCGAGCGAGAGGTAGGCCAGGGACTCGGCTCCCACGAATCGGCGAACGCCGTCGACGTCCTGGTCGGAAGCGACCAGCTCCTCCCGCGTGGACATGTCGATGCCGTAGAAGCACGGCCACCGGATCGGAGGGCTGGTGATCCGGAGGTGCACCTGGGCGGCGCCCGCCTCCCGGAGGGTCTGTACGATCTGCCGGGTCGTGGTGCCCCGGACGATCGAGTCGTCCACCACCACCAGCCGCTTCCCTCGGATGGCGTCCGACAGGGGGTTGAGCTTCAGCCGGACGCCCAGCTGGCGGAGGGACGGGCTGGGCTGGATGAACGTCCGGTGCACATACCGGTTCTTGATGACCCCCTCCCCGTAGGGGATCCCGGACGCCTCCGCGTACCCCTGTGCCGCCGAGTCCGCCGTGTCCGGGATCGGGACAACCATGTCGGCTTCCACCGAAGCCTCGCGGGCGAGGAGGCGCCCCATCTCCCGGCGGGCGTCGTGGACGGTGCGGCCGTACAGCCGGGAATCCGCCCGAGCAAGGTAGACGAACTCGAACAGGCACAGCGCCGAGCGGGGCGTCTCAGCGAACCGAAGGGACCGCAGGCCCCGTTCGTCGATGGTGACGAGCTCGCCGGGCTGCACGTCTCGAACGTAGCGGGCGCCCACGATGTCCAGAGCCGCCGTCTCGGAGGCCAGGCACCACCCTCCCCCATCCATTCGAGGGGTCCGCTCGCTGTCCCACTCGCCGCTCCCGGCGTCCGGGCGAGTTGCCCCCCCGACCCCACCGGGCAGGCGCCCTATCGACAGCGGCCGCACTCCCCACGGGTCCCGGGCCGCGAAGAGCGTTCGCTCGTCCATGAGCACGAAGCTGAAGGCCCCTCGGAGCGAGGGAAGCACTCGCAGGGCGGCGCCCTCGAGGTCTCCGGCCCCGGCCAGCTCACCGGCCAGCAGGGTGGACACGAGGTCGGAGTCGGTCGTGGCCCCGGAGCCGCTCCCCGCCCCGACCCGCTCGGCCAGCTCCCTCGTGTTCACGAGGTTCCCGTTATGGCCGAGGGCCAGGCTGCGTCGGCCGTCGGTCTTGAACGAAGGCTGGGCGTTCTCCCAGGTCGTGGAGCCGGTCGTAGAGTAACGGGTGTGAGCGATCCCGAAGTGGCCCTGAAGCGAGGCCAGGGTGCGCTCGTCGAACACCTGGGCCACCAGCCCCAGCTCCCGGTAGACGAGGATGTTGCGGCCCTCGGACACGGCCATGCCGGCAGACTCCTGGCCGCGGTGTTGGAGGGCGTAGAGCCCGAAGAAGAGGAGCCTGGCAACGTCCTCCCCAGGGGCCCACGCCCCGAAGAGGCCGCACGCTTCCTTCGGTCCTTCCCCCACGGGACCCGAGACGGTCACCGAGCCCATCGTATCAGCGGGGTCCAGCGCGTCCGGGAAGGGTCGGAGGGCTATCGGGGTTGTTGGGTAGAGATGCGACTGGGGAGGTTGTGATGAGCGACGCAGCGGCCGTGATCTTCCTGATCGGAAGGATCCTGTTCCCCTTGGGGATACTGATCTCAGGGGTCACGTTCCACATCGCCCAGAGCCCGATGGCGGTGGGCTACGCCAAGCAGACCGGGTTCCCTGTTCCCGCCGTCGCCGGCTGGGTCACCGGCGTGTGGATGACGGCCGGAAGCCTGTCCGTGATCCTGGGGGTGTGGGGCGACGTGGGCGCCCTCATGATCGCGGCCTTCGTGGTCCCGGCGGCTGCTTGGTTCCACCGGTTCTGGGCAATCGACGACCCGCAGCAGAAAATGACGCAGAACGCATACTTCTTCCGGAACGTGGCCCTGCTGGGAGGTTCACTGATCCTGTTCGCGGTGTTCGCAACGGTAGGGCACGACCTGAGCTTCACCCTCACCGACCCGCTGTTCGACCTTCGGTAGCACTCAGCCGCCGGCCCGCTCACCTCGGAGCAGTCGGGGCAAAGCGCCCTGGTGGACTTCCCGGGCTTCGGCCACGGTGAGCTCGAAAGCGTCGCCGAACACCATGCGGGGCCCGCCGGTCTCCCCGAGCCGGCCGAACGGGACGCGATGCTCCGCGACCAGGGCCTCGAACGCTCCTGCCTTCTCCGGACTGACCGACACGACCACCCGAGAGGCAGACTCGGAGAACAGGGCGACGTGGGCGGGCAGGTCCCCCGGGAGCCCAACGGCGAAGCCCGTGTCCCCGGCAAGGGCGCACTCGGCAAGGGTCACGGCCAGCCCGCCGTCCGAGCAGTCGTGGGCCGAAGCCACCAGGTCACGACGTGAAGCCTCCTGGAGCAGGGAGATGAGTCCCGCTTCGCGCTCGAGATCCAGGCCCGGCACCCGTCCGCTCACCTTCCCCAGGGTCACCTCCGAGTACTCCGTCCCGCCGAGCTCGGCGAACGTCTCTCCCAGGAGGTAGACCAGGAATCCCGGCGCGAACCCCGGCCGGACCAGGAGGCGGTAGTCGTCGAGCACACCAAGCATCCCCACGACAGGAGTCGGCCAGATCGCCGAGTCCCCCGACTCGTTGTAGAAAGACACGTTCCCGCCGGTGACTGGGGTCCCGAGCTGACGGCACGCCTCCCCCATCCCTCGAACCGCCTCGGCAAACGCCCACATGACGTCGGGTCGCTCGGGGTTCCCGAAGTTCAGGCAGTTCGTGATGGCCAGCGGTCGTGCGCCGACGCACGCGACGTTGCGGGCCCCTTCGGCCACCGCATGGGCCGCCCCGAGGTAGGGATCCAGCCGCCCGTAGCGGCCGTTTCCGTCGGTGGCCAGCGCGACGGCCTTGAGCGTTCCTTCGATCCGGATGACGGCGGCGTCCGCGCCGCCGGGCCCGACGAGCGTGTTCCCCTGGACCAGCGAGTCGTACTGCTCCCAGACCCACCCCTTCGACGCCACGTTCGGCGAGCCGAGGAGGCGGAGGAAGGCCTGGCCCGGATCAACCGGCGGATCGGCGAACGTGGGGTCGTCCTCGGCCAGGTCGTCCAACCAGGCAGGGGGCTCCATCCGCCGTCGGTACTCGGGGCCATCGTCGGCCAGGGACCTCGCGGGGACCTCGGTGACGACCCGGCCGTCCACCTTCGCGCGAACCTTCCCGTCGCCGGTGACTCGTCCGATCGTGCTGGAAGCGAGGCCCCACTTCGCGCAGACGGCTCGCACCGCATCGAGATCCTCGGGTCGGACCACCGCGAGCATCCGTTCCTGTGACTCGGAGGTGAGAATCTCGAATGCCTCCATCCGCGGCTCCCGCAGCGGCACCGCGTCGAGGTCGATGTCCGCGCCGGTGCCGGCCCGGGCGGCCGACTCCGACACGGCGCAGGTGAGCCCGGCCCCGCCGAGGTCCTGGAGCCCCACCAGCAGCCCTGCTTCGACGAGCTCGAGGCACGCTTCGATCAGAAGCTTCTCGACGAACGGGTCTCCGATCTGAACGCTCGGACGGGCATCGTCGGAACCCGCCTCCAGGGTCCGCGACGCCAGCACCGACACGCCCCCGATCCCATCTCTGCCGGTGGCCGCGCCCACGAGGACCAGGATGTTGCCCTGACCCTCTGCCCGCGCCCGTACCAACCGGTCTCCCGGAGCGAAGCCCACGCACATCACGTTCACGGTGGGGTTGGGACCGTGCGCTGGTGCGAACTTGACTTCTCCGCCGACGGTGGGCACGCCGATGGAGTTTCCGTACTGCCCGATCCCGGCAACGACCCCCGACATCAGCCACCGGTTCCGCGACTCTTCAAGCGGGCCGAAGCGCAGCGGGTCGAGGAGGGCCACCGGCCGCGCACCCATCGACAGGACATCCCGCACGATGCCTCCGACCCCGGTGGCCGCTCCCTGAACCGGCTCGATCGCGGAGGGGTGGGAGTGCGACTCCATCTTGAAGACGCATGCGAGCCCGTCCCCAAGGTCCACCACCCCGGCATCCTCTCCGGGCCCCACCAGGATGTGGGGGCCGGCGGTGGGCAGCGTGCGCAGGTGAACCTTGCTCGACTTGTACGAGCAGTGCTCGGACCACATGGCCGCGTACATCGCCAGCTCCGCGTGGTTGGGGGCGCGGCCCAGGGTGGCCTGGATCCTCTCCTCCTCCTCGTCGGTGAGCCCGAGGGCGCGGTGCAGTGACTGCTTCGCGAGGGTCACCGGACGCCGGCGAGGAGGGAGGACAGGAGCGACTCGAAGATGGGCTGCCCGCCGAGCGGTCCGATGTCGGCGTCCACGGCGTGCTCGGGATGAGGCATCATCCCGACGACGTTCCCTCGCTCGTTGCGGGCTCCCGCGATGTGGTTCGCGCTCCCATTGGGGTTGCCGTCATCGTGGAGATCGCCTCCCGGCGAGCAGTACCGGAACACGACGAGCCCCTGGTCCTCGATCCGCGCCAGGATGTCGGGCTCCGCGACGAACTGGCCCTCCCCGTGTTTGATGGGGATCTCCAGAACGTCCCCGGCCACCAGGCCGGAGGTGACCGGTGTGAGCGCGGTCTCGACGCGGACGTGCACGCGGCGGCAGACGAACGCCAGGCCACGGTTCCGGATGAGGGCTCCGGGCAACAGGCCCGCCTCGCAGAGGATCTGGAACCCGTTGCAGATGCCGAGCACCGGACGCCCTCCGGCGGCGTGCTCGCGAACCGCATCCATCACCGGGGCGAACTGAGCGATGGCCCCGGTTCGGAGGTAGTCGCCGTAGGAGAAGCCTCCAGGCAGGATGACCGCGTCCGCCTCCCGCAGCTCGCGGTCCCCGTGCCACACGGGAACCGGTTCCCCTCCCATCAGACGGATCGCGCGCAAGGCGTCCCGGTCGTCGTTCGATCCGGGAAAGGTGATGACGGCGACGCGGGGCTTGCGGCTCACTCGGCAGTCTCCGTGTGGACGATCCAGAACACCTCAATCACGGGGTTCGACAGCACGCGCTTGGACAGATCCTCTACCATGGCTCGTGCGGCTTCGGGATTGTCGTTCTCCACGGTCAGCTCGATGTGCTTGCCGACTCGAACGGCAGAGACTCCCTCGTATCCGAGCGTGGGGAGCGAGTCCTCCAGAGCTTTGCCCTGAGGATCGGCGAGGCCCTCCTTCAGCTGGACAAACACCTGGTATCTCGTTTTCACAGCAATCCGAACCTTCGCAGGTAGTCGTCGAATAGCTGTCCCGTGATCCGCTCGTACGCCTCCCGGTACCGGACCGCCGTCTGGCCCACGACCTCGGGCGGCAGCTGCGGCGCCGGTGGCTCATGGTCCCAACCCGAGGCGTCCAGCCAGTCCCGCACGTACTGCTTGTCGAAGGACGGCTGCGGGCCGCCCGGCTCGTAGCGGTCGGCCGGCCAGAACCGCGAGGAGTCGGGGGTGAGCACCTCGTCCACCAAGATGAGTTCGCCGCCGGCGAACCCGAACTCGAACTTCGTGTCCGCCACGATGATGCCGCGCTCCAGAGCCAGCGCCGCGGCGAACTCGTACAGCGTGAGGGTGAGCTCCTTGAGTCGCTGCGCCAGGCCCTCGCCCACGAGCTCGGCCGCCCGCTCCAGGGTGATGTTCTCGTCGTGTCCCTCCGCGGCCTTGGTGGCGGGGGTGAAGATCGGCTCCGACAGGCGGTCCGACTCGGCCAGGCCCGGTGGAAGCTCGATCCCGCACACCCGTCCCGTGGCCCGGTACTCCTTCCAGCCCGAGCCAGAGAGGTACCCGCGCGCCACGCACTCGATCGGTACCACCCGGGCGCGCCGCACGAGCATCGCTCGGCCGGCGATCTCTTCACTGTCGTCGCCGAGCTCCGCCGGGAACCCATCGACCTCCGCCGTCAGCACGTGATTGGGCACCATTTCGGCGCTCCGCTCGAACCAGAACAGCGACAGGCCGGTGAGGACTCGGCCCTTGTCTGGGATGGGCGTGGGAAGCACCACGTCGAATGCGGAGATCCGGTCGCTGGCCACCATCAGCAGATCGTCTCCGGCCTCGTAGATGTCCCGGACCTTCCCCCGGGCGTGCAGCTCGGCCAGCACGCTCATCCCGTTCCCTCCGGGAGCTCCAGCTTCTCCAGCCGGGCGAACACGGCGTCGAGGTGCTCGAGCCGAGGCTCGAACAGCGATGCCAGGTCCTCGGCGGGGAGGACGTCCCGCACCCGTCCGTCCGCGCCGAGCTCCTCACGGAAGTCCGCCCCGCGGTCCCAGGCGGCCGCGGCCGCCGATTGCACGATGGCGTAGGCCTCGTCGCGGGACAGTCCGGCGTCGATCAGCGCCAGCAGGACGGGCTGCGAGTACACCAGGCCCGAGGTCCGTTCCAGGTTTTCCCGCATCCGCTCCGGGAACACCCGGAGCCCCTCCATCACCCTCGTCGCGAGGTGGAGCATGTAGTCGAGGACGATCGAGGAGTCAGGGAGGATCACCCGCTCCACGGAGGAGTGCGAGATGTCGCGCTCGTGCCACAGGGCTACGTTCTCCAGGCCTGCCTGGAGGTTGGCCCGGAGCAACCGAGCCAGCCCGCAGATCCGCTCGCACAGGATCGGATTCCGCTTGTGAGGCATGGCCGATGAACCCATCTGCCCCGCCTCGAACGGTTCCTGCACCTCGCGGACCTCGCTGCGTTGGAGGTGCCGGATCTCCAAGGCGATCTTCTCCAACGTGGCCCCGGTGACAGCGAGCGCGCTCAGGAACTCGGCGTGCCGGTCTCGCTGGAGGATCTGAGTCGATGCCTCGGCCGTCGCCAGGCCAAGCTGCCCGCACACGTACTCCTCGACGGAAGGGTCGACGGCGGCGTAGGTGCCGACAGCCCCGCTGATCTTCCCGACGGACACGGCCTCCCGGGCCCGGCGCAGGCGATGGTGGTCTCGGGCCAGCTCGAACGCCCACACCGCCAGCTTGTGGCCGAACGTGGTCGGCTCGGCGATGATTCCGTGGGTGCGCCCGACGCACACGGTGTCGCGGTGCTCCAGCCCCATGGACCTCACGACCGCGAACAACTCCTCCAGGCGGCGGAGGAGCTGGTCGGTGGCCTCCCGGAGCTGGAGGGCTAGGCCGGTGTCGAGCAGGTCGCTCGAGGTGAGTCCGAAGTGGATCCACCGCCCCGCGGGGCCGACCGCTTCCCCGGCAGCCTGCACGAAGGCGGCCACGTCGTGGTGCGTCGTGCGCTCCACCTTCTGCACCCGCTCGACCGTGACCGAGGCCCGTTCCTGGATCGCCCGGAGGTCCTCCGGGGGGATCCTGCCGAGCCGCGCCCACGCCTCGCACACGAGGATCTCGATGCGTAGCCAGTGCCGGAGCTTGACCTCCTCCGACCACACCACCGACATCTCCGGAAGGGTGTAACGGGAGATCATCTCGAGGTCACGGACGATAGCCCTCGGCCAGGGACTCCTTGAACTCGTGGAGGCGCTTCCGGACCTCCGCGTCGCGAACGGCCAGGATCTGTGCGGCGAGCAGGGCCGCGTTCACCGCCGCGTCGATCCCCACAGTCGCTACAGGCACACCCCTTGGCATCTGAACCGTGGAGTACAGGGCGTCGGCACCTCCCAGGTGGTCCGTCCCCACGGGGACACCGATGACGGGGAGCACCGTTCGGGCGGCCACCGAGCCCGCCAGGTGGGCGGCCCGCCCGGCCCCGCAGATGATGGCCACCAACCCCCGCTCCTCGGCCGTTCGCGCGTACTCGTCGACGACGTCGGGATTCCGGTGCGTGGACATGACGTGCAGCTCGTGGGGGATTCCGAAGCGCTCCAGGATCGCCGTGGCCTGCTGGAGGACGGGGAGGTCGGAGGCCGAGCCCACCAGTATGCCCACGAGAGGACCCTGGTCAGCCACCGGCCGCCTCCTTGGCGATGTCCTTGCGAAAATGCATCCCCTCGAAGGAGATGCGCGAGCAGGCCTCGTACGCGCGCGACCGGGCCTCGGCCAGATCCTTCCCCAGAGCCGTCACCGAGAGGACTCTCCCTCCTGCGGTGACCACTTTACCGTCTCGTCGGGCCGTCCCCGCGTGGAAGATCAGCACGTTCTCCAACTCCGCCGCGTCCTCCAGGCCACGAACCTCCAGGCCCGTCGGATGCTGCCCGGGGTAGCCGCCGGAGGCGAGGACCACGGTCACGCACGCTTGGGGCGTCCACCGGAGCTGGTACACACTGAGGTTCCCCTCCACGCAAGCGAGCATGGATTCGCCGAGGTCGGACTGAAGGCGTGGCAGGACAGCCTGGCTCTCCGGGTCGCCGAATCGGCAGTTGAACTCGAGGACCTTCGGTCCATCGGCGGTGAGCATGAGCCCGGCGTACAGGACTCCTCGGTACCTGACCCCCTCGTCCTCGAGGGCCCGGACCGCCGCCTTGAGCACGTCCTCGACGATGTGGGAGTGGGTTTCCCCATCGATCCACGGGACCGGGGAGTAGGCGCCCATTCCGCCCGTGTTGGGGCCAAGGTCCCCATCCAAAGCCCGCTTGAAGTCCTGAGCCAGGGGAAGAGGGATGACCGTCCGGCCGTCGGTCAGCGCCAGAGCCGAGACCTCCCGCCCCTCGACGTACTCCTCGACCAGCACCGTGTCGCCTGCGTCACCGAACACTCGGTCCACGAGCGCTTCCTTCACAGCGCGAAGCGCCTCGTCTCTGGTCCCGGCGACGGTGACCCCCTTGCCTCCGGCAAGTCCGTCAGCCTTGATCACGTACGGGGGATCGAGCTCCTCCAGGTGCGCGGTGGCCTCGGCCGGG
This sequence comes from Actinomycetota bacterium, assembly GCA_036000545.1. GTDB lineage: Bacteria > Actinomycetota > UBA4738 > UBA4738 > CALAEC01 > DASYVD01. The sequence continues at coordinate 47,246 of DASYVD010000098.1, read as the reverse complement.
TCGCTGAAGGACCGGCCCCGCGGGCCCGGGAGCCCGTGCTTCTCGCACAACCGGCGAGCCCACACCTTGGAGCCCTCGATGCGAGCACCGTCCCGGGAGGGCCCAAACGCCCAGTACCCGCGCGACTCGAGTTCGTCGACCAGCCCCGCCACGAGGGGGGCCTCCGGACCGACGACCGTTAGGTCGACCCCCTCCCGCTCCACCAGCTCCAGGATCCCGAGGATGTCGTTGGCGGCGATCGGAAAACACGTCGCAGCGTCCTCGATCCCGGCGTTTCCGGGGGCGGCCAGGAGCCGCTCAACGGACGGGTTCTGGGAGAGCTTCCAGATGAGCGCATGCTCCCGAGCTCCCTGCCCGACAACGAGGATCCTCATGACGACTCCGCCACCACGGTCTGTTCCCGCGACGGTCCCACGGAGACCGTCCTCACAGGGACTCCGCCGAGATCCTCGATCAGGGTCACGTATTTCCGCGCCGCTCCCGGCAGGTCATCGGAGGATCGCGCGCGACCGAGGTCCTCGTCCCAGCCGTCCAGCTCCTCGTAAACGGGGACGGCCCTGTGGAAGATGCTCTGGTGTGGAGGGAAGTCCTCGTACCGATCGCCCCCGTCCCGGTACGCCACGCACACCTTGATCCGCTCGAGCCTCGACAGAACGTCGAGTTTGGTGAGGAACAGCTCGGTGAGGCCGTTGATCCTCGCTGCATAGCGCAGGAGCACGGCGTCGAACCACCCGCACCTCCGCGGTCGGCCCGTGGTGGTGCCGAACTCCTGGCCACTCTCCCGCAGCCGCTCCCCGATGTCTCCCAGATCCTCCGTGGGGAACGGCCCCGACCCGACTCTCGTCACGTACGCCTTGGTCACGCCGATCACCCGGTCGACCTCCTTGGGACCGAGGCCCGCTCCCATGAGAGCCCCGCCGGCCACCGGGTTCGATGAGGTGACGAAGGGATACGTCCCGTGGTCGAGGTCCAGCAGCGTTCCCTGGGCTCCTTCGAGCAGGACCCGCTTCCCCTCGCGCAGCCCCTGGTGCAGGGTCCTTGACGTGTCGGCCACGTGGGGAGCCAACCGCTCTCCGTAGCGCCTGTAGTCGCCCACGATCTGCTCGAAGTCGAGCGGAAGCCGATTGTAGACCCGGCTGAGGATGGCGTTCTTCTCTCTGAGCGGGACCTCGAGCTTCTTCCGGAAGATCTTTTCGTCGGTAAGGTCCTGGACCCGAAGGCCGATCCGGGCGGCCTTGTCGGCATATGCGGGACCGATCCCCCGCCTGGTCGTCCCCAGCTGGAGCCGCCCCAGGTATCGCTCGGTGACCTTGTCGATCTCCCGGTGGTAGGGCATGACCAGGTGAGCGTTGGCGGAGATCAGAAGTCGAGAGCAGTCGACCCCCCGTTCGCCAAGAGCGTCCATCTCGTCGATGAGAACCCCCGGATCCACCACCACTCCGTCCGCGATCACTGGCGTGACGTGCGGAAACAGGATGCCCGAGGGGATCAGGTGGAGCTTGAAGGTCTCGTCCCCGACCCGGACGGTGTGCCCTGCGTTGCTTCCCCCCTGGTACCGAACCACGAAGTCCGTCCGGTCGGCCAGGAGATCGGTGGCCTTCCCCTTGCCCTCGTCTCCCCACTGCGTCCCAACGAGGATGTTGGCCGGCACGGCCCGATTCTAGCCACCCGCGACTCGGTCTTCGCCCGGGCACCCAGAGAACCTAGACTGCCGACGTGAAGACTTGTCCCTCTTGCGGGGAGCCGAACGAGGATCGCTCCCGCTTCTGCCAGGCCTGCGGCAGCCCGCTTCCGGCCGGGCCAGGCGGCGGGGAGGCCCGGAAGACCGTGACGGTGGTGTTCGCAGACGTCATCGACTCGACGGGCCTCGGTGAGCGCTTGGACCCGGAAACCACTCGCCGAGTGATGACGCGGTACTTCGACGTCCTGTCGGGAGTCCTCCAGCGCCACGGCGGCAGGGTGGAGAAGTTCATCGGGGATGCCGTGATGGCGGTGTTCGGCGTCCCGGCGGTCCACGAGGACGACGCCCTGCGGGCGGTGCGGGCCGCCATGGAGATCCGCACCGCGCTGGCCTCGCTGAACGAGGAACTCCACAGGGCATACGGGGTGACCCTCCAGGTTCGCACCGGAATAAACACTGGCGAGGTGGTATCGGGCGACCTCGCGGCGGGACAGACCCTCGTGACCGGCGATGCGGTCAACGTGGCTGCCCGACTCGAGCAAGGGGCGAGCCCCGGCGACATCGTCGTCGGGGAGGCCACCTACCGGCTCGTCCGCGACGCCGTATCGGTCGAGCCCACCAACGTGGGGCGATTGCGGGGAAAGGGCGAGCCGGTTGCTATCTACCGGCTGTTGGAGATCCGAGAGGACGACATCCGGGCGGCCCGGGGACTCGCCTCGCCAATAGTGGGGCGGGCCGGCGAGCTGAGCCTGCTCCAGCAGGCGTTCGAGCTCAGTGCTCGGGAAGGGGCCTGTTACCTGTTCACCGTGCTGGGAACCGCAGGAGTCGGCAAGTCGCGTCTGACCGAGGAGGCCGTCACCAGCCTGGGCGGACGGCCGATCGTTCTCGGCGGGCGCTGTCTTCCCTATGGCGAGGGCATCACCTACTGGCCGGTGCGCGAGGTGGTGTGGCAGGCGTGTGACATACCAGCGGAAGCCGATACCGAGCTTGCTCGGGAGGCCATCGCCGCCCACCTTCGAGGCGTTGAGCACGCCGAGCGGATCACCGAAGGCGTCGCACAACTGATCGGCCTGGCTGGCGCCTCGGGAACGCCTGAGGAGACGTTCTGGGGGTTCCGGCGCTTCATCGAGGTCACCGCCCACGAGCGGCCGGTGGTGATCGTGTTCGACGACATCCACTGGGCGCAGCCTGGGTTCCTCGACCTCGTCGAGTACCTCTCCGACTTCACCCGTGGGCCCGTCTTCCTGCTCTGCCTTGCCCGCGTCGAGCTCCTCGACATCAGCCCAGCGTGGGGAGCCGGTCGCAAAAACTCCATGACCATCACGCTGGCTCCGCTGTCCGACGAGGAGAGCCAACTGCTCGTGCAGAACCTTCTCGGAGGGGGGGACCTCGATGGCCAGACCGGCCGCGCCATCGCCGAGGCGTCCGAGGGAAACCCTTTCTTCATCGAGGAGATCGTTCGGATGCTCCTTGATCAAGAATCCCTTCGCTTGGAGAGGGGCCACTGGTTGGCATCACGCGACCTGGCTCGATTTGAGGTCCCGCCCACGATCTCGGCGTTGCTGGCAGCCCGGCTGGAGCGGCTCGACGAAGCGGAGCGGGCCGTCGCTCAGCGCGCCAGCGTCATCGGCAAGGTCTTCTATTGGGGCGCTGTGGCCGCGCTGACCCCCGCGGCCGAGCGCGGCGACGTTGGCCGGCAGCTCCAATCCCTGGTCCGCAAGGAGCTGATGATTCCCGACGTGTCCCCCTTCAGCGGCGAAGACGCATTCCGCTTTCGACACATCCTCATCCGTGACGCCGCATATCAGGCGATCCCGAAGGAGATGCGCGCCGACCTGCATGAGCGGCTGGCCGCATGGGTGGAGGCGAGGGTCGGGGACCGGATGCCCGAGTTCGAGGAAATCATCGGCCACCACCTGGAACAGGCCTATCGCTACCGCTCCGAACTGGGGCCGGTCGATGAGCACGCCCGGGGGATCGCGGTGCGGGCCGCGGAGAGACTGGCCTCGTCCGGACGGCGAGCGTTCGCCCGCAGCGACCTGGCCGCGGCCACGAGCCTCTTGCTCAGGGCTGTCGAACTCCTGCCCGAGGACCATCCCGCGCGGGCCTCGGTCGTCGCCGACTTCGGACAGGCCCTTCTCGACCGCGGCGATCTGGCGCGGGCGGAGGAGATGCTCGACGCCGCGTACAGAGGGGCAGAGGCCGCAGGGGACCGGCGGGCCGCCGCGCGGGCCCGACTGTCGCGCCTGTGGCTCCTGCTCCACACCAAGCCCGAAGGCCAGACCGCGGCGATCCAGCGAGGTGTGGAGGGCATCTTCCCGATCCTCGGGCAGGCGGGCGACGAAAGGGGCCTTGCGCAGGCCACCGACTTGCTCGTGGAAGTCGACTGGATGGCCTGCCGTTATAGGGCAGCCGAGCGGGGGCTTGAGCGCGTCGTGCGGAGCGCCGGCGTTGCCGGCGACCGGGGACGCGAGATGTCCGCCCTGGCGCGCCTGGCCGCCGCTGTGCTCCTCGGACCAACGCACGCGGAGGAAGGCCTACGGCGGTGCAAGGACATCCGCCAGCGTGCGTCTGGGGACCGCCGGGTCGAAGCCAGCGTCCTGATGGCGGAGGCTCAGTTCCAGGCCATGCTGGGTCGGTTCATGGGGTCCCGAGAGCGGATCGAGCAGGCCAGAGCCATCTTCGAGGACCTTGGGCTGGGGCTGTGGTCATCGGGCGCCGACGAGGCCCTCGGGAGCCTTGAGAGGCTGGCTGGGGACCACACCGCTGCCGAACAGGCCCTCCGGCGAGGTTACGAGGAACTCGAGCGGCTCGGAGAACGGGGGTTCCTCTCGACGATGGCCGCGGAACTCGGCCAGGCGGTTGTGGCGCAAGGGCGTCTGGATGAGGCCGAGCGGCTCGCCCGGATCAGCGAGGAAGCTGGCGCCAGCGACGACGCGGCTTCCCAGGTCATGCTGCTAGGAATCCGGGCCAAGGTCGATGCGCGGAAGGGGGATCTAGATCAGGCTGAGAGCCAGGCCCGCCGGGCAGTGCAGCTGGCGAACGAGACGGACGCCCTCAACATGCGGGGTGATGCGTACATCGATCTGGCCGAGGTCCTGCTGCTGGCAGCCCGGCCGAGAGACGTGGCTGGCTTTCTGGAGGAGGCGATCCGCCTCTACGAGGAGAAAGGCAACATAGTCTCGGCGGAGCGGGCTCGGGAAAGCCTCGCGGCCCTCGCCGCCACCCCGGGTCCGGCTTGACCTGCTCGTCCACCCTCACACACAATGACGTCGCGGCCGGTGCGAGGAGGGGGCAATGCCGAAGATGTACAGGATCGTTTCCGGAGGCAGCTTCACGTGGGAGTACGTGGATGCGAAAAACGAGAACGGGGAGCCTGATCCCGCGGACAAGGTGCTCGCCCGGTCAAGCGAGCCTCCTTGGACGGACGAGGATGGGGTCGCGAAGGCGATCGACGAGATGAAGAAGGCTAAGGTCAAGCGGCCGGGTCAAGAACCCAAATAGGGATCGCTTTCGAGGGAAGGGCTACCGCTCGATCCGGAACTTGATCCGGACGTGCGTCTGGTACTCCTTGATCTCGCTTCCCTCGACGACGGCCGAGGTCTCCAACACGTCCATGCCCTCGATTCCTCGCAGCGTCTTGCCCGCCTCGGCGAGGGCCTGCGCTGCGGCGTCACGCCAGGACTCGGTGGAGACCCCTACGAGGTCGATGGTCTTGATGACGGCCATGTCGCCCTCCTCTTTCGCCGGTCGGTGGCTTCCGAGCCCGCGATTCTATTCGCCTCGATGGGCGGAGCGCCAAACGATGAACGAGCGAGGCCTCAGCCCGCCCGATACACGTCGATGAACCGCCGGTAGTTCTTGGAGATCTGTCCCGCGGCCTCGTCCCTCGGCACGGAGCCGTCCAGGTACCCCTTCAGCGGGTTCCACCAGATGGTCCGGCCGATGGCGAAACCGACGTACCCAGGCACGCCGGCACCCTGTTTCAGCCAGTGGTCGACGGCGGAGTCGTCTGCCCCGCGCCCCAGGACCACGCAGGCCACTCCGTCGCGGCCGTCCGAGCGCACCAGCGCCGCCACTCGCTCGCAGTCCTCTCGCGCGTCCAGTCCCTCGATCTTCCACACATCGGGCTCGACGCCTCCTGCCTGCAGGCTTGCGATGGTGTCGAGCATCAGCTTGGGGCGCACCTCACGGTCGTACCGGTCCTCGTCTCCTCCCACTCTCTCGAGCTGTTCCGGCTCCGCTGGAACCAAGAGCTCGAAGAGGAACTTGCGATCGCGCTCGTGAAGCCACTCCGAGAGCTCTCGGAGGCGGATGATTTGCCGAGCGTTCATCTCCTTATCGCCCTCGGGGTTGAAACGCACCAGGACCTTGGTGAAGACCGGATCGAACTCCTCGATGTGCTTCCCGAACTCCTCCCCGTACTCGAAGTCGAATTCGTCCTGCCCGCTCTTCTCCACCGGCATGGCCAAGACAAGGCCCTCGCTGCGGGCTCTGCGGGCCACCTCTCCCCCATACTGCTCGTCCACCAGGAGCCCGGCCGAGTCGCGCGGGGCGCCCTCGTCGATGGCTCGAAGGAACCCCTCGAAGATCGTCGTCTTGGCGTCAGTGATCCGGTCCGCCTCCTCAGCGCTGGGAGTCCCCTGGATCCCCATCAGCTTCTTCTGGAACGACCCACGGTGGTCGAAGGCCAGGATGTAGAGCTCCCCGTCGTAACCCAGCGTCATGGTCCTCCTCCCTCCATCCCTTCTCCTCGCTACCAGGGCTCGCCCCAGACCGAGGCGGCCTCGTCCGGTAATTCTCGTCGCTCCTCGTCTTCTGCGGTCATCTTCATCAGTCCGGCCACGAGAAGGAACATCAGCACCGCCATCCCGCCCGCCACGAGCCCCACTCGCACCGCCAGGGTTCGCACCAGGGCATGGCACGCCCCCACGGTGTCGAATCGGCACATGAGCACACCGGTGGCCGCCGACGTCACGGCCACAACACCCCCTACCAGAAGGCCCGCGCCCACCAGGTAGGCGGCCACCCGTCGATTCGAGCCGCGCTTCGTCGCTCTCTCCTGGTTCAGGTCTTCTCGAATGGAACCACGGGGACCAGGATCTCTACCTTCACCGGCTCGGCCTCCCGCCGGAACGTCTCGGCGTTGGCCGGCGTGCCGACCGCCCACCCGTAGTGGTTGGGTACAGCGACCTGGGGTTCCATAGCCTTGACCAATCCGGCGGCCTCACCGGGAGTCATGACGAACGGATCACCGCCGACACACACGAACGCCACATCCGTGTCGACATCCTCGAGCTCGGGCAGCGCGTCGGTGTCGCCGGAGAAGTAGTAGGTGCTGCCTCCGAGCTCCAGGATGTACCCGACCCAGCCGTTCGCCTTGGGGTGCTTGTCTAGGCGGTGCTGTGCGATGTTGTAGGCTGGAACGGCCTGGCCCCTGACCCCTTTCACGTCGATCGTGTCTCCCGGCGAGACGGCTGTTACCTTGCCCGACAGCTCCCGGGCCACGTCCTTCGGAGCAACGAAGACCGAGTCGTCCGAACGGATGGCCGCGATGTCCTCCGAATCGAAGTGGTCGTAGTGGGCGTGGGTGATGAACACGACGTCGGCAGGCTGTGCGTCCTGGCCCGCCCCCCAGGAGTCCACGTACACCGTGAGGTCGTCGCCAGCCCAGCGGTAGGTGGATTGCTTGATCCAGGTGATGCGCTCGAGCATGGTTGCCTCCCTTCCGCCCGCTTCTAGCCTACCCGGACGAGTCCGACGGGATGCAACCGCAGGCACTCCGGCCCGTGAGGCACGTCCGTTCGCCTGCTACCCTCGGCTGCCGTGCAGGGGCGCAGAAGGATCCTACGTGGCGGGCTCCGGGCCGCACTTTCCCTCCTCGGCCGGAATCGAGACTTCGCCCGCCTGTACTCGGCCCAGCTGATCTCGTTCGCCGGAGACTGGTTCGCCACCGTGGCCCTGGTCGGCCTGGTGTTCGACCTCACGGGGTCAGCTGCCATCACAGCGCTCGCGCTCTCCATCCAGCTCCTGGGGTTCGCCGTGTTTACCCCGCTGGGGGGCTACCTCGCGGACCGCGTTGATCGAAAGTGGCTCATGGTCGGTTCGGACATGGCGCGTTCCGTACTCATCCTGGGCCTGCTCCTGGTGGACCGTCCCGACGAGGTCTGGATCGCCTTGGCCATCGTCGGCGCCGTGTCGGCATTGGGAGCTCTCTTCGAGCCCACCTCATCAGCCTCGGTCCCGAACCTGGTCGACCGCGAGGACCTTCCCGTGGCCAACGCCCTTGTGGGCTCGGCCTGGGGGATGATGCTCGCCGTCGGAGGGGCGCTCGGCGGGCTGGTCGCCGCCACCCTCGGACGGAACGCGGCCTTCGTCGGTGACGGACTCTCCTTCGCGCTCTCGGCGGGGCTCCTGATGGGCATCCGCCGTCCCTTCGCCGAAGCGCGAGAGGGTCGCGAGCACGCCGGCATGCTCAGCGCCTTGGCCGAGACGTTTCGGTACGCTCGGCGGGATCACCGCGTGCTGGCCCTGCTGACCGTGAAGGGCGGGTTCGGCCTCGGCGCGGGGGTCATCGGCCTGCTCCCCGTGTTCGCTCTGGAGGTCTTCCACGCGGGCGACCGGGGCACGGGGATCCTGTTCGCCTTCCGTGGGATCGGGGCCCTGATCGGACCGTTCCTGGCCCGCCGATTCACCCGTGACCTCGCCGGAGTCCTCCTCGGATGCAGCCTGGCCATGGTGACCTACGGGGTCTTCTACGGTCTCTTCCCGCTGTCCGGGAGCCTCCTCGTGGCCGCCATCCTGTGCATGCTGGCCCACCTCGGCGGCGGTGGGCAGTGGACCCTGTCAACCTACGGCTTGCAGACGGTGGTTCCGGACTTCATCCGGGGCCGCGTGTTCTCCTTCGACTACGGGCTGGTGACCCTCACCCTGGCGATGTCGATCTTCGTCTCGGGATGGGCCGCCGACCACGTGGGCCCCCGCGCCGTGATGTACGGGCTCGCCGCCGTGTCGATCATCTACGCGCTGGTGTGGACCATCCTCACGAGGCGGATCCGCCGGTCTGCGGAGGGGTGAAGTCCACTCGGGGAGCCTCCTCCACCCGCTCCCGCATCGCCGGCTCGACCTCGAAGAACTCCTCTTCCTTGAAGCTCCAGATCGATGCCACGATGTTCGACGGGACGGACTGAACCCGGCGGTTGTAGTCCCGCACGTTCGCGTTGTAGAAGCGCCGCGAGGCCTGGATCCGGTCCTCCGTGTTGCCCAGTTCCCCTTGCAGGGCGAGGAAGTTCTCGTTCGCCCGCAGCTGGGGATAGTTCTCCGCCACGGCGAACAACTGGCGGAGCGCGGCTACGAGCGGCCCCTCGGCTGCGGCCTGCTCGGCCGGGGACCCCGTCGCCGCCACCGCGGCGGCCCGTGCCCGGGTCACGTTCTCGAACGTCTCTCGCTCGTGCGACGCGTAGCCCCTCACCGTCTCGACGAGGTTGGGGATTAGGTCGTACCGCCGCCGGAGCTCCGTATCGATGTTGGCGAAGGCATCCCGGATGAGGTTCCGCTGAGTCACGAAGCGGTTGTAGGACGTCGCTACGGCCAGCCCGAGCAGGAGCACCAGCCCCAGGACGATCAGCACGATCACCAGGCCACTCACGCTTCCTCCTTCTGGTCGATCCCATGCTGGCCCCAAGCGGCCCGCGGGATGCGATCCCGGAATTCCGCCGCCGCCCCGATCAGTGGGACCAGCGCCTCCGGGCGAACCCGGCCATGGTAGGCCAGGATCCACCGTCCGACCACCTCGAACGACACCGAGCGCTCCAGCGCCAGGAGCCATCGCATCATCCGGGCGTCCACCAGCTCGTACGCGAACCTCCGGTCTCCCGACCGCACTTGAAACCGCCGGTTGAACTCCTCCGACTCGAACTCGATGTCCCGGAAGCCGAGGTGGTCGGCCAGCCGGCTGAACAGGCCCTCCCTCCCAACAACGATCGGCGGGAAGGCCGCGTCGACCTCGAGAGCCGCGCAGTTAAAGCGATGATAGGTGCGGCGGGTCCGTCCTTCCGAGTCCCGATGCTCCTCGTAGTACCAGTAGTCGCATACCTTGACCGGCTGACCCTTCCACTGGCCCCAGAGAACGTTCTCGATCCCGCGGCCGTCGCCTCGCGTGAACAGGTGGAAGGGGAGCTCCAGGAGTCCGAAAGGATCGCGCCGCGAGTATTCGAACCCGAAACCCTGGGCGAAGGCGAAGAACTCTTGGCGCCGCTTTGCTTGGAGGTACAGGGACAGGGAAACGGCCGCGATCGCCAGGACGATGAAACCGAGGAAGAAGAGGATCTCCACGCGGGGAGTATCGGGTGGGAGGCGGGCCGCGTAAAGCGGCCTCTCCCGTCAGGAAGCGTCGCTATACATCCTTGGGCCTGACGATGGCCTCGTCGTCGATCGCATCGGGGTTGATCCCCACGAGCTGCCACTCGACGCAGACAGACCGCATCACGCCGTTCGTAACGAAGGGATCTTCGGCCGCGATCTTCCCGGCCTCCTCGAGACCTCCGCAATGGAGCACGTAGGCCGCCCAGGCTCCGTCCACCTCGTCGGAGAACGCGCCCCTCAGAAGCACGAGGTTTCGCCGGATCAACGAGGAGATGAATTCATCGTGGGCCTCAGCGTGGCGCTTCTCGTACTCCAATCTCGGTCCTTCCTTGAGATCACGACGAAATAGCCCACTGGCCCTCCGATTCGTGCTGGTGGACTTTTAGGACGCACGCACGGCCTCGGCCGTCCGGAACACGAGTCCTTCGCCGTCGCGATCGATCTCGATCACGCTACCCTCGGCGATGTCTCCCGCGAGGAGCCGAGCGGCCAGCGCGTCGGCCACCTGTCGTTGTATCAGGCGCTTGAGGGGCCGGGCCCCGAAGTTCGGGTCGTACCCCTTCTCGGCGAGATACTCGCGAGCGGCGTCGGTGAGGCGCAGCTCGAGCCGCTTAGCCGCCAGCCGCTCCTGGAGCTGCCGGACCTGGATAGCCACGATGGACGCGATCTCGTCCTTGCCCAGCGGGTCGAAGATGATGATCTCGTCCACTCGGTTCAGGAACTCCGGGCGGAACGTCTTGTGGACCTCCTCCATCACGCGTTCGCGCCGCTCTTCCGGTGAGAGCCACTCCTCGAAGAACCATCGGCTGCCCAGGTTCGACGTCATGATGACCACCGAGTTCTTGAAATCGACTGTCCGGCCCTGTCCATCGGTGAGACGCCCTTCGTCGAGCACCTGAAGGAGGATGTTGAACGCGTCTTGGTGAGCCTTCTCGATCTCGTCGAGGAGGATCACGGAGTAGGGGCGACGGCGGATCGCCTCGGTGAGCTGCCCGCCCTCCTCGTAGCCGACGTAGCCCGGTGGCGCTCCGATGAGGCGGGCCACCGCGTGGCGTTCCTGATACTCGCTCATGTCGATGCGGACCATGGCCCGCTCGTCGTCGAAGAGGTATTCGGCGAGGGCCCGGGCGAGCTCGGTCTTCCCGACCCCCGTCGGGCCCAGGAAGATGAACGACCCGATGGGCCGGTTGGGATCGGAGAGGCCGGCGCGGGCGCGCCGGATGGCGCCCGCGACCGCCGCAACGGCCTCGTCCTGGGCTACGACCCGGGCATGGATGGCCTCCTCCATCCGCATCAGCTTGGCCATCTCACCTTCCATCAAACGGGCTACAGGGACCCCGGTCCACGTGGAGATGACCTCGGCGACGTCCTCCTCGTGGACCTCCTCCTTGAGCATCTTCCGCTCGGACTGGGCCTCCTCGAGCTTCTTGTTCTCCTCCTCGAGCTCCCGGTCCAGCTCCACCAGCCGTCCGTACCGGAGCTCGGCCGCCCGCTCGAGGTTTGCGTCGCGTTCGGCTCGTTCGGCTTCCTGCCGGGCTTCCTCGATCCGCGACTTGAGGTCACGGATCCGGGTGATGTGGGCCTTCTCCTCCTCCCAGTGGGCCTTCATCCCGGACAGCTTCTCGTTCAGATCGGCGAGCTCCCGCTCCAGCTTCTCCAACCGCTCCAGGGAGGACGCGTCGGACTCCTTCTTCAGCGCCGCCCGCTCGATCTCGAGCTGCTTCACCCGCCGGTCGATCTCATCGATCTCCGTGGGCATCGAGTCGATCTCGATGCGGAGCCGGCTGGCCGCCTCGTCGATCAGGTCGATGGCCTTGTCCGGCAGGAACCTCCCGGTCACGTAGCGATCCGACAGCAGCGCCGCGGCCACCAGCGCGTCGTCCTTGATCCGGACGCCATGGTGGACCTCGTACCGTTCCTTCAGGCCCCGGAGGATGGCGATGGTGTCCTCCCCGGAGGGAGGGGCGACGAGCACCGGCTGGAAGCGCCGCTCCAGAGCGGGATCCTTCTCCACACGCTTGCGGTACTCATCCAGAGTGGTGGCCCCGATGGCGCGAAGTTCGCCCCGGGCCAGCATGGGCTTGATGAGGTCGCCGCCGCCCACGGCCCCTTCGGCCGCTCCCGCGCCGACGACGGTGTGGAGCTCGTCGATGAAGGTGATGATCTCCCCTCCAGACTCGGAGATCTCTTTGAGGACGGCCTTGAACCGCTCCTCGAACTCACCCCGGTACTTGGACCCGGCAACCAGGGCCCCGATGTCGAGGGCCACGATCCGCTTCCCCTTGAGCCCCTCTGGTATGTCCCCCGCCACGATGCGCTGGGCCAGTCCCTCGACGATGGCCGTCTTGCCCACACCCGGCTCTCCGATCAGAACCGGGTTGTTTTTCGTCCTTCGGGACAACACCTGGATGACCCGGCGGATCTCGTCGTCGCGACCGATCACCGGGTCGAGCCGGCCCTTCCGGGCGAGGTCGGTGAGGTCGCGTCCGTACCGCTCCAGCGCCTGGTACTTGTCCTCCGGCGTCTCGTCGGTGACCCGCTGACGGCCGCGAACCTCGGCCAGCGCGGCCAGCACCCGGTCGCGAGTGAGCCCGGCGTCGTGGAGGAGCCGCGGAACCTCGGCTCCACCTTCCAGCATGGCCAGCAGCAGGTGCTCGGTGGAGATGTACTCGTCGGTCAGCGACTCCGCCTCGCTCGCTGCGCGCTCCAGCACGTGCTTGGCAGCGGGCGCGAGGAAGACGTCACCGGTCCCTCCGTAAACCTTGGGGATCCGCTCGAGGCGCTCCTCCACCTGATCCCGGACGCCCCGGGGAGACACTCCGAGCGAGTACAGGAGCGGGAAGACCACGCCCTCGGGGTCGGACAGAAACGCGTGGAGGAGGTGCTCCGGTTCCACCTGCTGGTGGCTCCGGGCCCGCGCCTGCCGCTCCGCTTCCGCCAGAGCCTCTCGCGACTTGAGCGTCAGCTTGTTGACGTCCATGGGCTCACCTCGCCAACGGGCCTGCGTCGCTGGTGCCCGCTGATCCTTCCCACGGCAACGGCCTGATGCTCGACAGTGGGACGAGGTCGCCACGATACCGCCGCCGGATCCGCTCGGTCTCCTCCCGAAGCCGGCGATGAGCCCGCTCCGCCTCCTCTTCCATCTCGTCCATCTGTTGGCGCAGCCGCTCCAGCTCGGCCTGGAGCTGGATCACCATCTTGACTCCGGCCAGGTTGACCCCGCGCCCCGTCAGCCGCTGGATGGTTCGCAACCGCTGGATGTCGCGGTCGGAGTACCGGCGCGTGTTCCCGGCCGTCCTGGCGGGACGCAGCAGCCCCTTTCGCTCGTAGATGCGGAGCGTCTGCGGATGGACGCCGGCCAGCTCGGCCGCCACGCTGATGATGTACACCCCCCGGTCATCGCTCCGTTTCCTCGGGCTCGCCATGCTCGTCACCTCGCTAGCTCTCGTTCCCCATCCCGGTCCGAGGGCTCTCCGGGTGAGCCTCCCGGAACTGCTCGAGAAGCTCGCGCTCCCGTTTGGAGAGCCGCTTCGGCACCTCGACATTCACCGTCACCAAAAGGTCTCCTCGGCTTCCGCTCGTCTTCGAGACACCGTGGCCCCGGAGCCGGAAGGTCTTGCCGCTGTCGGTTCCCGGCGGGATCCGCAGGGTCACCGTCCCGTTCAGCGTGGGTACCTTGACGTCCGCACCCAGCGCCGCCTCGGGAAATGTCAGGGGCAGGTTGAGCGTGAGGTTCGCGCCCTTGCGGCCGAAGAACCGGTGGGGCGCCACGTGCACCACCACGAACAGATCGCCCGGCTCGCCGCCCGGCGGGCCCGGCTCGCCGCGGCCGGACACCCGGATGCGGGCGCCGTCCTGGACCCCGGGGGGAATCTTGACCTTGAGCGAGCGGCTGGATCGGGTCCGGCCACTGCCGCCGCAGGTCTGACACGGCGATGAGATCAGGCGCCCAGAGCCTCCACAGATGCCACACGTGCGGGTCAACGAGAACAGTCCCTGGTCGACGTTGATCGCCCCGGTCCCGGAGCACTCGGGACAGGTCTTGACCTCGGTACCGGGCGCCGCCCCCGTCCCACCACAGGTCTCACAGCGGGCCGCCCCAGCCACACGAACGGAGACCGTGGCGCCTGTCGCTGCCTCCTCGAAGGTCACTCGAACGTCGGTCTCGAGGTCGGCGCCCTTCCGGCGAACCGTCCTGCGGCGAGCCCGGGGCCCGGCCGGGCCACCGAAGTCCCCGCCGAACAAGTTGAATAGGTCGCCGAAGGACTCCTCGAAGCCGAGGTCCTCGAACCGAACCCGGCCGCCTCCGGGTCCTCCGACGCCGTAGCCGAACCCCGCCCCCGCCATCTCCCGGACGCGGTCGTATTCCTTGCGCTTCTTCTCGTCGCCGAGGACGTCGTAAGCGGTGGAGATCTCCTTGAACCGCCCCTCGGCGGCCCGGTCACCGGGATTCGCGTCGGGATGGAACTTCTGGGCCAGCCCACGGTAGGCCTTGCGGATCTCTTGATGGGACGCGTTCTTGGCCACCCCCAGTACCGCGTAGTAGTCCTTCTCGAGCCAGTCGCGGTTGATGCTCATGCGGCGTGCCCCTCTCCCACGATGCCGACGTTCATCGTCGGGCCACCTTCACCCCCGCCGGCCGGATCACTCGCCCCTTCAACCGGTAGCCCGTTCGCAGCACGTCCACCACGTACGGTTCGCCGTCCCCTCCTTCCACCTGGAACAGCGCCTCGTGCTGGGTCGGATCGAAGGGTCGCCCTTCGGCGTCGATCCTTTCGAGTCCCTCGGCACGAAGGATGTCGAGGAGCTTCGCGTAAACGATCTCCACGCCGCGGAGGAACTTGTCGAGATCGGGCCGCTGCTCCGCGGCCACGAGGGCCAGCTCGAACTCGTCCAGCACCTCCAGCAGCCGCGACATCACCGGCTCGGTGGCGAACTCCACGGCGCGGGTCTGTTCGCGGAGGACCCGCTTTCGGTAGTTCTCGAACTCGGCCTGGAGGCGCTGGAGATGCTCGAGATACTCGGCGGCTTCGGCCCTCGCCGCTGCTAGCTCATCGCCTGCTGCGTCACTCGTGTCGCCTGCGTCGGCTCCCGAATCGCGTCGATGGGCTCCGGCGCCGCTCGGGTCGCCGGCCTCGGCTCCTCGGGCCCCTCCGGGGCCCTGCGGGACTGCCTCCTCCGCCGACCCTCGCGTCGCTCGATCCTCGGCGCGTTCCTCGGCGTCTGATGGGACACCGGGCTTGCCGGTCGCCCTGTCGGGTTGAGCAGGCTTCTCATCCGGGCGGAGGGTTCTCCTTCTGTCGGGCACGGCTCAGGATTCACCTCCCTCGTCGACGACCTCGCCCTCGACCACGTCCTCTCCACCGGCCGGGCCCCCCTCGGGCCCTCCGCCGCCGGACGCGGCCTGCTGCCCCGCCTGGGCCTGCTGGTACACGGCCTGACCAACCCGCTGGAGGATCTGCAACAGCTCCTCGGTCTTGGCCCGGATGGCCCCGACGTCCTCACCCTTGAGGGCTTCGCGAACCTCGGCCACTGCCTTTTCCACGGCCTCGCGATCGGCCGAAGGGACCTTGTCTCCCAGCTCTTTCAGAGTCTTGTCGGCCTGGTAGGCCAGGTTATCGGCGTCGTTCCGAGCCTCGGCTGCCTCACGCCGACGCCGGTCCTCCTCGGCGAACCCTTCGGCCTCCTTGACCATCCGGTCGATCTCCTCCCTCGGCAGGGCGGTGCCCCCGGTGATGGTCATGGCCTGCTCCTTGCCGGTAGCGGTGTCCTTGGCCGACACGTTGACGATGCCGTTGGCGTCGATGTCGAAGGTCACTTCGATCTGGGGCATGCCTCGCGGCGCGGGCGGGATCCCCATGAGAAGGAATCGCCCCAGGCTTCGGACTCCGGGCGAGGACACCATCTCCCCCTCCCCCTGCAACACGTGCACCTCGACCTGTGTCTGGCTGTCCTCGGCCGTGGTGAAGACTTCGCTCTTGCGGGTGGGAATGGTCGTGTTCCGCTCGATCAGCTTGGTGAAGATCCGCCCCTTGGTCTCGATCCCCAGCGACAGGGGGGTCACGTCGAGTAGCAGGACGTCCTTCACCTCGCCCTTGAGCACACCGGCCTGGATGGCGGCGCCCACCGAGACGACCTCGTCGGGATTCACGCCCTTGTGGGGCTCCTTGCCCCCGGTCAGGTCGCGGACGAGCTTCTGGATCATCGGCATCCGCGTGGCGCCGCCCACCAGGATCACGTGGTCGATCTCCTTGAGGTCCTTGCCCCAGTCCTTGACGGCTTGCTGGAACGGACCCTTGCACGCGTCGACCAGGTCCTCGGTCATCCGCTCGAACTCAGAGCGGGTGAGCTTCATCTCGAGGTGGAGCGGGCCCTCGTTCGTCGCGGTGACGAACGGGAGGTTGATACTCGCCTCGCTCACGGAGGACAGCTCGATCTTGGCCTTCTCGGCGGCTTCCTTGAGCCGCTGCAGGGCCATCCGGTCCTTCGAGAGGTCGACCCCGTGGGCGTTCTTGAACTCCTTGACCATCCAGTCGATGACCCTCTGATCCCAGTCGTCCCCACCAAGCTGCGTATTCCCCGCGGTGGACTTGACCTCGAACACGCCTTCACCGATCTCGAGGAGCGACACGTCGAAGGTGCCTCCCCCAAGGTCGAAGACGAGGATGGTCTGGTCGCTCTCCTTGTCCAGGCCGTAGGCGAGGGCAGCCGCCGTGGGCTCGTTGATGATCCGGAGGACCTCGAGCCCCGCGATCTGCCCCGCTTCCGTGGTGGCCTGGCGCTGAGCGTCGTCGAAGTAAGCGGGAACCGTGATCACCGCCTGGTTGACGCTGTCGGATAGGTACGCCTCCGCGTCGCGCTTCAGCTTCGTGAGGATCTGAGCCGAGATCTCTTGGGGCGTCCAGCTCTTTCCGTCCGCCTCTATGACAGTGTCCTTCCGCCCCATCTCACGCTTGACCGATCGGACGGTCCGGTCGGGGTTCGTGATGGCCTGGCGCTTGGCGACCTCCCCGACCAGGATCTCTCCTGTCTTCGAGAACGCCACGATGGAGGGGGTGATGCGAGAGCCCTCGGCATTCGGGATGACCACGGGCTCACCAGCCTCGAGCACGGCGACAACCGAGTTGGTCGTCCCCAGGTCGATTCCCACGGCTCGTGCCATCGATACCTCCTCAGGGGAAAGCGCCTTCACGTAGCGAAGACGCGAATTCTCTATATCAACATGAAAGATAAAGGCTGACTACAGTATTGTCAACCTTTGCCACCGCGAGGAGCATAGGCCAGATCCTGGGGGCTAGGTACCGAAAAGATCAGAGCGCCTCGTGACCGAGGCGCTCTGAAGGGGCGAAGGACTCGCCCGGAGCCTAGTGGCCGTTCCCGTGGCCGGCGGCTGCCTTCGCGGCTGCACGAGCCGCCTTGGCTGCTTCGTGGGCCGCCATTCGCTCGGCCTTGGCAGCTTGGCGAGCGGCGTTCCGTTCGGCCTTCGCGGCTTCGCGAGCGGCCCTCATCTCGGCCCTGGCTTCCCACATCTCCAGATGCCGGGCGTGGTTCTCGAGGGCCCGCAGAAGCCCCTGGGCCTGCGGGTTCTTCATGCAGTTCGCCAGGAGGACCTCCATGGAGTGCTTCTGGCCGAATGGGGCGTCGATCTCACCGTAGGTCTCCTCGACCGTCTGGGCGTTACCCTCGTCGTCCACCAGGCCGGCAGCCTGGCTGCACTCGCCCTCACGGGACTCGGGATCCACTGGAGTGCCCTCGTCCTCGCCCTCGGACTCGTCCTCCGGGGCGGGCTCGCACTCCTCGGTGTCACCTTCGGGGTCCTCACCCTCAGCGTCTCCGTCCTCGCCTTGGTCGTCCCCGTCTTCGCCTTGGTCGTCCCCGTCCTCGCCTTGGTCGTCCCCGTCCTCATCGGGGTCACCCTCGGGGTCCTCGACCTCAGTGCCGTCATCGGCATCCCCGTCCGGGTCCTCCACGACGACCTCGTCGCCCTCGTCCGGGCAATCGCCGGGCACGGCGACCGGGTCCTCCGAGGACACGATGAGGCCCAACGGGCCGGCGCCCGAGGCCCCGGCGAAGGCCATCACGGCCAACGCGAGCAGGGAGATGAGCAGAGCTCTGGAAACAACAGGCGTCCGTGTCTTGTTCATGACATCGAATATCGGCCCGCGCGACCTACCTCTTGAGGGGGAGAAGTAGCCCGTTCGGGTCATCCGGGGGCTACGGAACCTATCCCCCATCCGGTGGACGGCAATCGTGAACCTACTCGCCGGTAGCCATTTGCACCGTTCGTGAGGACACCCGTACACTCGACCCGTGGTGAGGATCGGTCTCCTCGGGCTCCTGCTTGCCATGGCCGGGGGCCTGTTCCTCCAGCGGGCCTATCTCCTGTACCGGCTGGTGAGGCTGGGGCGGCCGGAGCGGCGCCTGGAGGACCTTCCCAGGCGGGTCGAGCTCGAGGCCACCGTGGTGCTGGGCCAGCGGAAGCTGCTCCAGCGGCTGGGCCCAGGCCTGATGCACGCCTTCATCTTCTGGGGCTTCATCGTCCTGCTCACCACGATCGTCGAGGCCTTGGGCGAAGTGGTCTTTGGCCCGCGGTTCGCGATTCCGTTCATCGGGCGGACCGGCTGGCTCGGGCTGCTCCAGGACGCGCTGGCTGTCCTGGTGATCGTGGGCGTGGAAATGGCCATCTTCTTCCGGAAGTTCCGCCGGGACGAGCGGTTCAAGGGGAGCCACCTGGAGGAGGCGGACTTCATCCTCCTCATGATCCTTGCGGTGATCCTCACGCTGATCGGACTGAACGCGGTGAAGATCGCCCGCGGCGTGGCGGAGTCGCCGGCGGCCTGGACCCCGGTCTCCCGGCTGGCGTCGCTCATCTTCGAGCCAATGGATCCGGACGCCCAGGCCTTCTTCCACCAACTCTTCCTCTGGTCGCACATCATCGTGATCCTGGGCTTCCTCGCGTACATCCCGTACTCCAAGCACCTCCACATCATCACCAGCTCTATCAACGTGTTCTTCAGCCGGACCAAGCCCATGGGCAAGCTGCGCAAGCTCGACATCGATCTCGAGAGCGAAGAGGAGATGCGCCTGGGGGCGGCAACCCTGGAGGACCTGACCTGGAAGGAGATCCTCGACACCTACACCTGCACCGAATGCGGCCGGTGCCAGGCGGTGTGCCCGGCGTGGAATACTGGAAAGCCCCTCTCCCCAAAGCTGCTGATCATGAACCTCCGCGACCACGTGTTCGACCACGGCGGGGACATCCTGGACGCCCGCGCGGCCGGCCAGGAGTACGAGAAGGTCCCGCTGAACCCGGACGTGGTCGAGGACGAGGTGATCTGGGACTGCACGACCTGCGGCGCGTGCATGCAGGAGTGCCCGGTGAACATCGAGCACGTCGACCACATCGTGGACATGCGCCGAAACCTGGTGATGGCGGAGTCCCGGTTCCCCCAGGAGGCTGGGGCGCTTCTGCGCAATCTAGAGTCCGCCAAGAACCCCTGGGGGATGCCACAGTCCTCCCGGGCTGACTGGGCCAAGGGAGCCGGGGTCCGAGTCCTCGAGAACGGGCAGGCACCTGAATACCTCTACTGGGTCGGATGCGCCGGATCGTTCGATGATCGGGGGAAGGCCATCTCCCGGTCTATGGCCAGGGTCCTCCAGAAGGCAGGGGTTCCCTTCGCCATCCTCGGCCCCCGGGAGCTCTGCAACGGAGACCCGGCACGGCGGATGGGGAACGAGTACTTGTTCCAGCAGCTCGCCGAAGAGAACGTCGGGACACTGAAGGCGGCGGGCGTGCGCAAGATCGTCACTCACTGCCCGCACTGCTTCAACACACTCCGCAACGAGTATCCGGACTTCGGCGGCCAGTACGAGGTCGTCCACCACACTCAACTGCTGGCCCGACTGATGAAGGATGGGCGTCTCCGGCCGAGCCGGGACGTGGACGCCCTGGTCACCTACCACGACCCGTGTTACCTGGGCCGGCACAACGGCGTCTATCGCGAGCCACGGAGCGTCCTGGATCGGATCCCGGGGGTCAGGCAGGTGGAGATGCCGCGGCACGCGGAACGGGGATTCTGCTGCGGCGCGGGAGGCGCCCGCATGTGGATGGAGGAGCATCTCGGTAAGCGGGTGAACATGGAGCGCACCGACGAGGCCGCGGCGACGGGGGCGGACGTCCTCGGAGTAGCCTGCCCGTTCTGCATGGTGATGCTCGACGATGGTGTCAAGGCGAAGAGGTCCGACATGGAGGTCCTCGACGTCGCACAGGTCGTGGCCCGAGCGGTCGGTCTTGAGGAATCTCGGGAAACAGCGGAGGAGAGAGCCCCCGCGACGGAGGGGCGCTAACCGCGGTCCGAGGGCTCCTGCTCCCGAGACGCCTGACCCCGGAACTCCTCGAAGAATCGGCTGGGCGTTGGTCCGCGCTGGCCCTGGTACTTGCTCCCCGTGCCGCTCGACCCATACGGGTGCTCCGCCGGGCTCGTTAGCCGGAAGAACGAGATCTGACCGATCTTCATACCCGGGTAGATGGTGATGGGTAGGTTGGCCACGTTGGAAAGCTCCAGCGTCAAGAAGCCATCCCATCCCGGATCGACGTAGCCGGCGGTGCTGTGGATGAGGAGGCCGAGCCGCCCCAGCGAAGACTTTCCCTCCAGGCGAGCGACCAGATCGTCGGGGAGACGAACTCGCTCCATGGTCGCTCCCAGGACGAACTCTCCGGGATGGAGGATGAACGGCTCACCTTCGGCCACCTCGACCAGCTCGGTGAGGTCCTCCATGGGCTTCCGCACGTCGATGAACGGATAGCGGGCGTTATGGAACACTCGAAAAACCTTGTCGACATGGAGATCCACCGAGGATGGCTGCACGCAGTCCGGGTCGAACGGCTCGATGATGATGCGTTCGGCGGCGACCTCCTCACGGATCGTTCGGTCGGAGAGGATCACGGGCGAAGACTACTAGAGGGTCGATCGCGGCCGCATGCCTGCGGGAAGGAGTGCCCGCTATACTCGCGGGTGCACGCGGATGTAGTTCAATGGCAGAACGCGAGCTTCCCAAGCTCGAGATGGGGGTTCGATTCCCCTCATCCGCTCAAGAAGCTCAACGGCCGAACTTCGCGTGGCCCTTGCTGTGCCCTTTGCCTTTCGCCTTGACATGGCCGAGCCCGAGCCCGTTCCCGTTTGAGTGGCCGCCATGGCTAGATCCTCCGCCGCCAATCGCACCGCCAGAGGATTCACCCTTGCCCCGTCCCTTGCCATCGCCGCTGGACCCGTTCCCGTTTCCGGGGCCGTCGCAGCGGCCCTTGGCACGGCTCTTGGCCGGATGAGATTTCTCGTCGCACCGGACGAAGCCCTGGCCCCTCTTCGGATGTCCCGACTCACCCTTCTTTTTCAAGTGCCCCCGCGCCTTGCCCGGCACACGAGGAGCGGCGCCTCCGGGCCGGAGGATCCCGTCGTCAGGGCCCACCCCGGGCCCGCGGTTCGGCTCGGTCACCCCAGGCGGACCACCCCGCGCCCCCGTTCCGGTCGGGGGAGGGATCGCGCCGGTCGTGAAGGTGATCGAACCCAGGGCTGCTCCCGGCAGCACGAGCGCCGGGGCCGGCTGCAGGGCCACCTCCCCGAGGGTGCCCGGCTGCGGCGTTCTCACGGGCCCGCTCTCCGCCTCGCCCGGCAACGTCGGCGGCGCGAGGCCAGAGTCATCTGGAAGGATGCTCACCGCCACCAGCATCACCGCGAGCAGCACGCTGAAGAAGGTCAGCGAAAGCAGAACGCCTAACAGGTTGGATGCACGCTCCCCCAAAACCGGGCTCCCTACGCTCCTTGCTCTGCCCCGTACGACGAGGGCAGGCTACCCTCCGCCTCCGACGTCCGGTCGGAGGTCGATCAGACGAACTTTAGCTTGGAACCGCCCGGACCGGCTAGACCGCCAAAAGGCCTTCCCCCGTTCGGTCGATCCTGTCGACTTACGCCGACCGGGCTTCGACACATCAGTCAGATATATCGGTGCAGTGGGGCAAATATCTTTAATGGGGCACTCCTCACAGCGAGGCCGCCCTGCCTTGCAGATCGTGCGCCCGTGGCGGATCAAGCCGACGTGGAGTGGCACCCGGAGCCGGGGCGGGACCACGTCACGAAGGATTCGGTGCGCGGACGCCGCGGTCGCCCCGGCGGGAAGTAGGCCCAACCGGGTCGCCACCCGGTGAACGTGGGTGTCGACGGGCAGGGCCGCCCGGTCCAGGGAGAACGCCAGCACGCAGGCGGCCGTCTTGGGGCCCACCCCCGGCAGGGACATGAGGTAGTCCTGTACCTCCTCGTCCGGAGCGGACCGCATCCACGAGAGGTCGAACCCGCCTTCGCGCTCCTCGATCTCCCGAAGCACCTGGAGGATCCGGGGGGCCTTGGTGTTCGCCAAGCCGCCCGCGCGGATGGTTCTCACGATGTCGCCGACGCGGGCCCGAGCCAAGGCTTCCCAGGTCGGGTAGCGTTCACGCAGGGCTCGGTACGCCCGGTCCCGGTTGGTGTCGCTCGTGTTCTGGGACAGGATCGTCACCACCAGCTCCTCCAGAGGGTCCAGGCGCCGCGGAGGATCCAGGGGGCCGTGCGCGCGGGATAGCCGGCGGTGGATCTCGCGGACGATGGCCCCATCGGGAGGCTCCCAGGATCGCGGAGCGAGATCCTTCCCCACAGCCTTCGACCCCCGTCCATCCTTCGCGCTCACTGGGGCCGAGCGTAGTTCTTGAACTGGGTCAGGTGCGAAAGGAACGTCAGGGTGATCTTGTCGGTTGGACCGTTGCGGTTCTTCGCCACGATGACCTCGGCCAGGCCCTTCACCCCAGGGTCGTCCGAGTACATGTCTTCGCGGTGGATGAACGTGACGATGTCCGCATCCTGCTCCAGGGCTCCACTCTCGCGAAGGTCGGACAGCTGGGGCCGCTTGTCCACGCGCCGCTCGGGGTCCCGGTTCAGCTGCGACACCGCGATCACCGGGATCTCCAGCTCCTTAGCCAGGAGCTTGAGCGACCGGGAGATCTCGGCGATCTCCTGCTGGCGGTTCTCCACCCGGTGGTGACTGGACATCAGTTGGAGGTAGTCGACGATGATGAGCCCGAGCCCGCGGCTGGACTTGAGCCGCCGAGCCTTGGCCCGGATGTCCACGATAGTCACGTTCCCGGAGTCCACGATGTACAGCGGCGCTCGGTCCAGGGTCTCCGCCGCCTCCACGATCCGCCCCCAGTCCTCCGCGGCCACACGGGCGGATCGAACCTTGTCCCACGGCACCCGGGCCTCCGCACAGAGCAGGCGCATCCCGATTTCGACCCGGGACATCTCCAGGCTAAACATGGCCACCGGGCTCCCCGCTTCCACCGCCACGTTGCGGGCCACGTTGGTGACCAGGGAGGACTTCCCGATGCCCGGGCGGGCCGCCACGATGATCAGGTTCCCGGGCTGGAGGCCCTGGAGCAGGCTGTCCAGATCGCTGAATCCGGTGGGGAGACCGACGAAGGGAGTGTCGCGTTGATGGAGGCGCTCCAGGTCCTCCATGCTCCGGTGGATGAGGTCCGAGAGGACTACCACCTCGTCCCGCTCGCTGTGCCGGGAGACGCCGTAGATGAGGGCCTCGGCCTCGTCGGCGAACTCCTCGGGGTCCTCGGGAACCTGGAAAGCTCGATCGACGATGCCCGAGGCGGTGTGGATCATGCGCCGCAGGAGGGCATGGTCGGCGACGATCCGCGCGTAGTGGCCCGCGCTCGCCGGCGTCGGGACCGTCTCGACGAGGTGAGCGATGTACAGGGCGCCCTGAGCCTCCTCGAGCTTCCCTTGCCGCTTGAGCTCTTCGACGCCGGTGATGGCATCCACCGGCTCGCCCCGACCGTACAGGTCGACCAAGGCCTCGTAGACGATGCGATGAGCCTGGCGGTAGAAGTCGCCGGGTTTCAGGATCTCGATGACCGCGGCCACCGCCTCGCCAGAGAGCATCATGGCTCCGAGGACCGACTGCTCGGCCTCGAGGTGGTGGGGCGGGACCCTCTGCGAACGTAACGAGCGAATCTCGTCAGCGGCGCGGGCCATGGGTGCCTTCGCTCATCCCGGCGGACCCTAGCCGCCCCGGTGTGTGCGGAACAACGCGGCCACACGGAAGAAATCCTGTCGACAACTCGTGAAATGCCGAAGACGCAGGGGCTTCAGGCCATCTCTTTTGGCGAACTTCTTCCGGAACCATGTCACCGGATCTTAGCGGCCGGGAATGACACGGATGTGATTCGGATCGCTAGGCCGCGAGGCGGCGAGGGCCGCGTCCGGAGCGGAGGTATGAGGCGAGCCGTCGCGAGGGAAGCCGAAGAGCGGCGGCAATCGCGAGGCTCGAGGGCCCGGAGAGAATCGCGATTCGCCCTCCGAGGATGACCGAGCAGGCGAGCCGAATCCCTCCGCGGAGGATGCGGTCGAGCCGCTACTCGGCTACGACCTCCACGGTCACCTTGGCATCGACCTCGGGGTGCAGGTGGACGTCGACCTCGTGCGTGCCCAGGCTCCGGATGGGCTCATCGAGATGGATCCGCTTGCGATCGATCTGCTGCCCGGTGGCCCTGGAGAGCTCGTCCGCAAGGTGCTGAGCCGTCACGCTCCCGAAGAGCTTCCCGTCCTCACCGGCCTTCGACGCCACCATGAGGGGCGTCCTCGCGAGTTCCGCGGCGAGGGTCTCGGCCTCGGTCTTCGCCTTCTCCGCTCGGGAATCGTGGGCCTCCCGGAGCTGCTCGGCGTGCTTGACCGCCCCCCTGCTCGCGGGGATGGCCAGCCCCCGTGGGAGCAGGTAGTTCCGGGCATACCCGTCCTTGACCTCCACGATGTCTCCGGGGACCCCGAGCTTCTGAACCTCGCGTTGAAGAATGATCCTCATCGCGCCGTGAAGGGCAGGAGGGCCATCTCCCGAGCGTTCTTTACCGCCATGGCAACGTCGCGCTGGTGCTGCGCACACGTGCCGGTGACCCGGCGGGCCCGGATCTTCCCCCGGTCGGAGACGAACCGCCTGAGCAGGTGGACGTCCTTGTAGTCGACGTAGTCGACTCGGTCCCGGCAGAACACGCAGACCTTCCGCCTCTGTTTCTTCTGCCAGGCTTCCTCTTCGCCCTTCTTCCGCGGCTTCCTGGGCGGCTCCGAGCCTCTCCTCTTTCCCTTAGCCAATGGGCGCCTCCTCCGGGGTATTCGACTCGGCCCAGTCGCCTCCGCCCGATCGGCTCTGGCGCTCCACCTTGGCGGTCGCCCACCGCAGGCTCGGGCCGACCTCGTCGGCCTCGATCTCCACGGCCGACCGAGTCTCGCCCTCCTGGTTCTCCCAGGACCGTGATCGCAGGCGGCCGGAGACGATCACCCGGCTGCCCTTGGTCAGGGACTCCGCCACGTTCTCGGCCAGGGTCCTCCAGGCGTTAATACGGAAAAACGACGTCTCGCCGTCCTTCCACTGCCCGGACGGGTCCTGGAACCGGCGATTCACCGCCACCCGGAAGTTCGCCACGGCAGCGCCGTTGGGCGTGTACCTGAGCTCTGGGTCGTCCACGAGGTTTCCCACGATGACGACCTGATTGCCGTTGGCCATCTCCATCACCACCTCGATTGCTCTTCCCGTCCCGTCGATGGCCCCGCCGGGAGGGAGGGGAAGACCTACGATCGGCCGCAGCCTATCCCTCGCCGGGCTAGGCCGCGCGCTTCACGACCTTGTGCCGGATCACTTCGTCGGCCAGGTGGAGGCTCCGCTCGAGCTGCTCCACCGTTTCGGGCTCGGCCTGAAACCGCATGACGACGTACTGCCCCTCGGTCCGGCGCTTGATCTCGAAGGTGAGCCGGCGGCGGCCCCAGCGGTCGACGTTCTTCACCTCTCCGCCGCGCCCGGTGATGATGCCGCTCACCCGATCCACGACCCCAGTCAACGCGGTCTCGTCCACGTCGGGGTCCACGATGAGCATGAGCTCGTACTCCCGCAATGCCACCTCCTTCGGTCTCTGCGGCCCCCAGGGGGAGCAGGGGTGGACGAAACCAGATTCTAGCAGCCGGGCCCGAGGCCGCCTGGTCCATGCTCGCCCCACGCTACCAGCCGGGTGTGACACGACTCGGTCGGGCCCTCCGTGCCCTTCCGCTCACTCCTGTGCCGCGAGGATCCAGGACGTGAAGCGCCACGCGTTCCACAGGTCGTCGGAGGCCTGGAGCCACGCGTTGGGCGAGGACAGGGAGAAGTCGACGTGGCGGAACACCTCCACGTTCACCAGGCGGGTCCCGGGGATTCCCCGCTCCAGCCGAAGGGCCTCCCCGAACGGAACCGCCGGGTCGTCGGTGGAATGCATGGCCACCACCGGCACGTCGATCTGGCTCGCCACCGACGATGGCGAGAATCGCGATAGGAGGTCGCGAGCGGGCCTGGGCAGCCGCGCCGCGAGGTCGAACGTCCTGGCGGGATCCTCGTTCACGAGAAGGTCGTAGATGGCCCGGGCCCGAGGACTCAGGCCTTCCGGGGACTCATCCTCCAGCGCCATCAGGAGCGCGTTCTGCTCCTTCCCCGGGGCCAGGGTGACTGCTCGAGCCCGTAGGATCGGCTGGGCCATCGGATGGCCCTGCCAGGGGATACGCCGCCCGTCCACGAGGGAGACGCCGGTGGTCACGGCCTGTACCAGGCCGATCAGGTCGTAATAGGCACCGAACACGGCCACCTGGGCGAGCTTTCCGTCGAGGCGGGGGTCGGCCGCTGCGACGAGGCCGAAGGAGCCTCCGTAGGAGAACCCCAGAAGGGTCACCCGGCCCCGGGCCAGCTGGTGGTCAGCCAGTGCCGCCGTGCAGCGGGCGATGCGATCGATGTCCTCGTCGACGAACCTCCGCTCGGCCAGCTCCAGCGTGGGAACGAAGACCACCCGCTTCGCGCGGGCCAGGGCCCTGGCCACCCGGATCACCCGGGGATCGTCCTTCCCGCCGGGCGCGGCGCCGGGGATGAGGACGATGGCGGGAGCGGGCTGACCGGGCGAGTACAGGTCGCCGGGTACGCCGCCGATGGTGGCGACTACCCGGGATACCGGCGCGGCGGCAGGCCTGGGGAAGGGAAGGCCGATCGCGTCGGCCAGGACGGCCACCGCTTTTCCTCGAGCCTGTACCGGGGGAAGGAGAGCCAGTCCGGTCACCGTGAGGGCGGCGTAGGAGAGACCGCGGATCGCCCGGCCACGCTTCGCCACGAGGCGAAGCCTACGCGCTCGGGCGACTCACCGGCCCGTCAGTCGTACGAGTGCGCCGGGTCCGGGAACGTGCCCGCCTCGACCTCCGCGGCGAACTCCCGCACGGCCCGGTCGATCTCCTCGCGCAGGCTCGCATATGTCTTCACGAACTTGGGGACCCAGTCGTTCAGGCCCAGCATGTCGTTCACCACCAGTACCTGGCCGTCGGTATGCGGGCCCGCCCCGATGCCGATCGTCGGCACCGAGAGCGCCTCGGTGATGCTCTTTCCCACCTGCGCCGGCAGCCCTTCCAACACGAGCGAGAAGATGCCCGCCTTCTCCAGCGCCTCGGCCTGCTGTCGCAAACGGAGTGCGGCTTCCTCGGTGCGCCCCTGTACCCGGTAGCCGCCGAGAGCGTGGATGAACTGGGGAGTCAGGCCGACGTGACCCATCACCGGGATCCCCAGCTCGGTCAGCCGGGCGGTGAGTTCCACCTGAGCCCCTTCCACCTTCACGGCGTGGGCTCCGGTCTTGATGAACAGACCGGCGTTGCGCACCCCCTCCTCGATCGAGGGCTGATAGGAGAGGAACGGCATGTCGCCCACGATCAGGGCGTTCTTTGCCCCACGGACGACCGCCCTGGTGTGGTGGAGCATCTCCTCCATGGTCACCGGCAGGGTGTTCGGGTAGCCGAGGACGTTGTTCCCCACCGAGTCGCCCACGAGGAGCGCTGGGATGCCTGCCTCGTCGAGGATTCGGGCGGTGGGGAAGTCGTACGCCGTGAGCATCGGGAACCGACGGCCCTCGGCCTTCCAGGTCGCGAGGTCGTGGATCGTGACCATGGCTCGCGCCTCCTTCCTTTCTCTGGGGGCCCGGTGGGCCCGCGGAGTGCACGGCTCTGCGGAAAGTGTACAGGGACCTAAGAAGAAGCATCCGGTGGATGGGCCCGGGCTAACCTCGACGGAACCGAGACAGGCCGACGGGGCTCAGCCCTGAGACGGGAACTCCAGCGTGATCCTTGTTGGTGTGGGATCCACGACGAAGCAGGCACGGGTGGACAGGCCGATCCCCCACGAGATGGTGGCCTCGAAGTCGCCGAGCTCCTCGACCTCGAGGATCGTCGGGAAGCCCGGGGTGAACTCCTTCGGGCCCTTGTAGATCTCGACCGGCTCCTCGCCCGAGAGGTCGACGCCGAACGCCTGGAAGATGATTTGCACGAAGGCCTCTCCCTCGATGTCGGCCGGCGCGCCCTGCGGGTCGGTGGTCGGCTCGTCCACGAACCGCACGATGTAGAACGGTGGGACGTCCGGAGCCCCCTCGCGCTTGCGGAACCGGAACGTGACGCGGTCCACCCCGCCTTTGGACTTGACGTCCACGGCGATGAAGTCCGGCGTGTTCTCCGCGTCGCCCGCCATGCGTTCCTCGCACGACGCCCCGGGCAGCTCCTTCGGTGTCGGGCTAGCGGTGTGGGTCGGGCTCGCTTCGGGAGGCGTGGTCGGCTCCTGACGGCACGCCCCGGCCACCACGAAGGCGAGCAGGATGAGCGCGAGGCGCCGCATGCGCGAATTATCCTCCGGTGTCAACCTGAGGCACCTGCCCGGCGTCTACCTGACGAGTGGCAGAAGGAGCCCATAGCTGGACGAACCCACGATCCGGGAGTTCCTGCGTACCGACTACCCCCGGTTGGTGGCCGCCGTGAGCCTCGCTTGCGGCAGCCGGGCGGCCGGCGAGGACTCCGTCTGCGAGGCCCTCGCCCGGGCGTGGGAACGAACGGAGCGCGGCGAGGAGATCCGCAACCTGCCGGCGTGGGTGGCCACGGTGGCGCTCAACCACGCACGGAGCGGGTTCCGGCGGGTCCTGGCGGAGCGCCGAGCGCGAGAGCGGCTCGCTCCGATACCGGACCTCCCGGGAGCCGACGAGGACGCCATCGACCTTCGCCGGGCGCTACAGAGGCTCCCGCGCAAGCAGCGAGAGGCGTCGGTGCTCCGTTACTACCTGGGCCTCGACGTCGCGGAGGTCGCGAAGGTGATGGGCATCAGCGAGGGAACTGCCAAGACTTCGCTCCACCGGGCTCGCCGCAAGCTTGCGTTGGAGCTCGGGGAGCGCGAGCCGGAGAACGATGTTGTTTGACCTCGACGATCGGATCCGCCGGGCCATGGAGCGGGCAACGGCCCCGGCCGATCCGGCGGGGGCGTTCGAGCGGGTGGCACGGAAGCGGTCCCGGCGCAGAGCGGTACGCCGGGCGCAGATGATCTCTCTCACCGCGGCCGTGGTGGTCGTCACATCGGGAGTGACCTTCACGCTGGGGCGCATGTTCGGCTCCGACCGGCGAGAAGAAGCATTGGAGACTCCGGACTCAACCTTGTCTCTCCCGGACATCGCCTTCGCGGGGGAGCTGGATGGGAAGCCGGGCATCTACGCCATGCGAGCAGACGGTACTGACGTGAGGCCCCTCACGAAGGACCCGGGACGACGTAGCGACCCGTCGTGGTCGCCGGATGGAACGAGGCTCGCATTCGACAGCGACCGCGATGGTGACTTCGAGATCTACGTCCTCGACCTCGCGACCGGGGAGGAGCGACAGGTGACCGACGATCCCGCCGACGACGTCAGCCCGGCCTGGTCGCCCGATGGGACGAAGCTCGCCTTCGTCAGCCAGCGCGACGGCAACACCGACCTCTACTGGATCGCCTCTGACGGGGACGAGGCCGGCGGTAGCGGGGTGTCGAGGCTCACCACCGACCCCGGCGCCGACTACGACCCGGCATGGTCGGTGGACGGCACCCAGATCTACTTCGCTCACGACCCGATGGACGGCGTAGAGCATGCGGACTTGTACACACTGAACGTGCCCAGCGCGAGCCAGCTCGAACCGCCGCCGCCGACCCCGTTGACCGGGGGGGGCCCCAGCGCATACCAGCCCGCCGCGTCCCCGGACGGAACCCGGGTGGCCTTCGTGAGGAACCGGGACGACGTATCACAGATCTTCGTGGCCAACGCGGACGGCTCGGCGGTGCGCCAGGTGACCTCAGGCCCCGCCACCAAGTCGAATCCGTCCTGGTCCCCCGACGGCCGGCGGATCGTGTTCTCGGCGGAAGGCGAGAGCAAGAACGACCTGTTCGTGGTGAACGCCGATGGCACCGGGATGCGGCCCATTAGCGAGCTTCCTGGCGACGCCGTCACCCCAGCGTGGAACCCTCGAGCCTCGGGGACACCGGAGCCTGACGAGGGTTCCGAAGACGAGGCCGAGGCCCGGTGCCTCAGCGAGGAGGAGGCGGCCAGCGACCCGACTCTCCGGAAACCTGGCTCACTCCGAGGCGACGTCGACGGCGACGGGCTCGAGGACGAGGTCTCCGTGGCCATCGATCCTCAGAGCCAGGAGCTTACCTGCCGGTACTTCCTCGTGGTCGAGACCGACGCGGCCACTCGAGCAACCCGCATCGACCTCACCTATGTAGAGGGCACCAACGATGAGCTCGTGGCCGTCCAATCGCTGGCGGACATCAACGGCCGGGGTGGCCTGGAGATCTTCGTCCACCTGCAGAGCGGCGTGGCCACGGAGTTCGGCCAGATCTACGCGATGAGCGGCGGCTCCCTCACAGTCCTGGTGGCGAGGGGCCCGGATGATGCAGAAAAGGTGCTGTTCTCCTACGCCGGCAGCCTGAGCGGCATCAGCGCGCTCGGCTGCGCCGGGAAGGCGGGAATGCTCGTCGCGAGTGTCGCGTACCCGGCTGAAGACGAAAAGACATGGACCGTCGAGCGAGCCTTCTACCAACCGGTCGACGACTCCGTGATGGAGTCGACCGGTTCCATCCGCGACGAGCTCACAGCGGAGGAGATCCAATCCGGCGGACTGGCCGGATTCCCCGAGTTCGAGGGGGCTCCGCTCGACGATTGTCCGGGGTTCGTCTCGGCCCTCTAGTCGAACGACCAATCTCCTGCCAGGTGGGCGCTTGGCTCGGCACCCATCCTCGATAATCGGGGGGTGTCCGGGCGAGCTACCCCCCCGCGCATCCCGCCGACGGGCGTAGGGGTCGTCCTCGGGGTCACGCTCCTGACCCTCGCCTTTGGCTACCTCCTGAAGCTCCCCTGTCTCATCGGCCCGTGGGACGGGAGGCAGTACACCCGGCTCTGCTACTCGGATGTCTTCGCCCTCTCGGCGATCGGAGAGGAGGGCACGCCGCCGGCCGTCGAGATGGAGAAATACCCGGCCGGGACCACCTACCTGATGCGCCTGGTGAGCCTGCCGGCAACGTCGCCGGTCTCCTTCTTCAACTGGACCGTGCTCCTGTGGACCGTCGCCGCTCTCGTCACGTCCTGGGTGCTCTACCGGCTGGTGGGGATGAAGGCGCTGTTCTTCGCGGGGGCCCCGACCCTCTTGATCTACGGGTTCATGAACTGGGACCTGCCGCTCGTCGCGCTGGCGACCGTTGGAACTGCCGCCTACCTCCGAAGACGTGACGGCCCGGCCGGAGCCTTCCTCGGCCTGGCCTCCGCGATCAAGATCCCGTATCCCGGCTTCCTGGTCGTGCCGCTCTCGGCGTGGCGAGCGAAGGAAGGGCGGCGGGAGGATGCACAGCGTCTGGCCGGCGCCGCCATCCTCGCATGGGTGGCGGTCAACCTCCCGTTCGCCGCCGTCGCCCCGAGGCGGTGGTTCTCCGCCTTCGAGTTCAATGCGGAGCGGCCCGCCGACTGGGACACCGTGTGGTTCCTCCTCGAGCGCCATTTCGGGTTCACCTTCTCGGCTACGAGCGTGAACCTCCTGGCATTCGTAGCGTTCGCCGCTGCGTGCGCCATCGTGTGGCGCGTCGCGGTCATGCGCAGCGCGAGCTTCGAGCGGTGGACGCTCGGGTTCGCCTTCCTCGTGTGCTATCTGCTCACCGGAAAGGTGTTCTCCCCGCAGTGGACCCTGTGGCTCCTCCCATGGTTCGCCCTCGTGCTCCCGGACTGGCGGCTGTTCGTCGCGTTCGAAGCGGCGAACGCGGCCGTGTTCGTGACGCGGTTCCTGTGGTTCGCGGAGCAAGGTGGGTACGGAGGGTTGCCGTTCGAAGCGTTCGAGGTGGCCCTGATCGTGCGGGCAGTCGTGCTCGTGGTCTGTGTGGCCGCGTGGCTGCGGACCCTGGCACCCGAGCCGGCCGCCTCCGCGGCCCAGCCGGTCCCGGAGGCCGCGTGAACGACCCGGTGGTTCGGACCCGGGAGCCCATCCACTCGGGGGCGCCGGCGACCCCTGAGAGCAGGGCCGAGAAGCGAGACCGCATCCGCCGCGCGGTGCGCTACTGCCTGGGTGTCTTCCTCGGGGTCCGGGTGGGACTGGCCATCCTGGCCATGGTGGCACTCGCCGTCCTGCCGGCGTTCGACGCGGTGGGCGCGCCGGGATGGCCGGCCCCGCCGCTCGAACAGGGATGGCAGAACCTGGTCACCGCGTGGGAGCGCTTCGACGGGCTGTGGTTCCTCCGGGTGGCCACAGGGAGCTACGTCGACGGAGATGGAAGCGCCGCCTTCTTCCCTCTGTATCCCCTAGCCATCAGGATCGTGGCCCCTCTCCTCGGCGGGCATCCCCTCGCCGCGGCCTTGCTCATCTCGCACGCGGCGTTCTTCGGCGCGCTGGTGGTCTTCTATCTCCTCACCGAGTGGGACTTCGACGAGGCCACGGCGCGCCGCGCGGTCCTGTACCTGGCGGTGTTTCCCACCGCGTTCTTCTTCTTTGCCCCGTACTCCGAGTCGCTGTTCCTGTTGCTTGCGGTGTCGTCTCTGGCGGCCGCCCGGCGGGCGCGCTGGGCAGTGGCCGGCCTGGCCGGAGCCCTGGCCTCGGCAACCAGGAGCGTGGGCGTCCTGCTACCGCTTCCGCTGGCGGTGGAGGCGATCCAGCGGTGGCGGGAGCGGCGGGAGAGCCCGGTCGGCCCGCTCCTGTGGTCCGCGGTGGCCGTCCTGGGCACGGCCCTGTACCTCTTCTACTGGTGGCGAACGTCCGGGGACTGGCTGGCCCCGCTCCACCAGCAAGCCACGTGGCAGCGCGAGCCGACACTTCCGTGGGAGACCATCGCGGCGGGGACCCGAGAGGCGTTCCGGTGGCCGGGTGTCTATCCGGCCGGCTATCACCTCCTGGACTGGCTCGTGGTTGTGCCCGCCCTCGCCGCGGCGGGGTGGCTTGTCCTGCGGGTTCGACCCGCCTTCTCCGTCTATGCCTGGGCGAGCCTTCTGGCGCCCCTCGCGCTGGCGTTTCCGGGACGGCCGTTCATGTCGCTCCCTCGGTTTCTCCTGACGCTGTTCCCGCTGTTCTGGGCCCCCGCCGTCCTTGCCGGCCGGCGGCGGTGGGTCCACGAGACCGTGGTGGCCGTCTTCGCCGCCGGCCTGGGGGTCATGACCGTCCTCTTCGTGGACTGGTACTACGTCTTCTGAGGACCACCTCGGGCCCAGATCCGGTGGCCGCGCAATGCGGTCGACCGCGTCGCCGCCACGGCCTAGAATTCAGCCGCTCGCGAAGGGAGGGGCAGTGTCCATCCGGGTCGTGATCGCCGACGACCACTCGCTCGTGCGCCAAGGGCTTCGTCGCTACCTCGAGATGGCCGAGGGCATCGAGGTGGTCGGCGAGGCATCCACCGGAGGAGAGGCCGTTGATCTGGTGGAACGGGAGCGCCCCGACATCGCCCTCATGGACATCCGGATGCCGCAGATGGACGGGCTGGAGGCGGCACGGACCATCAGCGCCCGCCATCCGGAGACCGGGATCGTCATGCTGACCGCCTACGACGACCGGCACTTCGTGGTGGAAGCGGTTCGGGCGGGGGCCCGAGGGTACGTGCTCAAGGCCCGGGACGCCGAGCACCTCACCCAAACGGTCCGGCTCGTGGCCGGGGGGAACATGGTCATCGACCCCCAGCTCGTGGTGGTCCTGGCCGACGAGCTGAACGTGGCCAAGCATCGGGAGCGCACGGCCCAGAGCCTCACCGAGCGCGAGGTGGAGATCCTCCAGCTGCTGGCGTTCGGGCACACCAACCGGGACATCGCCGAGAAGCTGTTCATCAGCCCCGACACGGTGAAGACCCACCTGGAGCACATCTACCAGAAGCTCGGGGCCACCGACCGGACGGCCGCGGTCGCCGAGGCCCTCCGCCGCCGACTGATCGAATAGCGCGGACTACGCGACCTGACCCTCCACGGTCGACTCCGGCGCATCTCTAAATCGGGACAACATCCGAGGAAGGGAAGGGTGTCTCGGTTACATCGTCGAAACCTAGGGAAGAGTTATGAACACGCCAGGAGCCTGATCGGGGGAGACGTGCAACGAGCCATGTACCGATACGAGACCGCGGGCCGCAAAGTGATCGCCTACCGGGCGGACGGGTCGGAGTTCGTGGCGGTGGAGTTGAAGCAGGACTGGACCATCGAGGATCTGGTCCAGGACCCTCTATCCGAGCTAATGCACCTGCGGGTCCGGAACACCATGGACGGGACGGCCTACGTGCTGTCGTTCCGTGAGGCTGCCGCCGCCTGACGGAGGCGGCAGCGTCCTCTAGACCCTCAGACGGAACAGGCCCTCACGGCCCCTCTTCTTCCGGCGACGGCGTCGGCGTGGGAAGAAGTGAGACCGACGGGGTGGGTGTCGGTTTCGGCTTCTTCGTCGGGGACGGTGACGGCGAAGGTGATGGGGACGGCGAGGGCGCCGCGTTGATCACCTCGCCGGTCAGGTCCGGCTCCGGGAAGTCCGGAACCTCCAGACCCGCATGGATCGCGGCCATGAAATCGTGCCAGATCGCCGCGGGGAACGAGCCTCCGGTGACCGAGATCCCGTGGACGTCCTCCATCGGGATGCGTCCCTTCGGGTACCCCACCCACACGCACGCCGCGTACAGGGTGCTTGCGCCGCAGAACCACGCGTCGGCGTGGTCGTCGGTGGTTCCGGTCTTACCGAATATGGGGACGCCGAAGTACGCCCCGCTCCCGGTGCCGCAACACACCACCTGTTTCAGCGCGTAGATCACCTGGGCGGCGGTGTTCTCGTCCATGACGGGAACGCCCTCCCTGCTGACCCGCTCGAGGACCCCATCGGGTCCTCGAGCGACGCGAACTGGGGTGGGCCGGTGGCGGATGCCCAGTGATGCCAGAGTCGCGTACGCGTTCGTCATCTCGAGGGGGGTGACCTCCTTGGTTCCCAGGGTGATCGAGCAGGGGACGGGGTCGCCAAGGGGGCTCCGGATCCCCATCGACCGTGCGGTCCGCGCCACCCGGTCTGGGCCGACCTTCACCACCAGCTGGGCGAAGATCGTGTTGACGGAGTTGGCGGTGGCCTGGACCAGGTCCATGGTCCCCACGCCGCTGTCGGAGTAGTTCGAGGGCGACCAACCCCCGCACTCGGGGTCGTCGATGTCGATCTGGGACGGCCCCTCGAACCGGGACCTCAGGGAGATCCCGTCCTGAACCGCGGCCGTGAGGGTGAAGGTCTTGAACGCCGACCCCGCCTGGCGGCCGGGGGTGCCGTCCCCCGTCGCCAGGTTGTACTTGGCCCTGGCGAAGTTGCGGCCCCCTACCATGGCGGTGATCTCCCCCGTGTCCACTCGCATCGACACCAGAGCCACCGACGGGTCACCCGGCTCGCTGAGGTGTGCGGCGATGGCCTCCTCGGCGGCGCGCTGCTGGTCCAGGTCGAGCGAGGTGCGGACCCGGAGGCCGCCGGTGAACGTGGTCTGCACGCCGTACTTCCGCTCCAGGTACCGCTTCGTGAAGTCGACGAAGTACGGGGCCCGGCTGGTGCGAACCTCCGCCGGTTCGGCCACCGTCTCGACGGGTTCCGCCGCTGCCTCCTCCGCCTCCTCGAGGGGGATGAACCCCAGTTGGACCATCCGAGCCAGGACCCAGTTCCGGCGCTCCG
This sequence comes from Actinomycetota bacterium, assembly GCA_036000545.1. Lineage (GTDB taxonomy): Bacteria > Actinomycetota > UBA4738 > UBA4738 > CALAEC01 > DASYVD01. The sequence goes on along the minus strand of DASYVD010000098.1, from coordinate 11,144 downwards.
TGGCCCGCTCGGGGAACTTGGACGGCTCGTAGTACTCGGGGGCGGCGATGACCCCGGCGAGGGTGGCCGACTGCGAGAGCGAGAGCTCGTTCGCGGAGCCCCCGAAATACGTCCGGGCCGCCGCCTGCGCGCCGTAGGCGCCATGGCCCAGGTAGATCGTGTTCAGGTAGCTCCCCAGGATCTGGTTCTTGGACAGCTTCTGCTCGAGCTTCAGGGACAGGAGGATCTCCTTCAGCTTGCGCGTGTAACTCTGCTCCGTGCCCACGGCGGAGAACGCGTTGCGCACGTACTGCTGGGTGATGGTCGATCCTCCCTGTGTGATCTCCCGGTTGCTGACGTTGGCCCACGCCGCCCGGAGGATCCCCGTGAAGCTGATCCCGTGGTGGCGGTAGAACCCGGCGTCCTCCGCGGCCAGGACAGCCTGCCGGAGGTGCATGGGCATCCGCTGGAGCGGGATAGCCACCCGGTTCTCCCCCGCGTGGAGCGTCGCCAGCAGGCGCCCATCGACGTCGTAGAGGCGAGTGGTGAGGGCCTGGGGATCGGGGTCCGGGAGCCGAAGCTGCGAGTACACGATGGCCAGGACCAGGAACGCCCCGAGGAAGAGCCCCAAGGGCGGGGCCCAGAGCCACCAGAACCGCCGGAAGAAGCCGGCGCGTCGTCTTGACGACGTGCCCTTCCTCTTCGCGTGCTTCCGATTGCTCCGCGGCGTGAGGGTCTGGCGTGTCCGAGTGGTCGCCACGAGCGCTTGCATTGTACCCGGCCCGGATTGCCCGAAACGCCCGGTGGCCGAGGGACCTAGAGGAAGCCCAGGCGGACGCCTTCCATCACCAGGAACACTGAGAGGGCCACGGCCCCGCCCTCCAGCAACGCGGCCACCGCCAGGCCCAGGGCCATGCGATGAGCTCGACCCCGGAGCTGCGCGGACCGGCCAGCGACCGCCCGGGCGATGACGCGCGCCCGCCTACTCACAGCCATCACCCTTCCGGTGATGGTCTCCGCTCCTGAGGCCGACGCTGGCACGGGCACTCGCGCTCGCGGCGGGCGGATCGGGCCGACCTCCGCTGGTCCGGGACGAACCCCCCGGCCGAGGACGGCGATGAGGAGGGCTACTCCCGCGGCCGGCACGAGAGCCAGGGTCAAGTCGATCCCCCGGGCGGCGGGGAAGGAAGGCGCCCCGGCAGAGGGCAGCAGCCCGGGGACCTGGAGAGCCCGTTCGATCCGAAGCCACCAGCCGATGCCGAGGCGAACCGGCTGCGAGCCCATGTACACGAGGGCCGCGCCGGTGACGAGAGAGGCCAACCCCGCGGGGATGGGAGGCCGGGCTGCCGCCACCACCGGGGCCGCTGCGACGGCCGCCATCCCCAGGCCGAGCATGAGAGCGGCGGCCACACCGAGGTACAGGACCTCCGTCTGGGCCCGGACCCCGGCGAGGTCGAGGGCCAGGGCGGCGCCCGGATGTCCCCCGCCGCCGGGCAGGGCGGCCAAAGACACGACCGCCCCGAGGGCCGCGGGCACCCCGATCCACCGGCGAAGCCGCCCCGCCGTTCCCTCCCCGCCCTCACCCCGCGGGGGCGGATCCACGGTCTCGGGGCCCGGCCACCCCGCGGCGAACGCAGCTCCCGAGGCCAGGAGGAACGGGGGGAAGGAGAGGAGGAAAGCCCGGGCCCCCACGGCGCCGCCCAGGCCCAGAGCCAGGAACGGCACACACGCCGCGGCGCCGGCCATGCCCGCCAGCCTGCCCCCGCGGTGGGCCGACACTGCGGCGGCGATCCCTCCGGCAAGTCCAGCAGCTGCGGCGATCGAAGCGACGACGAGGGAACCGTCGCTCCCCGAAACCACCACGCCGGCCAGGACCGCCAGCGCGATCCCCTGTCCGCGGAGGGCGGCGGTCACCGGCGCTCCCGGCCCGCCGGTCGCCGCGAGCCGCCACGTGCCCTGTCCCGGAACGGCGCCCGCCTTGATCGCCGCACCCGCCAGCACCAGGGCCCCGCCTAGGTCCAGGGAACCGGTCGGCGCCACGACCACGCTTCCGAGGCGTGACACCCAGATCGCCAACCCCGCCAGGCAGGCGACGTCGGCCGCGGCGAGGCCGAGCACCCCGGCCACGTCGCGACGTCCCGTTCCCGACAGCCCCGCCAGCGCGGCGGCGAGCGTCACCGCGGGGAGGAACAGCGCCTGCACCACCAGGCTCGTGGAGAACGACGCGAAGGCAACCGCCGTGGCGGACACGCCCAGTGCTGCCCCGACTCCCAGCGCCCCCCGGCGCCCCAAGCCCTCCGCCCGCAACGCCACGAGCAGCAACGCCAGCTCCGTCGCCACCAGGACGCTGGCTCCGAGGAGGGTGGCCTCCAGGCTGCGCCAGGCGGGAGACTCGCCGCGGTACGCGAGCCACAACACCGCCCAGGCCGCCGCGTGCGCGGCGAGGGCCACGAGCGCGCCGGCCGCTCGCTGGGGCCACCGCCACGCGGCCAGGGCCACCCACACCACTCCCGCTGCGGCCGGGCCGAGCGCGGCAGCGGGAAGAAGGAGATCGGTCATGCTGAGCGAGGGATCATCCCAGCGCCACGAGCGTCGCGGCCGCCGCCGCTAGAGCGATGACGCCGACGGCGACGCCGGTCCGGGACACCCTCAGGGGCAGGAAAGAAACAGCCGCCCGGCAGGCCCCCAGGACGAAGGCGGCCGCGACGGCCGCCGCGGCCCACCAGACCAGTGCGACGGGGTCCACCGCTTCCGGGGACAGCGAGCTGCCGCCGGCAACGAGGACCGCCACAACCATGGCCGTGGCTCCCGCTGCGGCCCACCGACACAGCGCGGCGGCCACGGCGGAGCCCGCCTGGCGTCGCTGCGTCCCCCCGCCCTCGCGAAGTGGCGGCAAACGGAATCCTCCCGCCACCAGGGCCACCACCGCGGCGATGATCAGGCCGGCCGCCACCACGGGCGGCCCCAGGGCGATCCCGGGGCCGAGCACCTGTTGGGCTCCCCGGATGGCCTCGAGGTCGAACGCGCCCCACCGCAGGAGCCCCGCGCCAAGAGCCAGGACGAAGGCGGGCTCGGCCAGCAACGCGTCCGTCCGAGCCCGTCCCGCCCGCTCCCACCCCCGTGCGCCCGGCGCCAGGCAGGCGGTCACGTGCCCCCCCACCACAGCGAGGGCCAGCGAGGGGTACACGAGCGCGGGGCTTCCCCGGAGGAACCCCATCGCCGCAGCGGCGGCGAGCCCTGCGCCTGTCAGCGCGGTGGCGGTCCCGACCAGCTCCAGGGCGGAGGCCCGATCCCGCCGGCGCACCAGGCGACTGATGTCGCGCCAGAAGTCCCTGGCCGGCCGGAACCACGGGCGGGTCCCGCCGGTGAAGCGAAGGACCAGCGTGCCGGCGACCTCAGCCACCAAGCCGAGGAGAAGGGCGGCGGGAACGCCGAGGGCGCTCACGCCGCGATCACGAGTGCTCGGTCCCCGGCACTCAGCCCGCGTCGCGGCCGACGAACACCTCGGAGAGGTGGTTCCAGGAGCAGCCGGTGCACACTTCGACCACGTAGCACTTCGCGTCGCGACACTCCGCGGCGAGGCGCGCCCCCTGGTCGACCGTCCACACCCGGCCGTTGTCCCGTTTGAGCTCGTCGGCGAACACGTAGGCCAGGACCCGAAGCCGCCGCTCGTCGCACACCGGACAGTGCCGCGGGATCTCCTCCCCCACGTACCGGGCGGCTCGGATCAGCTCGGGATGCGCATCGCAAATGTCGAGCAGGGACAGCAGACCCCGGCGGAAGTCGCGGAGGACGGCCCGCTTGGCGAGGGTGTAGTCGACGACGCCCAGCAACCGCCCCTTCTTCGTCCTGGCCATGGCCATGGTGGCGTCATTCTACTCGGGTCCGGTGCAACCTCCCGAGGGGAGGGACCCGAGAACGACGCGGGGGGTTGCGGGTTGATGAACTTGACGAATCACCGAGTCGGTGTAATTCTGTAATCACTATGCTACCCGGATACCTGGAGAGCGACGAGGAACTGCGCGGCTGGTTCACAGGCCGCATCCCCGACGGCTGGTTCACCGGGCCGCCGGACGTTACATCCGATCGCGAGGAGATCTTTGTGGTCGGGATCCTGGCCGAGCCCGAGGTCGCCGAGGGCGCCACCAAGGAGGAACGAGCGGCGGCGGTCGCGTCGCGGATCGAGGCGTTCCGGGAGGAGACGCGGGAGCGGCGCATCCGCATCGCCCTCCAAGCGGAGCGCCGCTTCCGTCGCAAGGTGTCGTGGGGAGTGGTGTGCGGGGATGTGGAGCAACCCTTCACCGTGCTCTCCGTCCCCGCGATGACCCGGCTTCGGATGTCCGAGCGCGCGGTGCTCGACACCCTGGTTGCTGCGGGAGTGGCCCGGAGCCGCAGCCACGCCCTGGCTTGGTGCGTGCGCCTGGTAGCCTCGAAGCAGGAGGAGTGGCTGAAGAACCTCCGGGAGGCCTTCTCCCAGGTGGAGAAGGTCCGGTCCGAAGGCCCCAAGTTCGGCCAGGCATAAGAACATGGCATCACCTCGATTCGTCGACGCGATCTTGAACGGCGCGCCCCTCGACGGGCAGGCGCCGGTCCTCACCGAGGAAGACGACGCCCTCGACGCGTACTCTTCCGTGGTCACCCGGGTCGCCGAGATCCTGATCCCGTCGGTGGCCAGCCTCCGGGTCCGCCGCCGCCTCCCGGGCGGTCGGGCCGAGGGGGCGGGCTCCGCGGTGGTCATCACCCCCGACGGGTTCCTGCTGACATCGGCGCACGTGGTGGCGGGGTCCACCGGGGGCAACGCCTCGTTCGTGGACGGCAGGGAGGCGAAGTTCGAGGTCGTCGGGACCGACCCCCTCTCCGACCTCGCGGTGATCCGGGTGGGCGCGGGAGACCTCGTCCCCGCCACCCTCGGCGACGCCGACCGGCTCCGGGTCGGCCAGCTGGTGGTGGCGGTGGGGAATCCTCTCGGGTTCTCCGGCTCCGTTACTGCCGGCGTGGTGAGCGCCCTGGGCCGGGCCCTCCCCACCCGACAGGGCTCGGCCAGCCGGATCGTGGAGAACGTGATCCAGACCGACGCCGCGCTGAACCCGGGGAACTCCGGCGGCGCGCTGTCCGATGGCCGTGGCCGGGTGGTCGGGGTGAGCACCGCGGTGGCGGGCATCGGGCTCGGGCTGGCGGTGCCGATCAACTCGACGTCCCGTAGGATCGTGGCCACCCTCATGACCGAGGGTCGGTTCCGCCGGGCGTACCTGGGGATCGCCGGCGGGCCCCGGCCGCTTCCTCCAAAGATGGCCCGAGAGGTCGACCGACAGAACGGCGTGGAGGTCGTCGAGGTGGTCCCGGGGAGCCCGGCGGCCGCGGCAGGGATGCGCCCCGAGGACCTCATCCTCGACGTGGACGACGTAGCGGTGGAGAGCGCCCGCGACCTCCAGCGGTTGATGGCCGCGGAGCGGATCGGGAAACCGCTGCGAGTGCGGGTGTTCCGCGACGGCACGATCCGGGAGCTCGTGGCGACGCCGAGGGAGCTTCAAGGCTAGGCTGGGAGCGTGAAGCTCGGGATCGGGCTCCCGAACACCCTCGCTCACGACACCGACCGGAGGCTCTTCTTGTCGTGGGCCCGAATGGCCGACGAGGCCGGGTTCCACACCTTGGGGACCATCGACAAGCCGAACTACGACTCGTGGGATCCGCTGACCACACTCGCAGCCGCAGCCCCCGTGACCGAGCAGGCTCGACTGGCCACCACCATCCTCCAGCTTCCCAATCGCAACGAGATCCTCGTCGCCAAGCAGGCCGCGGTGATCGACCAGCTCTCGGGAGGACGGTTGGACCTCGGCGTGGCCGTGGGCGGCCGAAAGGACGACTACGAGATCTTCGAGGCGCATCTCCGGGGCAAGGGGAAGCGAATGTCCCGGCAGATCGAGCGGATCCGCGAGATCTGGGAGAGAGCCCGCGCGTCCACCGCCGACAAGGGCGTCCTGGGCCCGCCGCCGGTACAGACCCCGGGGCCGCCGATCTGGGTCGGCGGCTCGAGCCAACCGGCCGTGAAGCGAGCCCTCGACCTCGGCGACGGGTTCATCTTCGGAACCCCAGGACCAAAGAGGATGGCCGACATGACCCCGATGCTCCGGGAGGAGGCAGCGAAGCGCGGCAAGACGACGTTCACCGTCGCCGGCCTGGCGTACGTGGGCGTCGGCGACGATGCCGCCAAGGCGCTGGAGGAAGCGGCTCACCACGTGCTCCGGTACTACGGCAGGCTGTGGGGTGACCCGGCCGACATCATCCACCACGGTCCGGGAGCAGCCATCGCCGAGGACGTCGCCAAGTACGAGGAGTCGGGGATCGACCTCCTGATCCTGTTCCCGGAGATCCCCGACCTGGCGCAGGTGGAGCGGCTGGCCGAGGACGTGCTGCCTGCATACATGTAGCCGCGCCTCGGGCATAGAGTGACCGGCGTGGACCTCCTGTTCGGGACGAGCGTCGTTCCTACAGTGGGAGGACGGACCGATCCGGTGGAGGACGCCCTCCACGCCGAGGAGCTCGGCTTCGACCTCGTCACGTGCTGGGACCACCTCCACGGCGACACGCCGTCGTTCGAGACGTGGACCCTGCTCACCTGGATCGCCTCGCGGACCGAGCGCATCCGCATCGGCACCAACGTGCTGGGCCTCCCCTACCGCCACCCCACGGTCACCGCGAAGATGGGCGAGACGCTGCACCGGCTCTCCAGCGGGCGGCTGATCCTGGGCATGGGCGGCGGCGGGAGCAACATCGAGTTCCGGTCGTGGGGCCTCGACGCGCGGTCGCCTGGCGAGAAGGTCGACGCCCTCCAGGAAGCCATCGAGCTGATCCGGGCGCTGTGGACGCAAGCCGAGGTCACGTACGAGGGGTTCCACTTCCGGACGGAACGGGCCCAGCTGGAGCCGAAGCCGGACACGCCCATCCCCGTCTGGGTCGGGGCCTACGGTCGCCGGTCCGTCGCGGTGACCGGACGGCTCGCCGACGGGTGGATCCCGTCGATGACGTACATGCCGCCAGATCGCGCGATGCGGATGCGCGAGCGGCTCCTCCGGGCCGCGGAGGAGGCTGGCCGCGACCCGCACGAGATCACCTGCGCTTACAACATAGTGGTGCTGGTGCAGGAAGGGGCGCGGGACCCGAGCGGGAGGGTGCTGGCTGGCTCACCGGACGAGGTGGCCAGGCGGCTCGCGGAGATCGCAAAGCGCGGTTTCACTTGTCTCAGTCTGTGGCCTCGCGGCGACCGCGTCGGCGGACGTGAGCGGTTGGCGAAAGAGGTCATCCCTGCGGTTCGGGACATGGTCGCCTAGGCTCGCGCCCGGCGACGAACCCGACCGTTCACCCCGTCGGGCTCTCGGTCTCCGCTCGGGCGGCTGCCCGGACCGTGCGGACGACGCCGAGGCCGGGAAGGCGCACGTCCAACTCGACGACGACCACCGATTCAGTTCCGTTCTCCGGGCACCGGCAGAACACAAGCCTCGCTCCGTTCCGTCTCGCGTACTCGGCCGCGAGATCTCCTGGACCGGCCACAGACGGAAGAATCTGTTCTTGTGCGGCGGCGAGCGCGGCGGCGTCTGCTGCCGCCTGTGCATGGGTCCTGGCGCTCGACGCGCGAGCCACGTCAGCGACGAACGACGCCAGGATGACCGAGAGCCCCATCGCGGCAACCAGTACAAACGAGACGCTCCCCCGTTCCGCGTTCAATCGGTCTCCTGTCGCATCGTCACCGCGGACTGAAGAGCGACCTCTTCGGGGAAGAGCCATTCCACGAATGGAACCACGACCGCAGACCGGTATCCGACGGTCACCGTCACCGGGTCACCAACGCTTCCCGGCCGCTCCACCGCCACGACCGTGCGGTCTCCCGAGAGACCTCCAGAGCGCAGGACTGCGCTTCTCACTCGCCGTTCGTCCCGAGATACGGCGGCCTCACGGGCGCCCTCTCGAGCCGCGTTGGCGACGGCTAGCGAGTCCTTGGCCAGAAGACCGAGCTGGAGGAGGGCCAGGGCAACGAAAAGCGCCAGAGGAAGGACCAGCGCCAGCTCCAGGGTGGCGCTGCCTCCGTCCTGCTCGAGGCGGTCGCTCACTTTGCTTCGGCCGCGTGACGGAACATGCACTAGACCTTAGTCCGCGTTCCCCACGATCTGATCGATGATCCGGTCGAAGAATGCTGGGAGTTTTCCCGACGACCTCGCCCAAGCTAGGAGGACCAGGGCGATAGCCGCCGCAGCCAGCATCACGAGCGCGTACTCGGCCGTGCTCTGTCCCTCCTCACGGCCGATGGCTTCCCTCGAGCGAGGTGACCCCCACCACGGCCACGCTGGCTTCTGAATCTTCGACCACCACCACTGGACGTACACGAAGATCCGAAACATGCCGGGCCTCCCTCCCCCCAAACTCACGGGATCCCCCGGGTGGCCACGACCACCGCAGGGATCACCGCTGCCAGAACGAATGCGGGGAGGATGAGGAACACCAGTGGGAACAGCATCAATACGGGGGCCCGGCGGGCTCGTTCCTCCGCACGGGCCCTTCGCTCGTTACGGACCTCTCGTGCCAACCGGCGAAGCTGATCCGCCAGAGGAGCCCCGAGGCGTTGCCCTCGCTCCAGCGCAAGCGCCAGTCGACGCATGTCTTGGAGGTCGAGTCGATCGGCCGCACCACGGAGCGCGGTCCTCCATGAACCACCCAGGGCGACCTCTCTCCTCGCTCGCTCCAACCAATCTCGGAGCGGCCCCCGTGTGGATTCGGCGGCCCGTTCCAAGGCGATCGGCGGGGAGAGACCCGCGGTCACACAGATCGACACCAGGTCGAGAAGATTCGGAATGTCGTGAGCCACCCGCCGCCTCAATGCGGCGGCCCGTCGAGCCAGAAGGAAATCGGGAAGGCGGAAACCCGCGAACGCCATGGCCCCGGCAGCGCCGACCGCAGCCAACTCCCCAACGGGCCACGCGGTCAGCCCGATCAGACCCCCTCCCGCGAACAGCATTACCTTGGCTCCGATGATCCGGTCGGCCGCCGCGCCGCCAACGGACGCGGCCTTCAGGCGGGCGTGGAGCCGGGGACGTGACCTTGGAAGGACGATCCGCTTCCCGATCCAGACGAGCAAGCCCCTGCTTGACACCCTGGAGTCGACGGTCCTCCCCAGGCGCCGGCGGATCACGCGATCGGTCCGCAAGAGGAGCCCCGCGACAAGCAACGCGGCCGCCGCGATAACGCCCGCGGAAATGAGCCAGCTCATGGAGCTCCGTCCATCCGCACGATACGGCTGATCCAGACGAATCCCAGGAGCTCACAAACGAGCCCCGCGAGGAGAAGCCCCGCGCCGGGGAGCGATCGGTAGAACGCGCCGAGGCCGTCGCCACTCGTCCCGGAGAGGAGGCCGACGAAGGCGATGGGTAGGACGGCGAGGACGGCCCCGGACGCGCGTCCCTGGGCGGTGAGCGCTCGAACTTGCCGGCGGCTCTCCGCTCGCTGACCGACGACACCGGCCGCTTCGTCGAGGAGCGCAGGGAGATCTCCGCCCGTCCGGCGATGCACGGTCAGCAGGGTGGCCAGAAGTGTTGCATCCGGAGAGTCGATCTGTCGGGCGAACCGCTCGAGAGCGACATCGATCGGCTGCCCTACCCGGAGCCGGGTGAGGAGACCGGCCAGCTCCTGCCGTAGAGGCGGCTCGGAGGCGCGGTTCGCTTCCTCAAGGGCAAGTCGGACGGACATACCGGCCCTGACCGCCGCCGAAAGAGTGACCATCGCCTCTCGCAATTGCTCGTCGAGCAAATCGTGGTTCCTTCCCAGGCTCCGTGATCGGGTGACCCTCTGAACCACCTCCGCGGCCACGACGCCGGCGAGCCCGCCTACGAGCCCGGCCAACCAGAAGCCCGCCGCCGCACCAGCGGCCGCCGCCACGAGCCGAAGCATCAGCGGTGGGGAGAGGGAGCGACCCTTCCTCATCTCGAGGCTCGTGCGTTCCACCTCTTCCGTCGTCCCGGCACGCAGACGCACCATGGCCCCCTCCCGATTGGCCGCGGTCACTGCGCGGGCCAGCAGGAGGCAGGTCACCGAAGCGCCGACGGCGAACGATGCCAGGGAGGAGACCATCACCCTCGCTCGCCCCCGATCAGGGCCGGCGACCGGCGGTCTTCCTGGTCCGCTTCTGGCTGGAACAGCTTCGGGTCGATTCGAGCGCCCGCGTCGCGAAGGGCGGCTGCAACCCTGGGGACGTGACCGGTTGCCTCCAGTAAGTCGAGATCGCCGCGCCGGCGGAACACGAACACGTCTCGAAGCGCGACTCGACCCTCGGCGCACCCTTCGACGGAGGTGATTCGTGAAACCAATCGTCGGCCGTCAGGCAACCGAGCCGTGTGCACCACAAGGTGGATGGTCGATGCGATCTGGTCGCGGACATGGGACACAGGGAGGTCGACGTCCGACATCAACGCCATCGTCTCGAGGCGGCCCATCAGCTCGTGCGGTGAGTTCGCATGGGCTGTGGACATCGAGCCCTCGTGCCCCGTGTTCATGGCCTGGAGCATGTCCAGGGCTTCTCCACCTCGGACTTCTCCGACAACGATCCGGTCCGGCCTCATGCGAAGTGCCGTACGAACCAGATCGCGAATCGTCACCGCTCCTCGGCCCTCAACGTTGGGAGGCCGGGCCTCCAGTCGGACCACGTGGGGCTGGGCCAGTCGCAGCTCCGCCGCGTCCTCGATAGTGACGACGCGCTCGGTCTTCGGGATGTAGGTAGAAAGCACGCCGAGCAAGGTCGTCTTGCCGGAGGCGGCTCCACCGGAGACAAGAAGGTTGGCTCGCCCGCGAACGCAGGCCCGCAGGAACTCGAGAGCCTGCCGGGGCACCGTGCCCAGCCGAACAAGGTCGTCTGGGGTCAGTGGGTTGATGCCGAACTTGCGGACCGTGACCACGGGACCGCAGAGCGAAAGGGGCGGGATGACGGCATGGAACCGGGATCCGTCGGGCAGCCGTGCGTCGACGTACGGGCAGGACTCGTCGACGCGAAGCCCGAGCGGTCCGACCACGCGCTCGATGAGGTGGTACACGCCGTCCTCCCCCTCAAACACGGCGTGCTGAACCTTCTCGAGCCGCCCCTTCCGCTCCACGTAGACGTCGTCGGCCCCGTTCACCATGACCTC
>DASYVD010000097.1:0-5905 GCA_036000545.1 Actinomycetota bacterium | reverse complement strand
CTTCTTCGGTCAGGCGAAGGCGGCGGCGGCCGCCGGAGGCGTCGACTTCAACCCGCCGTTCTACCTGTTCGGCACGCTCATGGTCGCCCCGATCGCGTGGACGAGCCTGCAGTGGGCCACGTACTCGGTCGAGCAGGGGGGCGAGATCAAGAACGCTCACGTGTTCCGCAACCAGCTGTTCATCATCGTGGGCTCGCTCGCCGCGACCGCCGGGCTGCTGCTCCTGCTCGCAGTGGCGATGAACCACGGGATCGGTGGTGACGGCATCCGCGTGGCATCGTCGGGATACTGGTACTTGAACGGCAAGGCGCTGATCGGGGGGGGATACATGTTCCCGAACCTGATCGCGATGGGGCTGACATCGAGCCCGATCATCGTCGCGATCATCGGGGTGGGGTTCATCTTGAACTCCTTCCAGATCGTCTGTAACTGCTACATCGGATGCACCCGGATCATGGTCGCGCAGGGCCTGGATGGCTTGCTGCCCGACTGGTTCAGCCGTGTCCACCCGAGGTGGAAGACACCGGTCAATGCTCATCTCGCGTACTTCATCGCGGCCATCCCGGTGATCTTCGGATTCAACAAGATCGCGGACTGGAGCACGAAATGGGCTCTAGGGATCACGTTCGCGAACGGGGCGGTGATGACGCTCTCGGCGCTCGCGGCGGCTCTGCTGCCATACCGGGCCAAGAAGCTCTACGAGGCCTCGCCGGGGGCGAAGTACCGGTTCGGCACGACGCCGATGGTCACGATCTTCGGGGCGCTCGGCTTCTTGTTTGGGGCGTTCATGGTCGGGGCCTTCCTGTTCGTGAAAGGTTTGGGCCTTGCATACACCGCCAGCGCGTTCCCGTACGTGATCGTGATCGGGACGGCGTTGTTCGGGCTGATCGTGTACTTCATCATGAAGCAGGTGAAGGCCTCGAAGGGCATCAAGGTGGAGTACGCGTTCGCGGAGATCCCACCCGAGTAGCAGACGGATCGAAAGTCGGTGGGGCGGGGGCTGGTTCCCGCCCCACCGCCGCGTCGGAGGGAATCATGGATCGGGCCAGGATCGTCGTCATCGGGGGAGGGATCACCGGCTGTAGCGTCGCCATGCATTTGGCGAAGGCGGGCCTGGCCGACGTCCTGGTGCTCGAGAAGGGGGAGCTCACGAGCGGATCGACGAGCCACGCCGTGGGGTTGGTAACGATGTTCAATCCCTCACCGACGATGATGCGGTTCCGTCGCTACTCGATCGAGCTGTACAAGGAGCTGGGAGTGTTCGATGCCGTTGGGAGCCTGCGACTGGCTTCCAGCCCGGAGCAATTCGCCGAACTCCAGCGAGGCGTCTCCCGGGCCAAGGGGATCGGTCTCGAGGTGGAGTTGATCTCAGCGAAGGAAGCTCGAGAGCGGATGCCCATGGCCAGCCCCAAGTCGCTGTACGGAGCGGTTTACGTGCCTGGAGATGGGTTCCTCGATCCTCACACCGCCACCCACACGATGGCCAAGGCGGCGGAAGCACTGGGGACGAGGTTCCGCACGGGGGTTCGAGTGACGGGGATCGAGCTGTCTGCGGAGCGGGCGGTCACCCACGTCGTCACCGACGTGGGGCGGATCGAGACGGAGCTCGTCCTGAACGCGGCCGGGATCTGGGCCCCACGCGTCGCGGAGATGGTCGGCGCGTTCGTGCCATCGACCCCCATCGACCACCAGCACGTGGCGCTGAAGGCAGTACCCGGCTCCGAGCTCCCTCGCGAAATGCCGTGCTTCCGCGACCCGGACAACCTGGTGTACGGCAAGTCGGAGCACGGAGGGGTGGTGTTTGGGGGATACGAGCCCGACCCGGCAGCTCGATGGGTCGATGGCGTTCCCTGGGATCACTCGGCCCGGTCCTTGCCTCCTGACTACGAACGGTTCGAGCAGCTCATGCGGGGAGCCATCCGCCGGTTCCCGTTCTTGGAGGGGGCCGAGGTGGTGAAACTCGTATGCCACCCCGATGCCATGACCCCGGACGCGAATCCACTGCTGGGTCCCACGCCGGGGATCCGTGGCTTCTGGACGGCCGCCGGGTTGTCCCTGAACGGTTTCGGGGGTGCCGGAGGGATCGGGAAGGCGATCGCTGAGTGGATGATCGAGGGCGAGACAGAATTCGACATGACCCCCTATCGAGCCTGGCGGTTCGGCCGGAACCACCGGGACCGGGCGTACGCGGCCGAGTGCGCCCGCGAGGCCTACAAGTACTACTACTTCCTCCGCTACCCCTTTGATCAGGACGAGTGGGGCCGGCCTCGCCGCCTGTCGGCCCTGCACACACGGCTTCAGGACCTTGGGTGCGTCTTTGGGGTGAAGAACGGATGGGAGCGGAGCGATTACTTCGAACCGGGGAAGACGTGGAGGATGGCCGGGGCCGACCAGCGAGGGTTCGGATGGTCGAAGCCGCCGTGGTTCGAGCGAGTGAGCACGGAGCATGCAGCGTTTCGGGAACGCGTGGGGATCATCGACATGTCTTCCTTCGGCAAGATCGAGGTATCGGGGACCGGTGCGGTCTCACTCATGGAGCGAGTGGCCGACAACCGCATCGACAGGCAGGCCGGAAGCATCGTGTACACGCAGTTCCTGAATCGGCGGGGTGGGATCGTGGCCGACGTGACGGTGACGCGCCTGGAACCGAGCCGGTTCCGGGTGGTCACCGGGGCAGGCTACGTCGACGGCGATCTCGGATGGCTCAAGTCCAACGTCCGGGAGGAAGATGGACCGGTCGACCTTCGAGATGTGACCGAGGAGCTCTCCGTGATCGGCTTGTGGGGTCCTCGAGCCCGCGACGTGCTCAGGGCGGTCTCGACCGACGACGTCTCGAACGAGTCCTTCCCCTTCCTGTCGGCCCGTACCATCCGGATCGCCGGGGCCCCGGTCTTCGCCCAACGGATCACGTACGTGGGCGAGCTCGGCTGGGAGCTCTACGTCGACCCCACGTGGGCTGTTCAGGTGTGGGATCGACTCATGACCGCGGGGCGGCCCCACGGCATCGCTCCGGGCGGATACCGGGTCCTGGACTCGCTGCGCATCGAGAAGGGCTACCGCTACTTCGGGATCGATATCACGCCGAGCGACACTCCCTACGACGCAGGGCTGGGGTTCTGCGTTGACCTGGAGAAGGGTGACTTCGTCGGGCGGCACGCACTAGTACTGGCTCGCGACGATGGCTCTCAGCCACGGATCCGCACGGTGGTCGTAGGCGACGACGAGTACATCACGATCTACGGAGGAGAGGCCGTCCACGCCGATGGACGGGTGGTGGCCCGGCTCCGGAGTTGTGCGTATGGGTACACGGTCCGCCGCAACGTGGCGTTCGCCTACCTTCCGCCGGAGATGGGGCCCGGCACCCGCGTGCATGTCGAGGTCTTCGGGCGGCTCGTCCCCGCCGAAGTCTCGAACGACGTCCTGTACGACCCTGAGCGCACCCGCGTGGCGGCGTGAACGACGAGCCATCTGTCGAGGAGATCGTCGAACGGATCGGACTGTGGAAGGGCAAGGACGTCACCATATCCCCTCTCTCCGGAGGCTTGACCAACTCGAATTATCTGGTCGAGACAGGCGGTGCGCGATACGTGGTGCGCATACCGGGACGCTCCACGGAGTTGCTGGCGGTCGACCGGGAGAACGAACGGCACAATGCCGAGGCGGCAGCCACCACCGGAGTGGCGCCTAGGGTGCTCGAGTATCTTCCCGAGCTCAACGTGATGGTGGTGGAGTTCATCGAGGGCGAGACGATGTCGGGGGAACGTCTCCGCTCCCCAGCGATGGCCCGACGGATGGGCGATTCTCTCAAGCGCCTCCATGCTGGCCCACGGTTCCTCCACGACTTCGACATGTTCCGGCTGGTCGAGTTCTACCTGGGAGTGTGCGACGAGCACTCCGTGACGATCCCCGACGGCTTCGGTGACCGAATGCGACAGGTCGCGGACGTCGAGCGAGCGTTCGGCGAACGCCCGGCGCAAACCAGACCCTGCCACAACGACCTTCTCGCCGAGAACTACATCGACGATGGAACGCAGCTGTGGATCCTCGATTTCGAGTACAGCGGGAACAACGACCCGTGCTTCGAGCTCGGTGACACCGCACAGGAGTGCGGCTTCGACCAGGAGCTCCGTGCCGAGCTGTGCGACGCCTATTTCGGCGAGGTGCGGGCCGACCTGCTCGGCAGGATGAACCTGCAGGCCGTGATGGCCGACGTGGGGTGGACCCTGTGGGCCGCGATCCAGGCGAGGATCTCACCCATCGACTACGACTTCTGGGGCTGGGCGGTCGAGAGGTGGGAACGGGCAGCCACCGCGTTCGATTCCGAAGACTTTCCTCGATGGATTCGGGACACGGCCGGGGTTTGACGGTGACTGCTGCCGGCAGCACCCTAGAGCGGTGAAGGTTCTCGCCAACCCCGAGGTCGTTGAGTTCGTCAGAGATCACGGCGGATGCCTGTTCGTTTGGACCGACCGGTTGGCGTCCTCCCGTAACGTCACCTACGTCGAGGCCTCCACGCAGTCCCCAGGGGCGGACCACGAGTTCCGTCACCTGTCGGGCGGAGGGTTCGAGCTTCTGATCGATGCCGGAGGAGCCGACCTGCCGGATGAGCTCCACCTCGACGTCAAGGGGTGGCCCACGAAGCGGGTCCGGGCGTACTGGAACGGCCAGAACTATCTGCACGACCGCCCGGTGCCGCAGGGCGAGGCACCGTACTGATCGAGGCCTTGGCTCGGCTGAACGACCTCGTCAGGACCTGATCCGCTCGCCGGTGGGGTCGTAGAGGGGATCCCGAACGACCTCGGCGTCGACGCGCGCTCCGAACACCTCGACCGCGAGCGACGTGCCGGCGGATGCCAGTTCGGCCGGCAGGTAGGCGAAGGCGATGCTCTTGCCGACGCCGTAACCGACGCCGCCGGACGTCACGCGGCCGACCACGTTCCCCTCGGCGAACACGGGCTCGTTCCCCAGGGCGACGGAACGAGGATCGGAAAGGACCAGGCAGGACAGCCGCCTCTCTGGGTCCGCCGCCTGCCGCAGCGCTTCTCGGCCGGTGAACTCGCCCTTGTCCAGCTTCACGGCGAACCGCAAGCCCGCCTCCAAGGGGGTCTCTTCCGGCGTGATGTCGGCCCCCCACGCGCGGTAGCCCTTCTCGAGCCGAAGGGAGTCGATCGCCCGGTACCCCGCCGGGACCAGTCCGAACGGTCGCCCCGCCTCGAGGACCAGGTCCCACAGCCTGAGGCCGAATTCGGTGGGCGGGTACAGCTCCCACCCCAGCTCCCCCACGTAGGTCACCCGAAGCGCGAGGCAGGGGACGTCGCCGACGACGATCTCCCGCTGGCTCATGTAGGGGAACCCCTGGTTGGACAGGTCCGCCGGCGTGACCGAGGAGAGGATGTCCCGCGCCTTCGGTCCCCAAAAGGCTACGCAAGCGAGGCTCGACGTGACGTCGCGGACCTCAACGCGGTCCTCGGGTCCGGCCTGGCCCCGGACCCACGCGAGATCGTGGGGGCCGAAGGCCGTGCCGGTGATCAGCAGATAGCGTTCCGGGCCGAGCCGAGTCGCCGTCAGGTCGCACTCGATCCCACCGTGCTCGTTCAACAGCTGCGTGTACACGACCCGGGCGGGCGAGACGTCCACGTCGTTCGCGCAGATCCGCTGAAGGAACCGGCACGCGTCCAGGCCGCTGACCTCGATCTTGGCGAAGCTCGTCTCGTCGAACAGGCCGGCCCGCTCCCTGGTGGCCAGGTGCTCGGCGGGGATGGCCGTCGACCAGTGCCGGCCGGCCCATCCCCGAGGGCGGAGCTCCTCGAACCGCTCGTCCTCGTTGGTCCGGAACCAGTTCGGACGCTCCCACCCTGCCTTCTCCCCGAACTCGGCGCCGAGGCCGGCCAGGCGGGCGTAGGTC
>DASYVD010000096.1:0-2609 GCA_036000545.1 Actinomycetota bacterium | reverse complement strand
TCCGAGAGGATCTGGTTCAGCAGCTGGCAGCTCTCCACGCGAGCCTCGTAGCCGAGCGCGATGGGGAGCAACCGCATCTTCCCGAACTCCTGGACCTCCTCTCCGTGCTGATGGAACAGTGGCTGGCTGCTGACCCCGCTGTCCCCGTCCTTCGTGCGGAATGGGTCGGTCTGCGTGGCCTTGGCCATGGCTCCTCCTTCCTTCGGGGGCCGGATACCCCCTGGCGATGAGGTCGGCAAACGGCGCGCCGGCGATCCTCTCGATGGTAGTCCACCCGAGTTCGAAGGGTCCCGGGCGCCGCCCAGCGTGCCCCGGAGCTAGTGCGCGGCCGAGTCGCCCGCATTCGGCCGAGGGCCGTCGACCTCGACGTCGATCCGCTCCTCGGGCCGGCGATCCTCCTGTTTCGCATAGCGGGTCAGGGCCTGCACGTCCGCGTCGGTGAACGGCGGCTGCACCAGGCTCCTCGGCCACAGGCGGCGTTTCCTCACCACATTGACCTCGGCCGCGAGCAGCGTGATCTGCGCGCCGATAAAGATCCAGGCCAGCAGCCCGATCACCACGGCGAACGTCCCGTACACATCGCTCGCCCCCTGGAGCTGGTAACTCACATAGAACCCGCCGAGGGCCTGTAACGTCGTCCAGGCCACCGATCCCACCGCGGCGCCGGGCAGCACGTCCCCCCAAGTGAGGTTCTCGCTGGTCAGGATACGGAACGCGAGCAGGAACAGGAACAGGTTCATCGTGAGCGAGACGGCCAGACCGAGGATCACCAACCATCCCTGACCGCTCCCGCCGCCGACGCTTCCTGCCGCCGCGGAGGCCAGGGTCAGCACGCCCAGCACCCCGAGCAGGATCAGCGCCCGCAACGTGGACTTGAGGAAGTTCGGTCGGTGCTCGAACGGGACGTTCCACACCGCGTTCATCCCCGCCTGCGTGGTCTTGATCACCCCCAGGCCGGACCACAGGGTCAGCGCGATCCCCACGGCGAGCGTCACGCCGCTTCCTCCGAGCGCGTGCACGTTGCCGGAGATCTCGGTCCCGATGACCGGGAAGTTGGCCAGCGCCGAATCGAGGATGCGTGTCTGGAGGTCCGGGTTGTTGCGCAGGACCATGCCCAGGAGGGTCACGAGCACGAGCAACAGGGGGAACAGGGAGAAGAAGCCGTAGTAGGCGATCACCGCGGCCAGGTTCCCGGCCTGGTCGTCACCGAACTTCTTGACCACCGCGAAGGGGAACGCGATGGCGGCATGCCGCTTCTGGAACGCGTCGAGCTTGCGGAGGAGGTCCCTCACGCCGGCTATTTTCCCCGCTTCAGCTCCGAGGCGAGGTGGCGGGCGTCGTTCTTCGCCGCCACAGCCGCCGCTTTGGGGATCGGCCTGGCCTTCTGCAGATTCCGCTTTCCCATCAGGCCGACGATGAGAGCGAAGAGGGCCCAAACCCCTCCCACGATGAGCGCCGATGCCCAGGCGGGGAGCACGATGGCCAGGGCCAGGATGGCCGCCGCGGTGAACGCCCCCACGGCGAAGAGCGCCAGGATGCCGGCGGCCGCGACCATGCCTGCCCCGACCCCCGCCCGCTTCACGTTTTCGGAGATCTCGCGTTTGGCCAGCTCGATGTCACGCACGAGGGTTCGGACACCGAAGCCGATGACCGAGGCGGTTCGAAGCAATGAACCTGATCGAGAGCCGTTCGTGGTGCCCATGATGAATCCTCCCCCTGAGCGATTCGATCGAGGCCTTGTCGGAGCCATACCCTGGGGATTGAGGTCCAAACCGCGCCCCGGAAGCTGCGGACTGTGGACGTGTGGCCCCGCAGACGGTGAAGGCCGAGGTCAACTACGCGGGTCGAGGTCGCGGGCCCTCGGCCGTGGTGAGCGGGCACCTGGGGTCGGGGCCGAGGTCGGCGAGGAGCTCCCACAGCCACTCGTGCGTGGGATCCGTGCACACGCGCCATGCGCGCTCGGCCGGACCGGCCATGACGTTCAGGTAGTACATCGTGTGACCAGGTGGGGCCACAGTCGGACCGTGATAGCCCCTGGGGATCAGGAACACGTCCCCGTCACGCACCGTCACGGTGACGTCGATGTCACCCTCCGTCGTATAGGTCCGGTGCATGCCGAATCCGCCGTCACCCCGGATCCGGAAGTAGTAGATCTCCTCGAGCGGCACCTCGCGGTCGGTGTGCTCATCGTGCTTGTGAGGTGGGAACGAGGACCAGTTGCCGTCCGGAGTGAGCACCTCGACAGCGATCAGCCGGTCGGCGTCGAAGGCGTCCGCCGACATGAAGTTGTTCACCTGCCGGGTGGCCGCCCCGCCTCCTCGGATCTCTACGGCCACGGCTCGGGCCGGCACGTGAGCGGGCTCGAGCCGCCGTTCCGCGCGCGCCATGGGGAGCGCGAACTCACCACCTTCCCGGCTGGTGAGGACAGCCTCGCTCCCCTCCGGGAGGTAGGCGAAATCGCTGACGCGGGAGAAGACGTTGGTGCGCCCATCGAGCTCGAAGGCATGCGATCCGATCTCGACGCGACACGAGCCCGAGAGCGGGAGGACCGCGGCCTCGAATCCTTCGAGGGCGACGACGCGGCGCTCACCGGGCGCGAGGGCGATCAC
>DASYVD010000095.1:0-10198 GCA_036000545.1 Actinomycetota bacterium | reverse complement strand
TCGTCTGCCTGGGGTCGTTCGCCTGGGACGGCGCCTTTCGCGCGATAGCGGCCCTGGATCACGCCGCGCCCAGGCCGAGACCGGGGTTCGGCCACGCCGCCGAAGCCGAGGCCGGCCCGTACGTGCTGCTCGGTAGCTACCATCCGAGCCAGCTGAACACGTTCACCGGAAAGCTCACCGAGGCGATGTTCGACGCCGTTTTCACCCGCGCCCGGCAGCTGGGAGCGTAGGGTTACGGTATAGCACCTGCTTGGCTTCGAGCAGCTCTGTCCCTGTTGATGTACCTAGCTCTGGTTCTCTCGCCAATCTTGCTGATAGTCGCCGGTCAGTTCTCGTACGGGGGGGCTGTTCTCTTCGCGATCGCCATCATGGTCGGTATGTTCATCCTGGCGCTCCGCCAGCGGATCGAGTTCCCGGTTCCGTCTGCGCAACCGGAGCCCCCTCCCGCGCCGTTGCCGCGCGTCGTCTGGGTCGCACTCCTACTGAGTCCTGTTGGGATGGCATTGGTTGTAGCGGGCGTTATTAGTGGGACGAGGTGGATGGCGCAGCTCGGCATTTGGATCATGGTGGGGTCGCTTCTCTCCCGTCCAATCTTTGGCTGGTACTGGGGCAGGAGGACCGCAGCTTCTGACGGTTGGCGCCCGGCTGAGGCCAATCTGCCTCGCCGTCGCTAGGTCCGCCGGGTCGTATCCTGGCTGGGTGGGTCGCGGTTTCGGTAGTACTTTCTATGGTCGTATGAGCCACCACCGACTGATCATCCCGGACCCCGACGCACCGCCGATCACGCGGGCCACGGTGCGACGGGTCATCAGGACCTTCCGCCCCTACCGGAAGACGGTAACCCTGGTGGGGGCCCTGATCCTGATCACCTCGGCGATCGGGGTGATCAACCCCCTCCTGATCAAGGTCATCTTCGACCAGGCGCTGTTCTGCGGGCCCGGCTGCCCGAACCTCGGACTCCTCTATTGGTTGGTCGGCATCATGGTGGCCATCCCCATCGCGTCCGGGTCGATGGGCATCTGGCAGTCCTACCTGTCAAACGTCGTCGGCCAGCGAGTCATGCAGGATCTTCGGAACGCCCTCTACGCGCACCTCCAGCGGATGCCGCTGCGCTTCTTCACCACGACCCGGACCGGCGAGATCCAGTCGCGCCTCTCCAACGACGTGGGGGGGATTCAGTCGGTGGTGACCGACACGGCGTCGAGCGTCCTTGCGAACACGGTCATCGTCATCTCGAGTGTCGTGGCGATGCTCATCCTCTCCTGGCAGCTGACGCTGCTATCTCTCGGTATGATGCCGTTCTTCATCTGGCTCACCCAGCGGGTGGGCAAGGCCCGGCGAGAGGTGGCCGCCAACACCCAGAGGAGCCTGGCCGATCTCTCCGCCATCACCGAGGAGACCCTGTCGGTATCGGGCATGCTTCTCTCCAAGGCGTTCGGGCGGCAGCGCCACGAGACGAACCGGTTCCGTCGGGAGAACGAGCGGCTGGCCGGGCTCCAGATCCGTCAGACGATGATCGGCCGATCGTTCTTCGCCACGATCCAGATCTTCTTCTCGGTGACCCCGGCACTCGTGTACCTCGTGGCCGGGTTCGTCCTGTCGGGAGGCGGAACCGAACTCACTGCGGGTGACATCGTGGCCTTCACCACGCTCCAGAGCCGGCTCTTCTTCCCGGTGGGGTCGTTGCTGCAGATCACCGTGGAGGTTCAGAGCGCAATGGCCCTGTTCGACCGGGTCTTCGAGTACCTGGACCTCTCCCCAGAGATCGAGGACGCGCCGGACGCCGTGACCCTTCCGCGCGAGCAAGCGAAGGGACACGTTCGGTTCCGGAACGTGTCGTTCCGGTACGAGGCCCCGCGAGAAGAGGCCCCCGCCGGGGACGGGGAAGCGAAGGATGTCTCGACCGCGGTTCCCGTGGGCCCGGACGCTCCCCCGGGCGACGGGCACCGCCGCTTATGGACCCTGGAGCACGTGGATCTCGAGATCGAGAAGGGGACCCTTGCCGCTCTGGTCGGCCCGAGCGGCGCCGGGAAGACCACCGTCACCTACCTGGCCCCCCGGTTCTACGACGTGCAGCGGGGTTCGGTGGAGATCGACGGCATCGACGTGAGGAAGATCCGGCTCGCCAGCCTCGGGGACGTCATCGGGATGGTCACGCAGGAGACGTACCTCTTCCACACCTCTGTCCGGGAGAACCTCCGCTACGGGAATCCCCAGGCCACGGACGAGGAGCTCGAGGCGGCCGCTCGGGCCGCGTTCATCCACGACCGGATCGCGGAGCTGCCGGATGGCTACGACACGCTGGTCGGGGAGCGCGGCTACAAGCTCTCTGGCGGGGAGAAGCAACGGTTGGCCATCGCCCGCGTGATCCTCAAGGACCCTCGGATCCTGATCCTGGACGAGGCGACCTCGTCTCTCGATTCCACGTCCGAGCGCCTGGTGCAGGAAGCCCTCCGGCCGCTGATGCGCGGACGGACCACCATCGCCATCGCTCACCGGCTGTCGACGATCCTGGCAGCGGACGTCATCTTCGTACTCGACCGGGGCCGGCTGGTGGAACAGGGAACCCACTCCGAGTTGCTGGAGAAGGGCGGCCTGTACGCCCATCTGTACCTGCAGCAGTTCCGCGGCGGCACCGTGGAGGCCGAGACGGCCGACGGCATCGTGCTCACGTCAGGCGAGATCGTTCCTCTCTCCTCTCAGAGCGAGAGCTCGTAGGAGAGCAGGCGAAAGTCGTTTTCGAAGACGAGATCCTCTCCGCGGCGGAACCCCATCGATTCGTACATACGCTGGGCCGCCGTCATCGTTTCGGCGGTCTCCAGACTGATCACCCTCTTTCCAGCATCTCTGGCCACCTCGGTGCAGGCTTCGGTCAGCAGTCGACCGATCCCTCTTCGCCGATGACCGGGATGCACCCCCAGCATTCGGACGTGGGCCTCCTCCGGCCGGAGCTCCGACCGCGTGTCGCCGCCCTCGATGCGCTGGTCCAGCTCGACTGTGACCGATCCCAGGACCCGCCCCTCCTCGATCGCTCCCAGCGCCACCGCGCGGGCGGCTCGTGCGGCTACGTCGGCGATCCGCTCGAGGTATTCCTCCCAACCAGGGTCGCCCGGGACCGCGAACTCTTGGTAGGCCAGCGCCGTCACCCTTCCGGCCTCCTCGTACTCCTCGGGCCGGAGGGCCCGCACCTCCATCGGCACCGTTCCTCAGCCCGCGGCGGCCACGCCGAGCAGGCTTCCGACCAGGTAGGTCACCAGGGCCGCCGCGCCCCCGATGAGCAGCTGGCGCCCACCAGAGAGTGCCCACGGACGGCGGGTGAACACGGTCATCGAGGCTCCCACGCCGAACAGCGCCGAAAGGGAGAGCGCCACGGCGATCCACGCCGCCGCCACTCCCTGGGTAACGAAGTACGGAACCAGCGGCAGCAGCGCTCCCGCGCCGAAGGTGAGGAAGGAAGAAGTCGCCGCTCCCCACGGCGAGCCCAGTTCTTTCGGGTCGAGACCGAGCTCCTCCTTGGCGTGGGTCTCCAGTGCGGTCAATGGATCTGCCATCAACGACCGGGCGGCCTCGAGGGCGATGTCGTCGGGGATGCCTTTCTCTATGAAGAGATGGCTCAGCTCTCGCGTCTCGCCCTCCGGGTCGGTCCCGATCTCGTGGGCCTCAACGTGGATGAGGCGCTCGAACACCTCCTTCTGGACTCGCATCGAGATGTATTCCCCGGCGGCCATGGAGAAGGCTCCGGCGAGGAGCCCGGCCACCCCGGCCAGGACCACGACTCGGTTGCCGACGCCCGCTCCGGCCATGCCCATGATCAGCGCGAGGTTGGAGACAAGGCCGTCGTTCACCCCGAAGATGGCCGCCCGGAGCGTGCCGCTCTTGCCGCCCGCGACAGCGGTGGGCTCTGTGTCGGGGACGGGGCCCGCATGCGGCCGCAGATCGGGGACCGCCATCCTCCGCCATACCCTCACCGGTCCCCCTCCTTGCGCTGCTCGCGCAGGAAACGCTCCAGCTCCTCGGCGAGCGCTTCTCCGCTCGGGATCTCGATGAGCTCCTCTCGCTCGTCGGCAGTCTCCTCCAGCCGGCGCACGTACGCGGCCAGGTCGGCGTTCTCCTCGATCATCGCGGAGATCTGAGGCTCCCAGGATTCTCCGGCCAGGGCCAGGGTGTCGGTGGGGATCGGTACGTCGAGCGCCACGGCGACCTTCTGGACCAACGACAGCGCGGCCCGGGGGTTCGGCCCTGACGGCAGGTAGTGGGGAACGGCCGCCCAGATCGAGATGGAGGGAAGGCCGACGCGGCCCGCCGTATCGTGCAGGACGCCGGTGATCCCCGTGGGACCCTCGTAGCGCGACGGCACGCTACCGAGTCGTTTCAGCAACGAAGGGTCTCCGGACGACGCCGTGCTGGGGGCAGGTCGGGTGTGCGGCACGTCCGCCAGGAAGGCACCCAGAGTGACCAGCACTTCCACACCCAGTTCCTTCGCCGTATCCACGATGGCCCCGCAGAAGGTCCGCCACCGGATGTTGGGCTCGATCCCTATGAACACGATGACGTCGCGCTCGGGGAGGGACGCGCGGAAGAAGTCGTTGGCTGGCCAGTCGATCTTCCGGCTGGTTCCCTCGACGAGCGAGACTGTCGGACGTGTCATCTGGAAGTCGAAAAACTCCTCGGGATCGAGGCTGGCGAACTTAGAGGCCTCCCATCGGTCGCGGAGGTAGGTCGCCGCCGTGGTGGCGGCCTCTCCGCCGTCGTTCCACCCGGCGAAGGCGCATACCATCGCCGGTCGGGTCAGCTGGGGACGTTCCACGAATCGGACGTAGTCCACGGAAACATCCTCCCTCCGATCGAGGTGAACTGTCATCCCGAGGGGGTCGTCAGTCGAGCTCGCGGTCGATGATCTCCTGGCGAACCCGCTCGGAGAGGTCCTTCAGCGCGTCGCTCCGGGCCACCGGGTACGGAGCCGGGTCGAGGGAGCGCAGCTGCTCCGGGAGCCCCTGGAGGTCGGCGGCGAACCGGCCGCGGGCCTCTGCGACGCCATCGCGGACGAGCCGTTGGCCGCCACCCATGACCTGTTCGAGGAGGATCTCGGCTGCCTCGGGCCCCGGTTCCTCGCGCAGCCCGATGACGTCCCCGCTGAAGTTGGGGCGTCTCCACACCTGCTTGGGGCCGGGCAGCGTGGCCTTCTTGACGGAGAGCTTGGCGACGCGGTGGCCGTCGTACTCCACCAGCTTGTACACACTGTCGAGGTACGGAGCGTCGGCGGCCACCCCGACCTTGGTCCCCACCCCGAACGCATCGATCGGCGAATCGGCCAGCGAAGCGATGGCGTATTCGTCCAGGCCTCCGCTGGCGAAGATCTGGACCTTCTCCAGCCCGGCTTCGTCGAGCATCGTGCGCGCCTCCCGGGCCAGCGCGCCCATGTCACCGCTGTCGAGCCGGACCGCGGCCAGTGTGTGTCCCTTGGTCCCCAGCTCTTTGGCCACCTGGATGGCCTTCTCCACACCCCCCAGGCTGTCGTAGGTGTCGACGAGAAGGACGACTCGATCCGGGTAGTCCTTCGCGTAGGCACGGAACGCCTCGGCTTCGGTCTCGAACGCCTCGATGTACGAGTGCGCCATGGTGCCGCTGGCGGTCAGGCCGAGGATCCGCGCGGCTTCCACGTTGCTGGTGGCGGTGAACCCCACGATGGCCGTGGCCCGAGCGACCGCGAAGCTCGCTTCCACACCGTGCACGCGACGGAACGCGAAGTCGACCATGGTCTTGTCGGGAGCGGCGATCCGGCACCGGGCCGCTTTCGAGGCGATGGCGGTCTGGTAGGTGACCTGGTTGAGGAGGTAAGTCTCCACGAGCTGCGCCTCGGGAAGCGGAGCAGTGACTTCGAGGAGTGGTTCGTCGGGGAATACCAACCGGCCCTCCGGGGTCGCCCACACGTCTCCCGTGAACCGCAGGTCGCGGAAGGCGTCGAGGGTCTCGTCGGAATAGTCCTGCGTCTCGCGGAGGTACGCCAGGTCCTCGTCGGTGAACCGCAATGACTCCAGGAACTCCAGGCAGTTCTCCAGTCCGCACGCCACCAGGAATCCCCACCGGTCTGGCAGGTTGCGCACAAAGAGGCTGAACGTGGCCGCGGCGGTCATGCCCCGCCGGAGGTAGCTGGCGGCCATGTTCAGCTCGTAGAGGTCGGTGAGCAGGGCCCTTCCCATCGCCGTCCTCCGGGTCGGCCGAAGCATAGCGGGCGCTAGGATGGGGGGCCCGGGCGGGTAGCTGGCCCCGAGCGCGATCGCACCGATTCGTGCAGACCAGCGGACCCCCCGGAAGGAAAGGGCACCATGGCCGAACCGAGTGAGTTGAAACCCGGGCAGAAGCGAGAGCGGCCTCGCGACGAGTTGGGGCGTCCCCTGAAGTGGGGATCGGAGAACCGGCTCGTGATGGAAGACTTCGACGCGAACACCCGGGAGGAGAACCACCGTCTGGCGACCGAGCACTTCAACGCGGGGAGGTTCTTTCAGGCCCACGAAGCCTGGGAGACGTGCTGGAAGCAGTCGAAGGGAAGCGAGGACGAGGAGTTCTTCAAGGGCCTCTCGCAGCTCGGCGCGGGATACACGCACTACCTCCGAGAAAACCTCCACGGGGCCCGGACCCTGATGGACCGAGGCCTGCGCAGAGTGCTTCCCCACGCGCCGAGGCACCACGGGATCGACATCGAAGCCCTCGCCGCCCTGGTGCGGTCCCACGCCGACGCCATCGGCGCCGCCGAGCGAGCCGGGCGGGGGATGCCCGAGATCGAGCCGCCCCGGATCTGACGAACCGGGTCGATCGGGGCCCGTGTCTCGTCGGTTCGCTACGATGGACCCGATGCGTACGCGGCTCATGCTCAAGATCGCCGGTGAGATCGGGCTGAAGTCTCCCCGGACCCGGCGTCGGTTCCTTCGGTTCCTCGTGCGGAACGTGAAGGCCGCCCTGGAACGAGCCGGGATCGCAGCCGACGTGGAGAATCGGTGGAGCAGGCTGTTCGTGGACACCGATCAGCCGGAGCTCGCGAGGGGAGTGCTGTCGCGCGTGTTCGGGCTGCATTCCGTATCCGACGTCGCGGTGCTCCCGGCGCCCACGCTCGACGAGCTGGTCGACGCGGCCACCGATATGTACCGCGACCGCGTGGCGGGGAAGACGTTTGCGGTCCGAGCGCGACGCCGCGGCGAGCTCGGGTACCGTTCCCGAGACGTGGCCGTGCAGCTGGGCACGGCGCTCCTGCCGTACTCCGCGGGAGTGAACCTCGACGAGCCGGACGTCGAGGTGGCGATGGAGATCCGGGATGCAGTGGCCCACGCGGTGCTCGATGCGGCGGCCGGGCCCAGCGGACTTCCCATCGGGAGCGGCGGCCGGGCAGTGGCCCTCTTCTCCGGTGGCTTCGACTCGCCGGTGGCGGCATGGATGGCAATGCGGCGCGGAACGCACCTCGAGCTGGTGGTGTGCGATATCGGCGGGTGCGCTCAGACCGACGCGGCACTCGAGGTGGCTCGGGAGTTGGCCACGACGTGGGCGCCCGGCATCGAGCCGAAGGCGCACCTCGTCGACCTCGTGCCGGTGATCGCGGCGCTCCGAGCTCGCGTCGATCCGCGGATCCGGCAGGTCCTGCTGAAACGGGCCATGTACCGAGCGGCGACGCTCATCACCCGGGAGACCCGCGGCGAAGCCATCGTCACGGGGGAGTCGCTGGGCCAGGTGTCCACGCAGACCCTCCGGAATCTCGCCGTCGCGGAGGAAGCCGCCGGCGTCCCGGTCCTGCGGCCGCTCATCGGCATGGACAAGGAGGAGATCATCGGGCGAGCAAGGCGCATCGGGACCCACGATGCGTCGGTCCGGGTCCGCGAGTACTGCGCCATCGCTACGGGACGAGTGGAGACCGCCGCTCGGCTTCGGGAGATCCTCACCGCCGAGGGACAGGTGGACGACTCCTACATCGCCACGGCAGTGTGGAACCGGCGCGTCATCGACCTTCTCACATGGAAGCCGGAGCGGCTGCCCCACGTTGTGGAAGACGTCCCCGAGGGCGCGGTGATCGTCGACGTCCGGGAACTGGACGAGGGAGCGACGATCGGGAACGCTCGGAAGCCCTTCACCGACCTCGACCGGTGGATCGATGAGCTGAAGCGGGACACCACGTACCTCTTTGTGTGTACGGTGGGGGCCCGGTCGGAGGTGGCTGCGGGCGAGGCTCGTGCGCGGGGGTACGACGCGTACAGCCTGGCGGGCGGCATAACCCGTCTTCCCACCGGACACGCTGCGTAGCGGCCCAGGCCGTCGTCGGCCCAAGACCTGCGTCAGCCTTGCGGAAGTCGGAACGTATCGTGGCGCCGAAGTCGAAATGCGGAGGCCACACCCCGAAAGAACGAGGGCAAAACGACGCGGACGAACCGCCGGCGTTCCAGGAGCGCGATCCCGGTGGCCACGAGGATCGGGATCCAGCCCGCAGGCACCCTTTCCGTCCAGAGCCGCCACAGGAACGCGCCGTACCCGATCGCCTGGAGCGCCATTCCGACGGCGGGATTCCGAAGGGCCAGGAAGGCGGAGCCCAGCCCCACCAGGATGATCAACCCGAGCGGCAGGGGTACGACGCCGGCGAGGGCCAACCCGAGGAGGATCCCCGCGCCGACGATGACGTCCGCAGGGAAGTCCCAGTTCCCCAGCCGACTGAGTTTGCCGGAAGCTCTGGCCAGCCGCCCGTCGGCGGCGTCGCTCAGCCAGGCGACCGCGAGCATGACAGCGGCGACGCCCAAGCGGCCGGTAGCCACCAGCGAGGCGAGCAGGGCCCCGAGAAGCGCCCGTCCCGCGGTGAGCGCGTCCGCAGTCACCGCAAGGGCCGGGCGAGGGATCATTCGCCTAATGCCTCGGGTTTCCGAGGGCAGGGGCACGCACGCTCCTCCGGGATGTCCCCGAGGACCCCGGTGAGCAGCTGCTCCAGCCGTTCGGCGGAACCGGCCTGAGCTTGGAGGACCTCTTCGTGCGAGAGGGGGTCGTCCATCAGCCCGGCCGCGACGTTCGTCACCGACGCGATGTTCGCGTAGCAGAGCCCCAACTCCCGCGCCAGGACGACCTCGGGGACGACGGTCATCCCGACGAGATCGCCTCCCAACATGGCGAAGGCCCGGATCTCCGCTGCCGTTTCGTACCGAGGACCCTCGGCACAGACGTACACGCCCCCGTCGTGGACCGGGATATCCAGCGACGTGCCGTGGGACACGAGCAACTCTCTCAGCTGCGGACAGAACGGGTTCGTCACGTCGACGTGGACGACGCCTTCCGGGCCCCCCTCGTGGAACGTAGAGACGCGCTGCTTGGTGAAATCGAGGAACTGGTCGACGATGACGAAGTGACCGGGCCCCATCTCCTCCCGCAAGGAGCCCACCGCCGCGGTGGTCAGGATCATCTCCACACCGAGCTCCTGCAGCGCCCAGATGTTGGCCCGGTAGTTGATGCGGTGGGGCGGGACTGAATGTCCGGGCCCGTGGCGACGGAGGAAGCCGATCTCCTGGCCCTGGAAGGCTCCCGTCGCCACCTCCACGTCGCCAAACGGGGTGTCGACCTTCCTCTCCGCGATGCCTTCGAGCAGCGCCGTGACGTCGACCCCCGACCCCCCGATGATCGCGACGCGCATCGCGGCTAACAGGTGAGGTGCAGAGCGGCGGCGGTGGTCGCGGGATCGAGCTCGCCGTAGCGGCGGACCGCATCCGGCGTCCTCATCGGCTCGACCTTCACCCCACGCTCCTCCAGGTCGCGAATGGCCTCGGGCTCCGGCCGCATCTGCCCGGCAGCTCCGGTCCCCACGACCATGTGGTCGGGAAGCTCGCCCAGGACGTCTTCGAGGTCCTCCAGCACCATTGAGTGGCCGTCCTTTCGCCACCAGTTCCGCACGATGCGGCCCGGGAGGATGATGAGGTCGCGCCGTTCCTCTTCGCCGTCGACGACGATGCGTCCGAACTCGTACTCGTCGATCCGCGCCATGGCATCTCCTGGCGTGCTCAGGTGAATCCCACCCGAGCATCCCACACCTCTCCTCGAGGGTGCGAGAGGAAGCCGTGCGATGGCCGCGTCGGGAGCCACCTCGACTATGGTGCTCGCCGATGGCCGAGCCGATCCGGATCCTCCTGGAGGGACGGCCCGGGGCCGGGAAGACCACCGTGGCCCGGCGCCTGGTCGAGCG
>DASYVD010000094.1:0-39253 GCA_036000545.1 Actinomycetota bacterium | reverse complement strand
CGGAGCCGTGCCAACGGTACACGAGCGGCAACGGTTCGACGGCGGTTTCGTTCAGCTCGAGGGTCGCCATCACTCGACGGGAAGCCTCGGCGGCGGCGCCCTCGTCTCGTGCGTGGACCTCGCCGATCTCCTGGCCTTCCTCGATCCGGTCCCCGACCTTCGGATTGAACACGATGCCGACCGCCGGATCGACCGGGTCGCCTTTCCTCACCCGACCCGCACCGAGATCTACCGACGCCCGCCCGATGGCCTCCGCGTCCACCCGAGCGAGGTAACCGGATCGGTCCGCGAGGATCGGGACCGCCACCGGTGAGCGCGGCAGCACGGCTCGCGGATCGTCCACCACCTTCGGGTCTCCCCCCTGGGCCTCGACCATCCGCCGGAACGCCTTAGCCGCGCGACCCGAGGACAGCGCGCCCCGAGCCTCGTCGCGCCCCTCCTCGAGCGATCGTCCCAGGAGTATCTCTTGCGCCACCGCGGCAAACTCGATCGCCAGGTCGGTCAGCCGTCCCTCGTGCTCGCCCTTGAGGACCTCGACCGCCTCCACGATGTCGAGCGCGTTTCCGACCGCCTCACCGAGCGGCTGGGACATGTCGGTCACGGCGGCTCGAGCCCGGCGGCCCCACCCCTCGGCGAGCTGTACGCACGCCATCGCTAGGGCGTCGGCGTCCTCGGGCGTCTTCATGAACGCCCCGCTCCCCGCCTTCACGTCGAGCAGAATGAGGTCGGTCCCCACCGCCAGCTTCTTGCTCATGACGCTGGCTGCGATGAGGGGGATGCTCGGCACGGTGGCCGTGGCGTCCCGGAGCGCATACAGGGCGCCGTCCGCCGGGACCAGGTCGGCCGTCTGCGCGGCGACGGCGCATCCCACCTCCTCGACCTGGCGCTCGATCTCCTCCGCGGAGAGGTCGGTTCGAAGTCCCGGGATGGATTCGAGCTTGTCGAGGGTGCCTCCCGTGTGCCCGAGCCCTCGACCCGACAGTTTCGCCACCGCGAGCCCCAGGGAAGCGGCCAGCGGAGCGAACACGAGCGTCACCCCGTCGGCAACGCCACCGGTGGAGTGCTTGTCGACCTTGGGGCGGGAGATGCCGTCCATGGGAAGGGTGATGCCCGAGTCCACCATGGCCCGGGTGAGCGCCACGGTCTCCTCGATGTCCAGACCGCGGATGTAGGCGGCCATGAGGAACGCCGCCGCGAGGTAGTCGGTGATCTCGCCGCGAGCGAACCCGAGGACGAACGCTCGGACCTCCTGCTCGTTCAGCTTTCGTCCGTCGCGTTTGGCCGCGACGACGTCCCGGGCATCTGTCACGACAGCACGACCTCGCCCGCCCCGGTGGTGATGCCGACCGACAGGAGCCCCGGAGGGCCTTCCCCCTGCCGCACATCGAGGTCGTCGTTGCCGACCCACTCCCGAAGGATGTGGAGGTCGCAGGCGACCTCGACCCAGGCGATGCCCGCAGTCTCGACACGGTGCGGCGCTGCCGCTCGGCCGGGGTGGGCGTCTTCGGGGATCCGCCACTCGATGAAGAACGGCCGCCACGGCTCGGCCAGGGCCGCTTCCAGCCCGGCCGTGCGCCAGCTCAGGGTGACCCCATCCGTCCGGGTCCGGGAACCATCCGTCACTGTGAGCCCGAGGCGGTCGGCGTCCGCCTCAGCATCGTCGACCGCCACGCACCACCCCACCAGGCCCCCGCCCTGTTCTACCGATGCGCGGATCGTCGACCCGAAGGGATTCGTTTCCGCTTGGGTCGCGTCCACGACGCCGACCAGTTCGAGGTACTGCCGGTCGCCGAGGGGGACGATCCGGTTCGCCGTTCCCCATCCCGTGTGGCCCCCGCCTGCCACGCTCGCCAGGCCGTGCTCTTCGAGGAGCATGGCCCCCGCACCATCGAGGTCCGGCACCGCCAGGAGGACGTGGTCGATCGGCGCGGAGGTCACGTGATGCCCAGCTGCCCGACGAAGCTCGTCCCGGCCAGGCCGTCGCTCCCGACACCGAAGAGATCGGCAACGGTCGCTCCCAGGTCGGCGAACGTCTCCCGGACGCCGAGGTCGACGGGCTTTCGATCGTCGAGGAGCCCTCCGGCTGCGAGCACCGGGGTGTGCTCCCGCGTGTGATCGGTGGAGTCGTCCGTAGGGTCGCACCCGTGGTCTCCGGTGAGGAAGAGGATGCCTCCCTCCCCAACCGCCTCGATCAGCTCGGGCAGTCGGCGGTCGAACTCCTCGATGCACCGCGCGTATCCCGGGGGATCCTCCCGATGGCCGTACTCCGTGTCGAAGTCCACCAGGTTGGTGACCACGAGGAGGTGGGTCTCGCGCGCGAGGAACTTCACGGTGAGGTCGACCCCGTGGTCGTTGGACTCGGAGCGTGCCGACTCCGAGAGCCCGTGCCCGGCGAAGATGTCGGAAATCTTCCCCACCCCGAACACCGGGACCCCCGCATCCTGCACGCGGTCCAGGTAGGTGGGACTCGGCGGCTCCACCGAGAAGTCGCGCCGCTCGTGGGTGCGGGTGAAGCTCCCGGGCTCACCGACGAAGGGCCGGGCGATGACCCGCCCGACCCGGTGCTCGCCCTGGAGGATCCTCCTGGCGATCCCGCACCACTCGTACAGTTGCTCGAGGGGAACGACGTCCTTGTGCGCGGCGATCTGGAACACGGAATCTTCGCTCGTGTACAGGATGGGCCGCCCCGTGCGGAGGTGCTCCTCGCCGAGCTGGTCGACGATCACCGTCCCCGATGCCGGCACGTTCCCGAGGACTTCCCTTCCCACCGCCTTCTCGAACAGTTCGATGACCTCCGGAGGGAACCCCTCCGGGTAGGTGGGAAACGGCCGATCGAGGACGATCCCGGCGACTTCCCAATGGCCGGTGGTGGTGTCCTTTCCGGCGGATCGCTCCCGCATCTTGCCGTGGGCGGTACCTGGGTCGGCCCTCGCCTCGATCCCGGGAGCATCCGTCAGCAGCCCCAGGCCAAGCCCAGCGAGGTTCGGCGCATGGATCCCACCGACGGCCCGCGCGGTGTTTCCGATCGTGTCGGAGCCCTCGTCTCCGTAGGAGCCCGCGTCGGGCGTCGCCCCCACCCCGAACGAATCGCACACCAGCAGGTGTACCTTCACCGCGTTCGCGCCTTCTGTTTGCACTCGAAGCACAGGCGCGCGAACGGAATGGCCTCGAGACGCTCCACAGCGATCTGTCGTCCGCAGTTCTCGCAGGAACCGTACGTTCCAACATCCATCCGCCGGAGGGCGTGCTCGACGTCGTCCAGGTTCGTACGAAGGCCTTCAGCGATGGACATCACGCGATGCCGCTCCGCCGTCGTTTGCGCGCTGTCGGCGAGCCCCTGATCGAACTGGAACTCCACCGACGCGGGGTCGTCGGGGTTCACTCCAAGGTCGCGGAGCTGCTCCCGCAACGACTCGCGCTCCTCCAGCAGAGCCTTGCGCTGCCGCTCCATGATCTCGGCGTCCACGTCGTTCTCCTAGCGCCCCGCGGCAGGCTCGGTCGCGCCGGTCTCGCGTGCCCCGTCCCCTGCCTGCGTCCTGCGGGCTCGGGGGTGGGAAGCGAAGTAGACCTCGCGCAACCGGTCCTTCGTCACCAGGGTGTAGATCTGGGTCGTGGCCACACTGGCGTGACCCAGCAGCTCCTGGACCACCCGGACGTCGGCTCCTCCCTCCAGGAGGTGGGTGGCGAAGGAGTGTCGCAGCATGTGAGGGGTCACGCGCTTCCGGATCCCCGCCCGGGCGGCGGTCTGCTTGAGGATGTTGGTGCAACCTTGGCGGGTGAGACGACCGCCGCGCTGGTTGAGGAACAGGGCGGACCGGGAGTGGGGGCCGGCGAGGACCGGCCGCGCCCGCGTGAGGTACGCCTGGAGTGCCCGGACCGCGAACCGCCCGAGCGGCACGATCCGCTCCTTGGAGCCCTTGCCCAGGACCCGGACGCTCCCTTCTTCGAGGTCGGCGTCGTCGACGTCCAGCGAGACCAGCTCGGAGATCCGGACGCCGGCGCCGTAGAGCACTTCCAGGATCGCCGTGTCCCGGAGCTCGACCGGAGACTCCCGCCCGGGGGCGGCCAGCAGCGACGTCACCTCGTCCACGGAGAGCGGCCTGGGCAGGTTGCGTGGCACCTTCGGCCGGGCCACCCCCTCGGCGGGGTCGGCATCGGTCTCGCCCTCCCGGAGCAGGAAACGATGGAACGTGCGGACGGCAGCCAGGGCCCGGGCCACGGACGAGGCCCGGTATCGCTTGCCCGGCGCGTACTCAGCCGAGGAGAGATGCCGGACGAACCCCGCGATGTCGTCCTCCCCCACCCTGGTGGGCTGCTCGATGCCACGTTCGGCCAGGTACCTCACGTACCGGCGTACATCGCGCCGGTACGCGTCGAGCGTGTTACGAGCGAGCCCGCGCTCCACCGAGAGGTAGTCCAGGAATCGCTCCAGGTGGGTGAGCGCCACGACCCAGGACCGAGGCTACTCCGGGGCCCCGGAGATCATCGAGGAGAGCGGCGCGGCCTCGAGCCCGTGCGCTTCGGCCACGGCGTCGTTGGTGAGGCTTCCGGCGTACACGTTGACGCCCCGCGCCAGCACCGGGTCCTCGCGAACGGCTTCCTCCAACCCCCGGCTGGCGATCTCCATCGCGTATGGAAGCGTCACGTTCGTGAGCGCGTAGGTGGAGGTGTTGGGGACCGCACCGGGCATGTTCCCCACGCAGTAGTGAACCACGCCGTGGACCACGTAGGTGGGGTCGGAGTGGGTGGTCATACGAGAGGTCTCGATGCACCCTCCCTGGTCGATCGAGATATCGATGACCACGGAGCCCGGACGCATCGAGGACACCATGTCCTCAGTGACGATCTCGGGTGCCTTGGCCCCCGGCACGAGGACGGCCCCGATCACCACGTCGGACTCCCGGACCCGCTGCTCCAGGGTGAGCTGGTCCGACATGAGCGTGATGATCCGGCCCTTGTGGATCTGGTCGATGAACCGAAGCCTTTCGAGGTTGCGGTCGACCACGATGACCTCCGCCTCCATCCCGGCCGCGATCCACGCCGCGTTGGCCCCCGCCATCCCCGCCCCGAGCACCAGGACCTTGGCCGGCCGCACACCAGACACTCCTCCCATGAGGATCCCCCGGCCACCGTTCTCCTTCTCCAGGTAGCGGGCCCCGACGTGAGGCGCCATCCTCCCGGCGATCTCGCTCATCGGAGCCAGGAGCGGGAGCCGGCCGTCTTCCAGCTGAACGGTCTCGTACGCGACCGAGGCCACCTTCCGCTGCGCCAGGACCTCGGTGAGCTCCCTGCTGGCGGCGAGGTGAAGGTAGGTGAAGAGGATCTGTCCTTCCTGGAGGAGGTCGTACTCCTGGGGGATGGGCTCCTTCACCTTGAGGATCATCTCGGCCTGTTTCCAGACGTCCGCGGCGGTGTCCACGATCTCGGCGCCGGCGCGCTCGAAGCGGTTCTCCGGGACCGAGGAGCCATCGCCCGCCCCCTTCTGGGTCAGCACCCGGTGACCGGCCCGGGTGAGCTCCCGCACGCCCTCAGGCGTAACGGCCACCCGGTACTCGCTGTCCTTGACCTCTTTGGGGATGCCGACGATCACCGGGCCTCCTCTGGCTGGGCGCCCTGGACGGGTCCGCCGTCGATAGCGCAGAAAGCATACCCGCCGGACAGAGCCGCCCGCGGCCGAGGGGTTCGGCTCCACCGGTCTCGAAGTGGTATCCATCGGAGCGCAAGGGGCCCGGGGTCCTCCCGGCTTCGCTTCACGATGGATGTAGGGAGATGTCGTACCAGGGAAATGGCGAGGTCAGCGCGGTCTACCGGCCGGGGGACGGAGTAGACCGCTTGCACGTGAGCTCGAGCACGACGGCCCGGTTGGTCGCGCCCGGCTCGCTGACGGCCGGCCGGTTCGGATTGTTTCGCTGGGAGATGGCGGCGCGGGCCGGTGGCGCAAGCCCGCACTTCCACCGCACGTTCTCGGAGTCGTTCTTCGCCCTGTCCGGCACCGTGCGCCTGTACGACGGCGAGAAGTGGATGGACGCCACGGCCGGAGACTTCCTCCACGTGCCGGAGGGCGGGGTCCACGGTTTTCGCAACGACGCCAACGAGGGCGCGTCCATGTTGATCCTGTTCGCCCCAGGTGCGCCTCGGGAGCGCTACTTCGAGGAGCTCGCCGACATCTCCGCCTCCGGTCGACAGCTCAGCGACGAGGAGTGGACGGAGCTGTACGCCCGGCACGACCAGTACATGGTCTGATGGCGACGACCGGCGGGCGAACGTCTCACCGACGCCTCAGCGCGCCCTACGGCGTGTTCCAGATGGCGCTGTAGCCAGGGTCGCCGGGACTGGCGTGCGCTCCGCCCGGTGAGCCGGCGCCATCCTGGTTCGTCGCTCCCTCCGGCACGTCGACCGGACTGGACGCCGCATCGCCTGCCATGCCGGGGAGGATCGAAGTGTCACCTCCGCTGATGGTGATGAAGTTGGCGTTCGAGTGCTGCTTCGCCTGCTCTGAGACAGGCAGAACCGGGCAGACGAAGTCGGCCCACGCCGCTCCCGCGGTCGGACCGACGAAGATGGCCGCGGTCCCCAGCGCAACGATGATTCCTCGGCGCATGACTCCCTCCTTGGCTCGCCGACCCCAAGAGTCTGCCCGTCACGGATTGCATCCCGGTTACCTATCCCTTACCAAAGCCTTAATTCTCAAATGTGCCGTCGTCACGAACTCCCGGCCCCATCCGCACCTATCGTCGGAGACGACCGGACGAAAGGGAAGCAGGTGAGCGGGCAGCCGATGAGGAGGCGGGACTTCCTTGTCCGGGCCTCCCGGGGAGGACTCGGGATCGGTCTGGCCGGTGGAGCGCTCCCGGCCCTCCTGACAGCGTGTGGGGCTGGAGCCGAGCGAGCGACCCGTCGGCCGGCGGCCCCTCCGGCTCCTGAGGGTCGGGCCATCGTCGGGGATGTGCTCGACTTCGCCCTCACGTCCGACGATTGGGAGGGGGCCTTCGGGTTCGTCACCTTCCGCCTCCACGAAGGCGCCGTGGACGGAAACCCTGTGTTCCTCATCCGGACGGACAGCTCGGACATGGCTTTGGCAATGGAGGAGGGACTGGTCTTCGCCCCCAGGCTCGCGATCCTCGGAGAGCGCCAGGCGGGGTCGTGGTACGAGTTCGAGAACGGCACCAGCGACCAGCCGTTCGTGCTCTCCACTGAGCCCGGCCGCGACGACTACGCGCCCACGTGGCGCGTCTTTCGGGCGCGGTGGAACGACTCCCCCAGGACCCTGAACTCGCTCCGGGAGGTTGAGGCAGCCAAGAGGGACGGGGAGCTCGTCGTCACGGAGTCGGGGATCGTTGTGAACGCCGCCGTGGTGAAGTGGTCCGGAGGCGAGATGCCGGTCGACACCGAGCTCCGAGAGTACCTCGGCGATGGACAGCTCATCGAGCCACCCGACACGTCGGCGATGGAGATCACCTTCAAGCTTCACGAGTGCTTCCCGGGGGTTCGGTACATCGTGGCCGACGTCGCCCTAGCCCCGATGGCTGAGGGGATGCACGTCGCCTACTCGCCGGCGCTCGCCCGCGCCACCGACGCCGGGGCGACCGGTCGGACGAACGTGTTCATGAACGGGCTCGAAGGCCCCGGGCCGATGGGCTTCCAGCCGTCGGTGTTCGATTCCCAGGCGGGCGAACCCGCCTGGAGCCCCTACTGGGATCACATGACCTACGCGTGGAAGGATGAGGCCCCCGCGCGGGTCCTGAAGACCGAGTCCGAGGTCCACGAGGCCCGAGACGCGGAGCAGCTCGACGAGTTCCCCGGCACCCCTGACACCAAGGGCGAGACGTTCACGGTCAACTGCCCGGTGCCAGTCCTCGCCCCGAACACCTTCCAGGGCTGAACCGCGGGAATCTCCGGGCCTACCAGCGGGTTGGGACGATCAGGGAACCCGCTCGTGAGCGATCCTGCCTGCCTTCGGGAAACCGACCTCTTCTTTGGTCTCGCCCCAGAGGAGATGGCGTCGTGGGAGAGGCGGCTCCCAATGATCCGGATAGCTGCCGGAGAACTCGTGTTCACCCCCCTCGACCGCCCTCGGGCGCTGTACATCGTGAAGCAAGGCCGGCTGCGCCTCTACCGACTGTGGCCCGACGGCAGGCAGGTGACGCTGGGGGTCTTCGAGCCCGGAGAGGTCTTCGGGACGCTTGAGCTCTTCGGCGGCGCGGGCCGCGACGCGTTCGCCGAGGCCGAGGAGGACTCCCTGCTCTGTCTGCTCCGGGAGAGTGACCTGGGAGAGCTCATTGGCCGACACCCCGAGGTGGCGCTCCGGCTGCTCTGGACGCTGGGATCCCGACTCGCCGCCGTGGAGGAGGAGCTCGAGAGCATCGCCTTCCGCTCGGCCGAGCAGCGGGTGGCACGGTCGCTGCTACGGCTCCTGCGGAGACGGCGGGAGCCTAGCCTCCGCGTCACACACGAGCAGATCGCCCACTCCGCCGGAGTGGCCCGAGAGACCGTCACCAAAGTGCTGAGCGCCATGGAGCGGGAGGGTTGGCTCGAGACCGGATACCGGTCACTGCGCGTTCTGAAACCGACCCGGCTGGAGGACGCCGCAGAGGACTAGGTAATTCGCGCTCGCGCCAGGAGTATTGCCAGCGCCGTCTTCGCGTCGCGGATCCGCCCGTCAACCACGGCGGCCACGGCCTCTCCAAACTCCATGGCCACCATCTCGATCCCCTCCTCCGGCTGGCCACCGGGCTCCGCTTCGGCCAGGAACAGCTCGATCGCTTCGTCGGTGAACCCGGGGGACGTGTAGATCGTGCCCAGGTGCTCGAGGCGCGTGGCCCGGTACCCGGTCTCCTCCTCGAGCTCCCGGCGGGCCAGCTCGTGGCCGGGCTCCTGTTCTCGGTCGAAGATGCCGGCAGGCGCCTCCAGGAGTCGCTCCCCCACGGCCTCTCGGAGCTGCCGAACCAAGATCACGTTCCCCTCTCCTGTCAGAACCAGCACGGCGGCCGAACCCGGGTGCCGAACGACGTCTCGGCGACGGTTGGGATCGAACCACCTCTGGACCTCCACCCGGAACAACGGCCCCGCGAAGACTTCCTCGACTTCCGTGGGTCGGACGGGCTCGGGGAGTCGGCTCTCCCCACCGGCCCCGCCGGCCGCAGGCGACACGCTTACGCCGGGGCGACGGCCCGCTCGGGGGCGTGGCGGCGGGCCCGGGCGGCCCCGATGAACTCTCGGAACAGCGGGTGTGGCCGAGTGGGGCGCGACCTAAGCTCGGGATGGAACTGCCCGGCCATGAAGAAAGGGTGCTCCGGGATCTCGATGATCTCCACGAGACGCCCGTCCGGGGACACACCCGACAGCGCCATCCCGTGCTCCTCGAGCACCCGGTGGTACTCCGGGTTCACCTCCCACCGATGCCGGTGCCGCTCGTGGACCACGGGCTCCCCGTAGGCTCTGGCCACTAGGCTCCCGGGCCTCAGGTGAGCGGGCTGAGCTCCCAGGCGCATGGTCCCCCCCATGTCGGTAACCCCTTCCTGCTCCGGCAGGAGGTCGATCACCGGGTGGGGCGTCCCCGGCTCGAACTCTGTCGAGTTGGCGTCGTCCAGCCCGCAGACGTTGCGGGCGAACTCGATCACCGCGCACTGGAGCCCCAGGCACAGCCCCAGGTAGGGGACGCCTCGCTCCCGGGCGTACCGGATGGCGTCCACCTTCCCCTCCACGCCGCGGACCCCGAACCCTCCGGGGACCAGGATCCCGTCCGCGGCGCCCAGGATGTCCTCCACCTCGCCCCCCACCAGCTCGTCCGACGCCACCCACTGGATGTTCACCCACACCCCGTGATGGAAGCCTCCGTGGCGGAGCGCCTCGATCACCGAGAGGTAGGCGTCACGCAGGGAGATGTACTTGCCTACCACGGCGATGGTCACCGGCTCCTGGGAGGTGTCGATGCTGTCCACCAGGGACCGCCATTCGGCCAGGTCCGGCTCGGTCTCGGGCAGCCGGAGGTGACGGGCCAGGTACCGGTCCAGCCCCTCGGCGTGGAGCATCATCGGCACCCGGTAGATGGAGTCCGCGTCGGGAGCGGACACCACGGCTTCCAGGTCCACGTCGCAGAGGAGGGAGATTTTCTCTTTCAGATTGCGGCCGATGGGCCGGTCGGACCGGCACACGATGGCGTCGGGCTGGATACCGATCGACCGGAGCTCACGAACGGAGTGCTGCGTGGGCTTCGTCTTCACTTCGCCGGTTGGCCCGATGAACGGCAGCAGCGAGACATGGACGAATGCGCAGTTCTCCCGGCCCACCTCGTTGCGAAGCTGGCGGATGGCCTCGAGGAACGGGAGGCTCTCGATGTCTCCGACCGTCCCCCCGATCTCAACCAGGATGACCTCCGCCTCGGCGGCCACGGCGAGATCCCGGATGCGAGACTTGATCTCGTTGGTGATGTGCGGGATGACCTGAACGGTCTTCCCCAGGAACTCGCCCCGGCGCTCCTTGGCGATGACTGCCTGGTAGACGGCGCCGGTAGTGACGTTGGACCCACGCCCCAGGCTTTCGTCGGTGAACCGCT
This sequence comes from Actinomycetota bacterium, assembly GCA_036000545.1. Classification (GTDB taxonomy): domain Bacteria; phylum Actinomycetota; class UBA4738; order UBA4738; family CALAEC01; genus DASYVD01. The sequence continues at coordinate 28,698 of DASYVD010000094.1, read as the reverse complement.
CGTAATGTCCCAGGTCGAGATCCGTCTCGGCCCCGTCATTCAGGACGAAGACCTCCCCGTGCTCGAAGGGGTTCATCGTGCCGGGGTCCACGTTGATGTACGGGTCGAGCTTCTGGAGGGTGACCCGGAGGCCGCGTGACTTGAAGAGTCTGCCCAGCGAGGCGGTGGTGATGCCCTTTCCGAGGCTCGAGGAAACGCCCCCAGTTACGAAAACGAACTTGGCTCGGTCAGGCACCTCGGGATTTCATGTTAGCAGACCCCCGGGGGGTCCGGGGGGAGTAGCTCGCCCGGACACGCTGACGCGATGAGCAGCACAGCGAGCGATCCCCCCGGAGAGAGGGGGGTCCGGGGGGAGTAGCTCACCCGGAGACGCCGAAGCGACGAGCGGGACAGCGAGCGATCCCCCCGGATAAAAAGGGAGCGGGGGGACCTTAGGACCGCCGTCCCAGGCGATCCAGCCAGCGGAGCGGGGGGGTCGTCTCCACGAGCCGGGAGATGGTGACGGTCTCCGCGGCCGCCTGAAGGAGCAGGGCGGCGAGCGCCGCGAGCACCACACCTGTCTCCGGCAGGACCGCGGCCAGCACGAACCCGACGAGGAGCCCCAGCGGGTTGGACCCGGCGTCTCCGAGCATCCCTCGCTCCAGCAGGTCAAAGGGAAGGACCCCCATGGAGGCTCCGAGGGCCGCCCCCGCAAAGAGGGCGGAAGGGCCGGTCCATCCGATCACGAGCGCCACCCCCAGCGGCACCACCGCCCATTTGAGGGCCCGGCCGGGGACCACGTCCAGGGCATTCCACACGTTGGCGCAGGCTGCGATGAGCACCGCCGCTCCGACGATCCGCATCACACCGCCCCCCAGCAGCGCGGCCAGCACGATGCCCGCGGTCAAGCCCACGGCCAGCTTGAATATGCCCGTGGTGGGGCGGCCGGAGAGGAGGCTGGCCATGTGACCCCTCAGGCCTCTGGGTCCTCCCCTCGACAGATCGTCGGCCAGCCCCGCCACCCCGGTCGCCGCGAGCGCGAAGGGGGCCGCGATCTCCGGGGCACCCGCGGGTCGGGCTGGCCCGGCCCACGCCGCGATCGACACTGCAAGCAGGATCCCGGGGAGGAGGGCGAGTCCGAGCACTGCCGGTACCGGGCGGCCCGCGTAGTTCGCTTTGACCAGGAGCCGGGGGGGCAACCGGAGAAGTCCGGCGGCGATCAGTGCCGACGACGCCGACGCCAGGACGGCTACCCATGCCGGCCAGGAGTCGAGGGTCACCGCATCCGCAGGACTCGGGGCAACGCGGCCACGAGGAGGTCGCGACCCTGCCGGGCCCGGTGCAGGAAGCCTCGAAGGTCACGCGCCGTGGCAGCGTGGCCCATCGGCACGGGCACCTCCCCGACCCGGAACCCCATGCGCACCGCGTCGATGGTCATGGCCGGCTCGACCCCGAACCCTCCCGCCAGGGGCCGCACGGCGTCGACGACCGCCCGGGTGGCGGCCCGTTGCCCCGAGAGAGGCTCCGCCACGCGGAATCCGGACAGGGCCCTGATGACCACGGCGGCGAGGCCCTTCACCAGCCGGAAGCCCCCGTGCAGGGGGTCCCGAGGCAGGACGCCAATCGCCAGATCGGCCCGGCCGGAGAGGACCTCGTCGAGCAGGGGGCCCGCCTCCTTGGCGGTCTCCCCCAGGTCCGCGTCGAGGAACAGGTACACGTCGGGGGGCTCGATCCGGTCGAGGGCCCCCTCCAGGGCTCCGCCCTTGCCGAGGTTGCGGGGGGCCACCAGAACTCGCGCCCCCGAGCGGCGCGCCCGCTCCGCGGTCCCGTCCGTGGACCCGTCGTCGACCACCACGACCTCGTCCACGTCCGGGATCGTGCGGATGGCGTCGACGGTGGTGCCAACCAGTCCTCCCTCGTCCCGGGCGGCGACCACCGCCACCACCCGTCGACGAGGGGCGGGGTCCCTACCCACCGCCGGCAGGCGGGATGGTGCCGTCGGCCCCACCCTTGACGCCGTAGTGCCCCCCTCGACCATCGGTGAGCAGCTGCTGGAGAGCCAGAACCAGGCCGACCTCTCCGGGGATCCGATCCACGTTGTCCTGGGTCACCATCTGGTCGGAGACCTCCCCATCGCCGCGCAGCAGACCCACGAACTCGTACTGACTCTCCAGATTCTCCGCGGCCGCCACGGCCTCTCCTTGCAGGACCAGCCCGCGGACGAGCGGTACCAGGAAGTCGGAGGGCGTCGGAAGGGGATCCTCCTGGCCCCCCGCGACGACCACGAAGACCTCGCCGTTCCCGCCGAGCTGCCGGAGGGCGTCTCCATCCAGGCCCGGCCCCTGATTGACGAGGAAACCCGCCTCGATGAGGCGGGCCAGCACGTCTGCGCCTCTGCTTCCAAACGCGAGACGGATCGCCAGAGCGTCGGCTGTCTGGGCTCGAAGATCACCCGGGTCTGCATCGGCGCTCCCGATAGCCAGGGCCAGCGCCTGGCGGTCGGATCCCCGATCGAGGGTCATCCGCCGATCGATCGAGAGCACCGCCCGCACCTCGGCGCCCGCTTCCTCCAGCGCCCGGCGGGCGCCCTGGATGCCGGCACCGTCGGCCCCCTCCTGCGTGATGAGGATGACGTCGGTCCCCGGCAGGCGGCCGGAGATGAGGTGCTCCATGACCTGCTTCTCGAACTCCGACGACATGCGCACTTCGCCCTCGAGCCGCACCACCCGGTTCCTGAGGTCGGCCGATTGCTCCCGAAGGGTCTGGGTCTGCCCCTCCAGCACGGTGACGATGCCCTTGTTCAGCACCGTGGTGCCCGCGAGGACACCGAGGCCCAGGGCAAGAAACACCGCCACCAGAGACACCAGGTGGAAGCGGAACGAGATCATGCCGAATCATTCTAGGCCGTGGCCCGGGCGGCCCTCGCGCCCTCCCAACGTGGTGGCCCGGCTCGGGTGCCTCGCTCGCCCGTGCCACACCCCTCGCCCTCGCTCGGCACCCTCGCCGTGCCAACCGTCGAAGGATGACGCCTCTCGGGCTTCTGATACTAAGCGGGCCGAGGGGCTCCCGAGGGCTGGGCGAGGGAAAGGGGCGGGGCCCGAGGGAGCCCCGAGGACCGCCCAACGCCAGGGGCACCCGAGCCGGGCCACCACGTTGAGGGTCAGAAGATCTGGCGGACCTGGAACAGGAACTGTCGGACCATCTCCCACAGCTGCGTCAGGAACAGCCGCAGGGGCTCGGACACGGCGATCACGGCGATCATCGAGAAGAGGGCCGCACCGACGAGGAACAGGATCTCCCGCCCTCGGACGCCTCCCCGATACATGCGAGAGACTCCCTTCGCGTCCACCAGGATCTCCCCGACCCGCAGGCGGACCAGGAAGCTCGAGGCCATCCCGGCCCGACCCTTGTCCAGGAACTCCCGGAGGTTCCCGTGGCTGCCCACCGCCACGATGAGGTCGGCTCCCTTCTCGTGGGCCAGGAGGTAGGCGACGTCCTCACTCGTGCCGGTGGCCTCGGCCACCTTGTACCGCACTCCCAGAGACTCCAGGCGAGCCCGCCCGGGCGCCCGCCCCCCGGGGTAAGCGTGGAGGACGATCTCCGCCCGGGACCGGAGGGCCTGTTCGGACACGCTGTCCATGTCGCCGATGATGATGTGCGGGCGATACCCCGCCTCGATGAGGGCGTCGGCGCCGCCGTCAACGCCCACCAGGACCGGCTTCACCTCGCGGATGTAGGGGCGAAGGGTAGCCAGATCCTCCCGGTACTCCGGGCCCCGAACCACCACCAGGGCGTGCCTGCCTTGAAGATCGCGATCGAGCTCGGGCATGCCGGCCCCGCCGAACAGGAGGTCGCGCTCGCGTTGTATGAATTCGAGGGTGTTGCGGGCGAACGCGTCGAACTGAGCGGCCAGATCGGCCCGGGCGTCCTCCATCGCCCGGAGGACGGAGTCCTGAGTCTGCCGGACTCCCACCCCGACCAGCTCGTCTCCGACGTAAACCCGGTCGTGCTCGACACGGATGGGGGCGCCTTCCTTCACCTTCCGCATCAGGAGGGGCCCGACGTCGTCCACGAGGGGAACTCCGGCCTGGACCAGGATCAGGGGGCCCAGGTTCGGGTACCGGCCGGTGATCGAAGGGCTGGCGTTGACCACGGCCGCCACCCCTTTGGCCACCAATCCCTCGGCGGCCACACGGTCGAGGTCCTCATGGTGGATGACGGCCACCTCGCCGGGGCGGAGCCGCGTGACCAAACGCTTCGTCCGCGCGTCCACCCTCGCCACGGCGGCTTCGCGCCTTGCCCTCCGGGTGGAGAGGCGCAGCACGTTAGGTCCTCCAGGTGTGTGGCCGCTTGACCTCGATGTGAACATGGGGGAACCGGCCTCTGACGTACCGGTCCACTTGTGACTCGAACGGGAACCGGCGGGCCCATCCGAGGACTGTCTGCGACGCCATCACCCGTTCTCCCGGACGGACCCGGGGATCCCGCAGGTGGATGATGACGACCCGCCGGTCGGGTCGCCCCTCGGGGACGATGGCCACCCGGACGTCTGGATACCGCCCGTAGAGCGCGTAGTGACGGACTCTCCACACACGCCCCGAGACCGGGGAGCGCACCCTCTCCCAGCGTCGCACCACCACGTCGACAGCCGACGTCGCCGCCCCAGCCCGTCCCCGCGTATCCATGACCATGTACTCGAGGTCGGAGGGTCCGACTCTAGATGGCCGGAACTTCCAGCGGTTCCTGCACTTCACGCAGGACCCGAGGGGCCGGAGCGGAAACCGCCGGGGCATGGATGCCTCATGGTACGCCAGCGCCACCGGCCCGGTGGTGGGCAACCGGAGCCGCACCCCTCCCGCGATGGCGAACACCCGAAGCGGCCGCGGGGACTCGGAGGGCACCTCCTCTGATCCGAGGATCTCATCCCTCGAAGGGGCGGGGAGCTCGGTGGCTGCGGTCACCGCCTCGCCTTCGAAGGCCAGGTAGTACGCTCGGGCGGCCACCCACCCGCTCCCGATGGCCAGCCCGAGAGCCGCCACGATGGAAAGGACCTTCCTCAACGAACGGCCTTCTCCCGGGCCGCCTCTTCGAGCAGCTGCTCCGCGTGCATCGCTGCTTCCTGCGTCGGCATTCCCGAGAGCATCCTGGAGAGCTCGGCCACCCGTTCCTCCCCCTCCAGAGCGGTGACGGCCGCCGTCCCACCTTCCTTCTCCACCCGGAAGTGGCGGTCTGCGAAGCAGGCGATCTGGGGGAGGTGGGTGACCACCAGGACCTGCCGGTCGCGGGCCAGTCGTGCCAAGCGCCGGCCCACGGCCACGCCGGCCCGGCCTCCGATCCCCGCGTCCACCTCGTCGAAGACCAGGCTGGGTACCTCGTCCAGGTCGGCGAGTACCGTCCGCAGAGCCAGCATGGTGCGAGAGAGCTCCCCGCCCGAAGCCACCCGGGCGAGCGGCATCAGCTCCTGCCCGGGACCGCCGGAGAAGACCAGCTCGGCGGCCTCGGCTCCGTCCGGCCCCAGACCCACCACGTCGACCAGCCGCAGCTCGACCCGCGCGCCGGGCATCCCCAGCTCGTGGAGCTCGGCCTCCAGGGAGTCGGCGAGGCGGGGGGCGGCCTCCCGGCGCCCGGCCGAGAGCGACGACGCTCTGGCATTCGCCTCCGCCTCGAGGCCTTCGCTCCGTCCGACCAGCTCGGCCCGCTCGTCCTCCGTCCCCTCGAGCGCTTCCAGCCGTGCGCGGGCGTCGGCGAGGTACGCCAGGATCCCACCCTCGCCCTCCCCATACTTCCGCTCCAGGGCCCGGACCGCGGCGATCCGCTGACGAACCTCCTCGAGGCGAGCCGGATCGAGCTCCAGGCCCTCCGCATAGGCGGCCACTTCCCTCGCGGCGTCCCCGGCCTCGGCAGCTAGGGAGTGGAGGCGAGCGGCCAGCGCTCCGGCCCCGGGATCAAGACCCGCGGCCGTCTCGACCGCACCGGCCGCGGTCGCCAGAGCGTCGGCGGCCGCGCCGTCATCGGCCAGCGCCGCTCGCGCCTCCGATACCCGTTCGAGGATCCGCTCCGCATGTGCGAGCCGTGACTCCTCCCGTGCCAGCTCGCCAAGCTCCCCGGCCCGGATCTGCGCCGCTTCGATCTCCCGCACCTGATAGACGAGGAGGTCCTTGTCCCGCTCGCGCTCGCGGGCCTCCGCGTCGAGCCGCGCCAGGCGGTCCCTGGCAGCCCGGAGCCCCGCGTACACGTCCCGATACCGAGCGAGCTCGGCCACGTGCTCGGCGCCGCAGAACCGATCCAGGAAGTCGAGATGAGCGGCGGGCTGCAGGAGCCGCTGGCCCTGGTGCTGGCCGTGGATCTCCACCAGCCCGGCCCCCAGCTCTGCGAGGGTGGACACCGGCGCCAGCTGGCCTCCGGCCCTGGCCGTGGACCGGCCGTCCTCACCCACGGTCCGGGCCAGGATCAGATCCCCATCGTCGGCCCACTCGCCCACCTCGGGCACGATGCGCGCGTCGAACTGGGCCTCCACCATGGCCTTCCCGGCGCCGGAGCGGACCATCGTCGTCTGTGCTCGCTGCCCGAGGGCCAGGGCCAGCCCCACCGTGACCATGGTCTTCCCGGCACCCGTCTCACCGGTGAGCACGTTCAGGCCCTCGGAGAGGGAGAGGGAGACGTCATCGATCACGCCGAGGCCCGAGATGTGAAGCTCCAAGAGCATGGCTCCGGGGAATACTACCGCCGGCTACCGACGTCAGACCGCGTGTCGAAACGTCGGCCAGTGGACCTTTCCGGCATTCTCCTCGTGACCGTTGGCCTCGCTTGAGTACGTCGACCCGACCCCCAGCTCTCGGCGCAGCCGGCCGATACCCCGGGACGCCAGCGACTTGACCGTCCCGGCCGGGCAGCCGAGCACGTCCGCGACCTGAGCCACCGGCAGGTCCTCGTAGTACCTCAGCGTGATCGCCGCCCGCTGTCGTGGGGGCAACCGCATGATGGCGTCCCGGAGCTCCAGGTGACTCTCCGGAACCCATCCCGTCACTTGACCTCCTCGGGCCTCTTGCTCCACGTAAGTTCGCTCCAACTTGGCCCTCCGGAAGTGGGAACGGGCCAGGTTCGTCACGGTGGTCCGGAGGTATCCGCCGAATGCGCCCGGGTCCCTGAGGTCGGGGAATCGGGCGGCCAGGCGGACGAACGCCTCCTGGACCAGATCCTCGGCCAGCACCCGGTCTCCCGTGATCCGCCGGGCCAGCCTGATCGCGTTCGGCGCGTGATCCGCAAACAGCGCGCCGAGACCTGCACCGTGCGGCTCCATGTGGCCACCCCCAGGGTCGTCCGCCCTGCTCTGCCCACCAGGGTGGTCCGCCGATGTAACAGGTTCTTCACAGGCCCGTCACGGCTCCGCAACGGCTGGGGTCCGGGGGGGTAGCTGGCCCGGAGCGACGCAGCGCGGGGAAGTCCTGCGCGCGGGCCGCGATTCACCCCGATCGCTTGGTCGCTCCGCGTCTCCCTAGTCAAATACCGTAAGTGCAACCCCAGGCATAAGTTCCCCAAGACGCCCCGCGGCAACCAACTGTTCGCTGTCCAAGAGGATCCACCACACGTCGCCGCGAACCTGGCCGCCCCATACGGGGGCGCATGGATCGCTGCAGTCGAGCGGATACCCCCTGATCTCTTGACCTGGGAACGCCGCGAAGACCGTCGTCCCGTCGCTCGCCACCCCGTGGACTTCGCCGTTCGCCGGAGCCGACCAGAGGGGGGCGCAGTCACCCGAGCAGTCGGTAGGGAAGACAACGATGGTGCCGCGTCGGAAATGGTCGGCTGCCACAACCACCCGCTCGTCGGCGTAACCCACCGAAGAGTACCGCTCCAGCGGGGCCGTCCATCGCGGTTCGCACCGCTCTCCTCCAGATCCGCATCCCAAGGGGAACGCAGTGAGGCCGTTCCCGGACGACACAACAACGAGATCCCCTGCGAGTACTGGGAACCCTTCCAGGTAATCGGCTACGGGGCCGACCCACAAAGGGGAGCACGACGTGCCGCAGTGCTCGCCGTAGGCGTAGAGGTTCCCATCCCCCGACGAGACTACGAGCTCACCGGCCCGTCCTACGGGGCCGTAGAGCGAACCCGCCTGCGTCGACTGATCGCGCGTGGCCTCGATCACGAAGTCCGGCCCGCAGGTGGCGCCGCCAGTGCCGCAGTCCGCCCGGAACCCCAGCATGCGGGGGCCGACCTGCTGGTAGAAGACACCATTCAGAGCCTTGCCCGGCACATGGGCGGTGCCGACCCCGAGCTCGGCCGTCCACGTCGGGGCGCATGTGCCCCCGTCCGTTCGGCAGCGGGTGGGGAAGGCCGCGGCACGGACGTGGTGGTCCGGCATCTCTCCCATGCCCCACAAAACTCGGACCACTCCGTCCCCAACCACGGGAGCCAGATACCCGTTCGAGCGCGCCGGCGGCTCCGCTCGCCAGAGAGGCTGGCAGGACCCACCATCTGTTCGGCAATCGCTCTCGACCACCGCCACCCCGCCACCCGCAACGGCAACCACTACCCCGTCGTCAACTACCAGCTCAGTGTCGTCGAAGACCCCTGAGGTCCCGGGCATCTCAAGGGTCCACAGAGGCTGGCACGGATCCTCGCAGTCCTTGGGGAAGGCGACAGCTCCCGTCGTCGTGGGAACGAGGATGCGTGATGAGTCCTGGAGCACGCCAGAGACCCACGATCCCTCAGAAACCTCAGCGGTCCAAGCAGGTTCAAGAATCGAGACGTCGAGCGGTTGCGAGCCGAGTCGTTCGTCCCCGCTCCGCCGCTCCGGTTGATCCAACCTGTCGAAAGTCTCGATGGCCAGAGCGAGGCCCGCGAGGGCGACCAAAGCCGCCACGATGCCCGAGCCGATCCGCTGTCGGATCCGTCGGTGACGGGCGGTTCTGTGAACCCTCTCAAGGCCGCTGGGTTGAGGCATCTCCGCCGCGATGGCCCGCCGCAACACCTCACCGACGTCATCCATGCTCGATCAGCTCCTTCCTCACCCTTGCTCGCCCGCGATGGAGCCTCGCCCGCACCGCCTCAGGGTCGATCCGCAGGACCACGGCCGCCTCCTGGGAAGTGAATCCGAGGAAATCAACCAGGACTAATGCTTCGCGCTGCTCTTGGGATAGCTCGCCCAAGACCCGAAACAGCTCCGCCCTGGCGATTCCGGGCCCGGATGCGTCGGCCTGGACCTCTGGAGGCTCGCCCCCGCTCTTGGCCCGGCGCAGCAGCCTGCGGAGAGCGTTCCTCCGCAAGTTGAGCGCGGTCCGGTACAGGTACGCGCTCGGAGCCTCCATCGCGGCTACCCGCTCCCAACGCTGTAGGACGCGAACAAACGCCTCGTGCGAGAGATCCTCGGCCTCCTCCCGGCTCCTGGTGAGCAGGAGAAGAGACCGATAGAGCCGCACGTGCTCCCGCTCGTAGAACGCGGCGAAGTCGGAGAGGACGTTGACAGGCGACAGCTTGGCCGCGACGCCCTCTCGCTCTGGCATCATCGTCTTAGGAACACCTCAAGCGGGTGAACTGTGACGGTGAGAGCGCAACCCGACGGCCTCACGCGCGAGGCGTGGATCACCGCGAGTGCTTGGAGGCTCGAGACCTCGTCGTCCTCAACTGGCTGGCGGCCTGCGCCGAGCGGGCTTCCCCTCTCGCTCAGCGTCCGCCTCGGCGTCGGCTTCCCTGACGCGGGCCAGGCGCCGCTCCACGAACAGCTCGCGCACCGAGATCTTGATGATGGCCGCCACCGGCAATGCCAGGAGCGCGCCGACGAAGCCGGCCAGGCTTCCACCGATAAGGACGGCGGTGATGACCGCGGCCGCCGACATGTCGATGGCCCGGCGCATCACTCGGGGCCCGATGAAGTAGTTCTCCACCTGCTGATAAACGAGGAAGAAGACCGCCGTCCCGATGAGCTGCGGGAGCCCGACGAACGCGGCAACGACCACCCCCGCCAGCGCGCCCAGCAGCGCACCGATCGTGGGGATCAGGTCGGTGAGGGCCACCCAGAAGGCGAGCGCCGCCGCGTACGGGATCCCCAGCAGAGAGAGAGCGATGAAGGACGTCACCCCGGCGATCGCTCCCAGGGTGAGCTGACCGAGGACGTAGCCGCCGACCCGCTGGATCGACTCTTCCAGGATGGCTTCGAACTCCGCGCGGCGTTCCCTCTCGAGCAGCTCGGCCACGCCCCGGCGGATCCCCGGCATGGCCGTGGCGAAGTAGATCGTCAGGATGAACACCGTGAGCGTGTTGAACACGAAGGCGGTAAAGCTCCGCACGAACGACAGGACCGTCGTGGGGAGATTGCGTCCCAGCGACTGTAACCCCTCGATCAGGTTGAACCGCTGATCGAGGTCCGCGAGGAGCGGGCTGTCCTGCTGGGCCCGCTCGAGGTAGCCGGGCGCGGCGGCCACGAGCCCGGCGATCTCCCGGATCACGATGGGCAAGACCAGGGCCAGGAACCCGGCAACGACGACCAACCCCGTGAGGAAGATGCTGGCCACCGCCAGCCCCCGGGGCAGGCCCCGGCGCATCAAGGAATGAACGGCCGGCTGGAACCCGACGGCCAACACGACCGAGACGAGGAGCAGGATCACCACGTTCTGGACGCGAACGAGCATGTTGGCGAGGAAGATCACCACCAGCACGCCCGCGGCGACCTTCATCCAGTAGGAGGCGGGAGGCCAGCGCTCGCGCCAGGGTTGGACGGCGTCGCGTCGGGTGCCCACTAGAGACCCCCGGGCGGCTCAGAAGGCAGAGCGAACTTCCGCCGGAGGAGGGAGTAGAAGGACTCGCTCTCCTTCCGGCGCAGGAGACGGGCCGGACGGTCCGCCCGCCGGATCCGGACCCGCGAGCCGACGGGAAGCTCGAGGCCCGGCCGGCCATCGGCGGAGAGAAGCCCGGGCTCCTCGCCCTTGACCTCCAGGACCACCTGCTCGTCGGGGGCCAGGACAAGCGGGCGGTCGAACACCATGTGGGGGGACACCGGGGTGAGCACGAGGCACTGCAGTCTCGGGGACACGATCGGGCCCCTCGCCGAGAAGGAGTAGGCGGTCGACCCGGTCGGCGTGGCCACGATCACCCCGTCTGCGGAGAAGATCGTGACGTGATCCTCTCCGACCATGGCGGCCAGCGTGACCAACCGGTGCCGCGCCGTCTTCTCCACGATGACTTCGTTGAGGGCCCACTGCGGCTCGTCCCACGGCGCCCCCTCGGCTTCGGCGACCAGTGCCAGTCGCTCCTGCACGTCGATCGTTCCTTCCAGGAACGACTCGAGAACCTCCGGGGCTTCTCGGGGAGTGGTCTCGGTGAGGAACCCCAGCCTCCCCACGTTTACCCCGAGGAGTGGCGCGTCCGCCCGATTCGCTTGCAAGGCCGCGCGGAGTAAGGTGCCGTCGCCGCCGAATGAGACCACGAGGTCGAGGCCGTCGGGGAACCCCTCCGCTTCCGAGGACTCGTCCGCTCCGATCTCGACGGCCTTCAGGCAGCGCGTGGAGATGCCACGCTCCCGGCACCACCCGACCAAACTCGTTGCGGCCTCGATCGCCGCCGGACGCCCGCCATGGACGACGAACCCGAACCTCACGCGTGCCTCCGCATCTTGGGATCCAGAGCCGCGTCGAGGTCGAGGTCGCGTCCGGCCTCCCCCTTCCGAGCCCACAGGAAGATCTCCACGTTGCCCGCCGGACCAAGGAGGGGCGAAGCGGTCACGTCCATCGGCCCCGCCCCCGCCGCCCGGCACGCCGTCGCGACTGTCTCCACTGCGCGACGGCGAACTGCCGGATTGGAGACCACCCCGCCGGCTGCAATTTCCCCGCGCTCCGCCTCGAACTGCGGCTTCACCAGGAGCAACAGGTCGGCTCGGGGCGTGGCGATTCGAGAGAGCGCCGGCACCACCTTCGCCAGCGAGATGAAGGACAGGTCGGCCACCACGAGCTCGGGAGCGTAGGGAAGATCCTCGGGGCGAAGGTCCCGAACGTTCGTCCGCTCCATCACGGTCACGCGGGGGTGTGTGCGGAGCCGCCAGGCCAATTGTCCGTACCCGACGTCGACGGCAACGACGTGTGCGGCGCCACGTTCGAGAAGCGCGTCCGTGAACCCTCCGGTCGACGCCCCGGCGTCCAGGCACCGGCGCCCCAAGGGGTCGAGGCCGAAGCGGTCCAGGGCCGTGGCGAGCTTCCCTCCTCCCCGGGAGGCGAAGGGACGGTGGGGCTCGGGCAGATCGATGGGTTCACCCTCCGCAACGAGCGTTCCCGGCTTGAGCGCGGGCCGCCCTCCAACGGTGACCCCTCCGGTTCGGATGGCCTCCGAGGCCTCGCCGAGCGAGGCGACGAGACCCCGCCGGACCATCTCCTCGTCGAGCCGGTACCTCACGCCCGCCTTGCCGGCCGAGCGCTCTTCCGGGCGGGGGCCTTCTTCGCGCCCGTCTTTCCGCCGGCGGTCTTCTTGGCGGGGGCCTTCTTCCGGGAGACGGCTCTCGTGGCGGTGGTCTTCTTCGCGGCGGGCTTCCTGGCGGCTGCCCTGTTCGCGGGCGCCCTCTTGGCCGATGCCTTCTTTGCGCCCACCCCTGTCTCGAGGTCGCGAACCCGCCGGCGGAGCGCACTGATCTCCTCCCTCGTAGCCCCGCCGAGCCGGGAGAGTTGCCGACGAACCTCGCGTTGCACCACCTCGGTGATCACCCGTCGGTTCTTCTTCGACCACTCCACGGCCTCTCGGGCGATCCGGGTCGCCTGCTCCCTCGTGGCCTGACCCTGCTGCGCCAGCGTCCGCGCGAGGTCCTCTGGACGCCTGGACGAGACCCTCTCGAACCTCTCGCGCACGAACCTGCGAACGCCGTCGAGCATTCGCTCCCTCCTTCTTCATCGAGACGGCCCGATCCGTCGGATCGTCCCGTCTCGCCAGGGGAATGCAGCAGCCTTATCCGCTCGGCTCCGCCTCGCGGGGCTGCTGCCCCCTGGACCCCTCTTCTCGAGAAGGATAGCAATCAACGGTAAGGGTATAATCCGCCGGCGGCGCAGGCGGGGACCCCTCGAGGCCCCGCTTCCCCGTGCGCCGGCCCGATGAGTGGCGAGCAGGCGACGGGTCGAGCAGATGCTCCGCGAGCTGAGCCCGCGCGCTGGTAGCGCGCCTGATTCGCATGGCGCTCTCTTCCCCGAACCACCCATGGCGGGTGACATCCCTGCCCTCTGGGAGCTGGTGGCTTGAGGCGAGGTCACCGCTTCCTCGCGTACTCGTTGGGAACAGTGGCCGCAGCGTCAGCGGCAGGGCGCCTCATCACCCGGCGCGACGGGAAGCGGCACGACCCCGCCGTGGACGAGCCCCTTGGGGCCATCCGCGGGGAGCCTTCCAGGATCAAGGGACCAGGAGGGCGATGGCTCTACGCGGAGCGGTTCCCGAAAGCGAGCGAGCCCGACCTCGCCGGCACGCTCGGCACGGTCCTGCTGACCCACGGGTGGTGCTCGACCGAGGCTGCCTGGCATTACCAGAAGCGGGATCTCGCCGGGGGTCGCTTCACCCTCGCGACGTGGGACCTTCCGGGACACGGCCACTCGGAAGCCCTCCCTCGCGGCCACCTGTCGCTCGATCATGCGGCCGACGCGCTGGCAGCGGTGATCGACTCCCACGCGGAAGGCAACGTGGTGCTGGTCGGGCACAGCTTCGGCGGTGCCGTCACGATCCGGTACCTGGCGGTGCATGCGGAGACGGCCAAGCGGCGGGTACGTGGGGTGGTGCTGGCGTCCACCCCGCTGATGCACGTCGCCCGGGCGGTCGCCGGACGGTGGCCTTGGGCGGGGATCGAAGCCAGGGTGCTCGCCGGGATGATGGAACGCGTCGTGCAGAGCGGGTTCACCGATCGAGTGCTGTGGCGAGACGTCGGGATGCCCGAGGTCTCACGGCTCTCCTACCGCCTGGTGCGAGTGGGATTCGGAGACGATCCGCTCCCCTCGCACGTGAGGTTCCTGCGCGATGTCATCGCCTCCGTGCCGCCCGAGGTGCGGGCTGATACGTTCCGTACGATGAACGGCTACGACGCCCGGCCGGACCTCGACCGCATCGCGGTCCCGACCCTCGTCGTGGCCGGCGCTCGCGACCGGCTGATCAGCCCGGCCGATTCGGTGGCCATAGCCTCCCGGCTCAGGCGGGGCCGGCATCTTCTCCTCCCTGCCGCGGGACATGCGGTGTTCATCGAGGCGCACGAAGCGCTGAACGAGGCCGTGTCGCGGTTCGCCGCGCGACGGCTCGCCCCCCGCCTCCGGCCCGGCCCTCGCCGCTCCCAGGCCGGTCGGGGCGCGGCGCGATGATCCCCCTCCGGGACGCGAACCCGACGCGGCGCACCCCCTGGGTGACCCTGGGGATCATCGCCCTCAACGTGGTGGTGTTCGCCTTCTGGCAGGGATTCCCGGTCGTGGGGCCGGAATCGCAAAGCCAGGTCGAGACGGTGTTCTGCTACGGAGTGATTCCGGCGGAGGTCTCCGACTTCAGTCCCCTCCGCGAGGTCGCGCGAGCTTGCGGTGGGAAGTCGGTCCTCTTCTCCATCTTCTCCTCGATGTTCCTCCACGGCAGCCTGCTGCACATCGCGGGCAACATGCTGTTCCTGTGGGTATTCGGCAACAACATCGAGGACCGGATGGGCCGCGTGGCGTTCACCATCTTCTACCTCGCCGCGGGCGTGGTGGCCGTGTTCGCTCAGGTACTCCCCAGCCCCGGCTCGCAGGTACCGCTGATCGGGGCCTCCGGAGCGATCGCCGGTACGCTCGGTGCCTACCTCGTGCTGTACCCGAACGCCCGGGTGCTCACGCTGGTGCCGATCTTCTTCTTCCTCCAGGTGATGCAGCTGCCCGCCATCGTCGTGCTGGGGTTCTGGTTCGTGCTCCAGGCCATCTCGTCGTTCACGAGCTTCGGGGGAGCGGCAGCAGAGGGCGGGGTGGCATACCTGGCCCACGTGGGAGGCTTCGCGTTCGGCGCGCTCGTCGCCCTGATCTTCTACCGAGGGCGGGGGCGGCCCCAGACCGCGTACCTGGAGTACTGACCCGTGCGGTCCCCTGATGAGCCGGGAGCCCGCAGCCTTCGATGCATCAGCGTGGCGTCCTCCCCGCAGTACCGCGCCGATTCCCCCTCGGCGATCCAGCGGGGGGCCTGGGAGGCGTCCAGCGCCTCGAACCCCAGCCGGCCGAAGAACGTCGTGGCATCCCTCGTGTAGAGGAACAATCGCTCGACACCATCGTCGGCCGCCGCCTGCGCGGCCGCCGCCACCACCAGGGTTCCCAGTCCGCTCCCTCGGAGGTCGTCCCGAACCGCCACCGAGCGGAGGTACGCCTCGCTCCCCTGCCGCTCGCACGCCGCCGTTGCCAGCAGTTCCTCATCCTCATCCTGCGCGACGAAGATCCTGCCGCTCTCGGCGTCGTCGGGGATGACCTCCAGCCCCGCCGAGCGCACCAGGGCGGCGGCCCGGTCCCTGTCCCCAGAGCCCGCCTCCCGGACCCGGGCCGCGGGCCGCTCCGCCAGCACGCCTCCGAGATCTTCCAGCACGGCCACTGGGAGGGCCCCGGCGTCCAGCAGGTCCCCCGGGCCGGCGGCCCCCGATAGCACCAGAGCCGCGTCCAGGCCGGAGCGGACGGCCCCCTCGACGTCGGTCTCGATGCGATCGCCCACCACCAGGGCCCGGCTCGTCTTGGCCCGACGAACGGCCTCGTCGAACAAAGGGCGATGGGGCTTCCCAGCCACCTCGGCCCGGGCCCCGGTGGTCGTCTCCACCGAAGCCAGGAGCGCCCCCGCCCCGGGCCACAGCTCGCCCCCGGGGGCCGGGTAGGAGGCGTCCGCGTTGGTGGCCACGAGTCTGGCTCCTCGCTGCACGAGGAGGGCCGCCCTCCGCAGCTTGTCGTAGTCGGCGCCCCGGTCCCACCCGACCACCACCACGTCAGCCCGATCCGGCCGCCCGTCAAGGACCTCGAGCCCGGCCTCGGTCAGGGCCCTCCGTACTCCTTCCTCCCCGATGACGAACGCTGTGGCGGGCAACCCCACGGTGTCGGCGACGAGCGTCGCCGCCGCTTGGGCTGAGGTCACGACCTCCTCGGGGTCGGAGGAGATCCGGAGTCGGGCCAGCTTCTCCGCGACCATCTCCGGCGTCCTCGCCGAGTTATTGGTGAGGAACACGATCCGCCGCCCGCGTTCGCGGAGCGCGGTTATGGCCTCGGCCGCTCCGGGGACGGGCTCGTCCCCTCGGTACACCACGCCGTCCAGGTCAAGGATGAACGCCTCGTAGCCATCGGCCAGAGCTGTCACGCCGCTACGGTAGTCGAAGGAGCCGGGCTCGCGCGGATCGAGGGTGTCAGCCCCGTACGGGCAGGCGAAGGCTGACCGAGCTGACCGCGGTGGTCGATGCCAGGCTGTTGGGGCGAAGGAACGGGGCGTCGACGTTTGCGACCTCCAAGAGCAGCTCATGCCCGGCGGCGAACCGCCACGAGTTGCCGAACAGCGGGATCCTCACGTCGAAGTCTCCCGGCGGGCCTAGGAGCTTGAAGGTCCCTCTGTCCACCAGGTGCACCGAGCCGTCCGGAGCCCGGTCCCACAGACGAACCCCGTACTGGACATCCGTCCCCGCCACGGTGCCTCGCAAGCGCACCTGTCCCTGGCCGACGTACCACAGCCACCTCGATCCGGTGGAGATGCGCCCGACGGGCCAGGCCATCAGGGTTCCACCGGTCGGCAGTCCCTGGGCTTCCACGAGCCTGGGGGCCAGCGGGTCGACGAGACTTCCCGCCGCGACGTCCACGATCGGGTCGGCGGCGAGCCCTCCCGTTTGAGCCGGCTGGTTGGCAAGGACAAACGGTCCGCTGGCAGCCAAGCGGACGGCACCGCCGGCGAGGCCCCCGGGCCGGGCGGCGTGGATCAGTAGCGAACGGGCGAACCGGCGTCCGGACGTGGTTGTTGCTGCCGTGACGTCGTAGGCAGGTCGAGTCCCCTTCCCCCTGAGCCAGTAATCGAACCAGTCCGCGAGCATCCCCCGGACCACGTCGACCTCTGCCGGCTTGTTGGCTGCTCGGGGATGACCGATGTCCCCGAAGTAGAGCTTGATCGGGTACTCGGTGCTGACCCGTTTCAGCAGCCGGTACATGCGAAGCGACTCCGCCGCGGGGAACAGATCATCCGTCCATCCTTGGACATCCAACACGGGTACCCAGAGTGATCTGTTCGAGCGGAGCCCCAGAAGCCAGCGCCGCTGCCAGGCCGGTGAGCGAAGGGTGGTGAGCTGCCGCTCCCCCTCCTCGACGACCGGGTCGCGGACGCCTCCGGCCTCGTACGGTTCACCCGCGGTGAACCGAGCGTACAGCTCGGGAAGGAGCGGGATGTAGTTCGGGTAGGGACGCTCCGGATCCTCGCGCACACCGCTCGCGAAGAGAGCGTTCACGTAGGTCAGCTTCATGGTACCCACGACGGCGGTCGATCGACTGGGCCTTCCGTTGGGAATCAATGAGTAGACGAGATCCGTCCACGGGGCGATGGGGGCCACGGCCGCGACCCGGACCGCGGTTCCCTCCGGTGTCATCCACCGGGGCCGAGTGGCGATCAGCCACGAGTGTCCTCCTCCGTAGGAGGCACCGGTCACCCCCACCCGACCGGGGATCACGGCGAATCGGTCGTCATCCACGACCGCCGACACCAGCGACTGAAGATCGCGGATCTCGACGTCGAGGCTGGCCAGGTGTGTCTGTCCCCACGACTTGCCGAACCCGCGGGCCGAGTAGCGCATCACCGCGTAACCGCGGCCGGTGAAGAACTCGTCGCCCGGATACGACGACGAGGGTTCACCGCTTCCCTTGCTCCCTCCCCAACCGTGAACCACCACGATCAAGGGATACCGTCCCGCCGCCGGGAGGGCGAGGTCCACGTCCAGCGCCGTCCCATCGATCCCCGCGAGGAACCCCGTGCAAAAGCGACGCGTCGAATCGCCGTCGCACTCGAGCCCCGTGACGGTGCCGCTGAATGGCTCCTGCCCCCCGGCCGGAGGGGCGGACACGACCCCCGCCACCCCCAGAAACGCCACCAGCCAGCGGACGAGCCCGCGCCGGGTCGCCGATCCCATCACCCAGTGGGTTCTCTGCCTGCACCGCGAAGACCTTCCCTGCCCCGAGAGGGTCCGCCACGACGTGATGAGGTAACGGATAGGAGGAGGGAGTCCCGGAAACAGCCTGGCTAGCCGGTGAGGCGCTCGAGCGCCTTCTGGTACTCCTCGCGCGGCGACATGGCCACGGCCAGCTTGAGATGGGCGACCGCCCGGGTCATCTCCCCGGTGCGGGCACAGGTGAGGCCCAGGGCGAAGTGCGCGTAGTGGTTCACCGGATCGATCGCCACGGCCTTGGCGAACTCCCGCCGGGCCTCTGCCCACCGCCCGGTCATGTACAGGGCTCGGCCGAGTGCCTCGCGGATCGAGCCCTTTTCGGGCTCCGCCAGCTTGGCCCTTTGCAAAATGACCACGGCCTGGTGCGGGTGGCCGGAGGCCAGGAACCGGCGGGCCTTGATCAGGAGGTCGTACGTCGACTCGCTCGGCTGTCGCGCTTCCATCGTGGGTTGTTCTATACAGGCTTTGTGCCCAGCGTGGCGCCGTTCGAAGCGCTCCTGTTCGACCCGGCGAGGGTCGGTGACCTCGCAGCGGTCACGGCCCCTCCCTACGACATCATCGGGCGCGACGAGCTGCAACGCCTCCACCGCTCGAGCCCCTACAACATCGCCCTAGTCGACCTTGGCCAGGAACGCGGAGGCTCCCGGGACAAGTATACGAGGGCCGGCGAGCTGTTCCGCCGGTGGCGGCAGGAGGGGGCGCTCACCCCGGTCGGGCGTCCCGCCCTGTATCCCTACGAGATGCGGTTCGTTCACCAGGGATCCGCGCGGGCGGTTCGCGGCGTGATCATGGAGGTGGGGCTGGAGCCATGGGGCAGGGGTGTTCTGCCGCACGAGCGCACCATGGCCGCTCCGGTGGAGGATCG
Organism: Actinomycetota bacterium; assembly: GCA_036000545.1. Lineage (GTDB taxonomy): Bacteria > Actinomycetota > UBA4738 > UBA4738 > CALAEC01 > DASYVD01. The sequence continues at coordinate 9,724 of DASYVD010000094.1, read as the reverse complement.
ACTGGCGCTCCTGCGCGCCACCCTGGCGAACATCTCCCCGATCTACGCGGTGTGCGACGGCCCGAGCGCGGCCCAGGCCGCCGTCGTCGACCGTGCCGCCCGCCGGGACCCCGACCGTGAGGTCACCGACGAGGCCGGGGTGGTCCATCGGCTGTGGATCGAGGACCCGGCGGAGGACCTCGCGGCGTGGCATCGAGAGCGGCCGCTCCTGGTGGCGGACGGCCATCATCGCTACCAGACCGCCCTGGCGTTCCGGGGGGAGGCGCACGGAGAGCGCGGACCCGGTCTCTGGGACGCCGTGATGATGCTCGTGGTCGACGCCGTCGCCGAAGACCCCCCGGTCCTGCCGATCCATCGGGTGGCCCGGGTCGACCCGATCCCGGAGCTGCCGGGGCAGGGGGTCCGAGACCTGGCCGAGGTCCTGGTCTGGCTGGCCGAAGGGGGCCTGCGGTTCGGCGCGGCCGTCCGCAGGAGAGGTCGGCTCGAGTACCTGGTCGGAGCCCTCGACGGCGACCCACCCGCCGTGACGGCTCTCCACCGGGAGCTCCTGGACCCAATGGACGGACTCAGGGAGCTGCGCTACATGCCAGACGCCTCCGCGGCCGAGGAAGCGGTCCGTTCCGGCGCCGCCGACGTCGCCCTGTTCCTCCCTCCCGCCCGGGTGGAGGAGATCCGTTCGGTGATCGCTTCCGGCGGCCGCCTCCCACAGAAGTCGACCTACTTCTGGCCCAAGCCGAGAACGGGCATGGTGGTCCGGCCTCTGGACTGAGGCTCCGAAGGCGCGATCGGCCCCTGGCCTGGCGCGGGCGCCAGGCCCGTTCCGCCCCAATCGCTCTTTCTCTTCCCCCGGCAGGAGTCCGGGACCCGGGCGGCTAAGTAACAGGTGTGACAGGCGGGCTGATGGCAGCCTGCCTGATGGGTTCAGGGATACAGGCGTGGGAGATGTGGGTAAGTCCCTGCTTCGAGGGAGGGGAGCCAGATGAGGGTGGCGGCTCGGCTCCTGGCCTTCACCGTGGCATTGGTTGTGCTCGTGCCGGCAACGCCGGCCCTCGCCGCCACCCAACAGATCCCCTTCACCGACGGGACCGACCGCTCGTCCTGGTACTGGAACAAGCAGGTCGACGAGGAGGTCGGGGCCGGCCCCATCTCGCAGCGGGCGCGGCTCCGAAGCCCTCAGAACCGCGACACCCTGCCGGTCGCGGTGGAGGGGGGCAAGCTCGAGCGGATCTCCGCCATCTACTTCGACCTCAGCAGCCGGGGCGTGACCCCCGGATCGACCATCACCAGGGCGGTGCTCACCATCGCGGAAGTGTCGGATCCGAACGAGCAACCCGCGTACAACACCAGGGGGAAGGTCATCCAGGCCTGCCCGATCGACGAGTTCTGGCCGGGCGGAGAGGCGGAGAAGTGGGACACCCAGCCCAACTACGCCGACAGCGGCTGCGTGAAGGGAAAGCGCAACGCGAGGTCCGACACGCCAAGGTGGACGTTCAACCTGACCCCGGTGGCGCGACCCTGGGGTGAGGATCCGTCCGGGTCCAACAACGGCGTGATGCTCGTGGGCGTCGTTCCCCAGAACGCCGCGGCCACCGAAAGCTGGCAGATCAACGTGAAGATCCCCAGCCGGGACAATCAGGCCACGCCCGGGGATGAGAGCAGGCAGACCCGAAACCGTGCTGTCCTCAGCCTGACGTACACACCCGGCGAGCCGTCAATCCTGGCCCCGCCGGCGCCACCTCCTCCCGCCCCACCCCCACCTGCCTTCGGTGGCGGCGCCCCCGCGCCCCCTTCCTCCGACTTCGGCAAGCAGCCCGGCGGAGGGAAGCCCGCCGCGCCCGAGCCTCCAGGCGAGTCGATCCAGGCCGAGCCTGTGGCGCAGGCCCAGCCTCGGGCTCCCTGGTATGTCTGGTTGCTCATCCCGATCGGGCTCCTGGCCTGGGCGGCGGTCCGCCCGGTGGTCCTCGAGCCGACTCGGGGGATCCGCTCGGAAGGGGCGGTGGTAGCCATCCGACGACTGAACGCGGAACGGCGTGGCAGACCGCTGGAGGAACCGGTGGACCCGCTGATCCGGACGCTTCACGGCCTCCAGGGTGCCTGGCGCGGGATCGGTCGGGCGGCCGGAGCCGTGGGGAAAGGCACGGGCAGGGTCGTGGGCGGGATCGGGTCCCTCGCCGGGGCGATCGCGAGGGCGGTGAGAGGGCGATGACCAGGCGTTCCGTGGTGGCGGTGGCGGCGTTCGTTTTCCTGGCGGCCGCTTGCGGGCAGTGGCCGGGAGTCCACGAGGCGGCCCTGCAGCAGGCCGTCGAGGAGGGGGTGGCTCCCGGTGAGGCCGCCCCGGGCCTGTCGGGCCCCGCGGGGACCACCGGAAACGCGAGGACGGGCACGGGCGCCGGAACGGGAGCCGGGGCCTCGGGGACCGGCGCCCCCGGTGTCCCCGGTGGCGGCGGGTCGGGCGGCGGCGCAGCGGCCGGCGGCGACAGCACCGGAGTGAGCGCCACCACGATCAAGATCGGCATCCACGCCCCGCTCACCGGCGCCGCCCCCCTGCGAGCCAGCTCGTTCGAGCACGGCAAGGAGCTCTATTGGGATCACGGGAACAACGGCAACCCCGTCCGGATCTACGGCCGCCGCGTGATCGTGGAGTTCCGGGACGACCAGTACAACCCTTCCCACGCCAAGCAGGTCTGCCAGGAGATGGTCGAAAGGGAGAGGGTGTTCCTCCTCATCGGGGGCGGGGGCACGGATCAGATCCAGGCTTGCGCCCAGTACGCCGCCGGGGCAGGAGTGCCCTACCTGTCCGCCGGCGTGACCGAGGTGGGGCTGCGGAGCCTGTGGAACTACTTCGCCGGTTCGATGTCGTACCCGGAGCAGTCCCGCATCCTGGCCAGCTACATCAAGAAGGTCCTCAACGTGCACGACGCTTCTCGGGTGGCCATGGTGGCCACGGATACGGCGAACTTCGACGACGCTGTGTCCGCGTTCACCCAGGCCTACCCCGGGGTCCGGGTGTTCCGCCCGGGCAAGAACGAGCGCGGCTGGAGCGTCGCCCAGAACCTGTGCACGGCCACTCAGAAGAACTACGACGCGGTCTTCCCGCTGACGGCACCGACCTACTACCTGGAGATGGCCAAGGCGGCCCAGTGCCGCCCCCGGTACGTGGGCGTGGGCATCACCATGGGCCTCGACCAGGTGGCCTCGACGGGGTGCGAGGGAGACCAGGCCACGCGGGGAGCGCGGTTCTTCTCCCCCGCCCCCGCGTTCCAGGATTCCGATCGGTACGACCCCGGGTTCCGCGCCGCCGGTGGGCAGGACGACATCGAGTGGCTGCTGTGGGGCCTGTCCAAGTCGCTCCATCAGCTGCTGTTCAAGGCGGGCAAGAACCTGACCCGCGAGGGCTTCGTCTATTCGACCTCCCGTGCCAACGTTCGCTCGGGGGTGTTCCCCGACGCTCGGTACTCTCCGCGAGACCACTTCGGCGCGCTCAACCTCAGCGTCCTGGAAAACGTGTGCCGGCGCCGGGGCAACCAGGCCGGGTACTACGTGACCAGGCAGGCCTTCGTGAGCTCGTTCTAGGAAAGGCGGCAGAGCGGTGCGACAGTTCCTGGTGATCGGGCTGTTCACCGGAGCCATCTACGGTCTTCTGGCCGTCGGGATCGTCCTCGTGTACAAGGGCGCTCACGTCTTCAACTTCGCCCAGGGCGAGTTCGGTACGGTCGCCGCCTACGTGGTGTGGTTCTTCCACTCGAACGGCAATGCCCCTTACGGGCTTGCCGTGGCAGTCGGTCTGGTGGCGGCGGTGGCATTGGGGCTGATCGTGGAGCGGCTGGTGGTGCGGCCGCTGTTCCACGCTTCCCGAATCACCCTGTTGGTGGCAACGGTCGGCGTGGCCTTGTTCATCGTCGGCACCATGTTCGTGGTGGGGAAGCCGGAGGTCCGGGTCCTGGCTCCCGCGATCGGCGGCAAGCCGCTGATCATCTTCGACACGGCGATCCAGCCGCAGCAGATCCTGGCCCTGGTGATCCTGGGCGCCTTCGCCCTCGCCCTGTGGGCGTTCTTCTCTCGCACGAACCTGGGCCTCGCGGTGCTGGCGACCTCGCAGGACCCTCTGGCCACGCGCATCGTAGGGATCAGCCTCCCCGCGATGTCCCGGTTCATCTGGGGGTTCGCCGCCCTCCTGGGTGGGATCGCCGGTATCGTGGCCGGGCCGATCAGCGGGCTCACCCCGGGATTCATGACCACCATCTGGCTTGTCCCTGCGTTCGCCGGAGCGGTCCTGGGCGGGATGACCAGCCTGCCCGGGGCGTTCATCGGTGGTGTCCTCGTCGGGGTGGCCCAGAACCTGGGGATCTACTTCCTCGGGCAGCGCCTGGCGTTGCCCGGACCCTCGGAGCTCACGGTGTTCGCGTTGCTCCTCCTGGTGCTCCTGATCAGGCCCCAAGGGTTGCTGGGGAAGGAGGCCTAGTGGCCACCAGGAGCGCTCGGGTGGGTGACGACCCCCACGAGCCGGAGGAAGCGACCGAGGTCGTCAGGATCCCCGACTCGGGGAACGCCCCCACGGTGACCCGGCCGACGGAGACGAAGGGGGCCCCGTCCCGAGCCCCGGCCACCGCATCCCTGCTCTCGGAGGCGTCCCCAGCCGCCGCCCCGGTCCACGCGTTTCGCCCTTCCCGGGTGGGCCTCGCCGCCCGCATCACGGTAGCGATCCTGATCGCCGTCGGCGTGTTGCTCCTCCCGATCCCGCTGGACAACGTGTGGCGGAGTCGGATGGCCCTGGCGGTCATCTTCGCCGTGATCGGCCTGTCGGTGAACGTCATCACCGGGCACGCCGGGCAGATCTCCCTCGGCCACCAGGCCTTCGTCGGGATCGGTGCGTTCATGTCCGCCTACGTGGTGGCCCGGTTCAACTTCGGAGCCGGCTTCCTGGCGGCGGGGCTGACGGGAGCGTTCCTCGCCCTCATCCTCGGCCTGGTCGCCCTCCGGATCCGGGGCCTGTACCTCGCCCTGATCACGCTGGCGTTCGGGCTGATGGCCGAGAACACGATTTTCGGGATCCGGGGATTCACCGGGGGCGGGGCGGGAGCCGCGGCTCCGCGGCCCGCGCTGTTCCAGTCGGACCTGGCCTACGTGTATCTGTGCCTGGCGGTGCTGGCTGGCTCGCTCCTCGTCGACTGGCGGCTGCTGAGGACGAAGGCGGGGCGAGCCATCGTCGCCCTCCGGAACGACGAGCGGGTGGCGGCCACCCTGGGGATCAACGTCACGGCGTTCAAGCTCCTGGCGTTCGTGGTGGGTGGGTTCATGGCCGGGATGGCCGGCTCCCTGTTCGCCCACTGGAACCAGCTCGTGCAGGCCGAGGATTTCCAACTTCTCCCCGGCGGCCGGCCTCTGATCTGGGTGCTCATGGCCGTCGTCGGTGGCCTGGGCTCTCGGGCCGGTGTCGTCATCGGGTCCGCCTTCTTCGCCCTGTTCGACTTCGTCGTCGCGGACATCGCCGGGGGAAGCACGTGGCATCTTCCGCTGGTGGGCGACGTTCTGGTCATCATCCTGTCTCCGCTCTTCGGGGCCTTCCTGCTGCTGCTCACGCTGACGCTCTACCCCGGCGGCATCGGCCAACAGCTGATGCCGATCCGACGGTGGCTGGCAGGCGGGCGGTTCCTCGAGCACAAGCACCGTCGGGGGCGAGAGAAGAAGGAGAAGCGGGTCTGATGGCACAGGTGCTCGAGGTCCGCGATCTCTCGAAGCGCTTCGGCGGTCTCCGGGCCCTGGACGACGTGAGCCTCGACGTGGGCGAGTGGGAGATCGTCGGGTTGATCGGCCCGAACGGGGCCGGGAAGACCACGCTCTTCAACTGCCTGACCGGGATCTACCGCCCCGACAAGGGGACGGTGACGTACCGGGCCAAAGACGTCACGCGATCGGCCACCCACCGCCGGGCGGCCATGGGGATCGGCCGCACCTGGCAGAACCTCGGAGTGATGCGCTCGCTCACGGTCATGGAGAACGTCATGACCGCGCAGCACGCTCACGTCCGGTACGGCGCCTTCTCCGGCCTTCTGGGGTCGCCCGTCTCCTTTATTGAGGAGCGCGACCTCCGGGCGAACGCCCACGAGATCCTGGACTTCATCGGGCTGCTGCCCCTCGCCGACGAGCCCGTCGGGGGGCTCCCTTACGGGGTCCAGAAGCTGTGCGACCTCGCCATGGCTCTGGCCACCGACCCCGACGTGCTGCTGCTCGACGAGCCTTCGTCCGGCATGGGGCCTGAAGAAGCTCATCGCCTCGGAGAGACCCTTCGGTTCCTCCGGGATTCGCTGAACCTGACGATCCTCATGATCGAGCACCACGTTCCCCTGGTGGTCGGAGTGTGCGACTACGTCTACGTGCTGAACTTCGGGAAGCTCCTGGCCAAGGGGTCGGCCTCAGAGATCCAGCGTCACCCCGAGGTGGTGGCCGCGTATCTGGGAGATGAGGCCGATGCCGCTTCTTGAGGTCGAAGACCTCCGCACGGGTTACGGGACCATCCCCGTCCTGCACGGGGTGGACCTCCGGGTGGAGGAGGGAGCGACCGCAGTGATCATGGGTCTGAACGGCGCCGGGAAGACCACCACGCTCCTGTCGATCGCCGGGCTGCTCCGGCCGTGGAGCGGGCGAGTGGTCTACGACGGTGGGCCGGTGACCGGCCACGACCCTCGGGCCCTGGTGAGGCGGGGACTGGTCCTCATCCCCGAGGGCAGGCACGTCTTTCCCGGCCTGACGGTCGAGCACAACCTCCGCCTGGGCGCGTGGTCCCGCCGTAGAAGCAGGGGTCTGGTCAAGAAGAACCTCCGGCGGGTGTGGGAGATCTTCCCCCAGCTCGCGGAGCGGCGAGACCAGCCCGGGGCAACGCTCTCGGGGGGCGAGCAGCAGATGCTGGCCATCGCCCGGGGGCTCATGGCCAGCCCTCGGCTGCTCCTGATCGACGAGGCCTCCCTCGGTCTCTCCCCCAAGCTCGCCCACGAGGTGTTCGACACCGTTCGGCGGATCAACGAGGAGGGCGTGACCGTCCTCATGGTCGAGCAGAACGCCGGAGTCCTTCGCATCACCAGCCGCGCCTTCGTGATGGAGAAGGGGAGGATCCGCTACGAGGGAACGGGGCCCGAGATCCTCGAGCAGGGCGAGCTCCGGCGAGCCTACCTGGGAGCGCCAGCCTAGCCCGCTACGGGCGCCTCAGCCTCGGCAGGGTTGCACACCCGGCAGGGCACCAGACCCTTGGCACGTGCCGCCGCCGGCGACATCTCGTCTAGATCCGACTTGTCCTTGATCAGGCTGCAGCCGGGTCGGTGGAACGTGGACTTCCCCGCCACCACCTTTCCATCCGCGGATCCGTCCTCGGCGGTGGCGTGGACCAGCGGCCGGACGGCCTCGGCGATCTGCTCGGCAAGGCGGAGGCGCTCTGCCCGAAGCTGGGCCAGGACCAGGAGGCCCACCCCGAACAGGACCAGGGCCACCCCACCGGCACCGCCGGACACGATGTACGGGAGCTGGCAGTCCGGACACGCTTCCCGGGCCATGCCGTTCCAGCCCAGAGCGATGGTGATGAACCCCGCTACGCAGAACAGCAGACCCAGGAGCCGGCCATACCGAACCCGCAGATCGGGCTGCCTCATGTCGCCTCCACCTCGGGGAAACGTCCCGCCCTAGTATTCCCCACCTGGAGAGCGTATCCCTGCCGCCGCCGGGCGTGCGGCGTCCGCCCGCTGCTCAGTCCTCTCCGTCCTGTTCGGGCAGCTTCTTCACCTCGCTGGCCACCACCTCCATCACCGATCTCCCGCCCCCCTGTCCCCGGAAGAACCTCCGGACCAGGTGTCCTCGGACCATCACGGCATCGCCCTTGGTCAGGCGCTCGCAACCGCGGCGGGCCCTGGAGTCCCAGGCCATGACCGGGAGAGGGAGAACGCGCTTTCCGGCCTCGGGGACCTGGAGGCGGAGCTTGGCCACCTTGTCGCCCGAGGGCATCTCCAGGACCTCGGGGTCCACGGAGAGCCGACCGGCGAGCACGACCACGTTGACCGTGACCATGCGCCACCTCCTTCCGGAAGGATGCTACGGGGCCCCACCGACACGGCCGGGCCCCCCGATAGACTGCATGCATGCCGATCACCTTCCAGGCTGCCGACGGCATTCGGGCCATCGACACGGTCATGTGCGGACGGGAGAGGGTGACGTCCGCCTATCTCGTCGAGGCTGCGGAGCCGGCGCTGGTGGAGACGGGGCCCAGCACCTCACGCGACGCGGTGATAGAAGGGCTCCGCGATCTGGGAGTCGGGCCCACCGACCTCGCCCACATCGTGGTCACCCACATCCATCTGGACCACGCGGGCGGGGCCGGCACGCTCGCTCGCCACTTTCCTCGAGCGACCGTGTGGGTCCACGAGCGGGGCGTGCCCCACCTTGCCGAGCCGTCCAAGCTGCTCGCCAGCGCGGCCCGGGTCTACGGCAGCGAGGGTCGGCTGCGGGAGCTCTTCGGCCCCGTCGAGCCGGTCCAGGCAGAGCGGATGCGTTCGCTCTCCGATGGAGACCGCGTACGGCTGGGAAACCGTCACATCGAGGTCCTCTACACGCCCGGGCACGCGAGTCACCATGTCGCCCTGTTCGACTCCCGCACCGGAAGCGCGTTCGTCGGTGACGCGCTGGGTATCTTCCTGCCGGACGTGCGCATCCTGCGCCCCGCCATGCCCCTACCCGAGTTCGATCTGGAGCAGGCAGTGACCAGCGTGGAACGGATCGCCGCCCGCGAGCCGCCCCTCGTCCTGTTCAGCCACTTCGGACCGGCCAAAGAGGTCCCCCACCTCTGCCAGCTGGTGATCCATCGCATGCGGAAGTGGACCGCAGCGGTCGAGGAGGGCCTCCAGCAGACCGAGGAGATGGCAGAGATCGTGCGGATCCTCCGGGCCCGGACGCTGTCGGAGATCAACCCGGCCGACGGCGAGGGGCACGAGGCGCTCGAGGACCGATACGAGCTCGCGTCGGGCTACGAGATGAACGCCATGGGGATCGCTCGCTATATCGGGAAGCGAGCGGAGGCTCGATCGGGCGGCTCGTAACCGTTTTCCGAGAACCCGATCAGCCTTCGGAAGCGGCCTCGCTCTGCTGGCCCATCGCCCACCGAGGCAAAGGTTCCCTCGATGGGGCGGCGTCCAGAACATCGAGCACGTAACCGTAGCCGCGCCGATTCGTGATCAACGGATGCAGGCGTTCCTGGTCGCCGATCAGCCTTCGGAGACGATAGACGTGACGGTGGACGTCATCGCTCGTGGCCGGGGCATCCTCAGGCCAGAGTCGGCGCCGGAGCGTCTCTGCGGGGACGGGCTCTCCCGCGTGCATGACCAGCTCCTCCAGTATGGCGAACTCCATGGGGGGGATCTCGACTCGTTCATCGTCGACGAATGCGACCCGAGCGACTCGGTCCAGGCGCACCGGCCCGACCTCGAGGATGTCCTCGTCGGTCGCCTCCTCCCTGGTGAGATCCACGACGCTCGGCATGAGGTCGGGCTTGACCGGGGAGAGCAGGGCCGCCACGACCATCCGGAGCTCACCCACTCGGCCAAGACCATCGGAGGCGTCGACGAGGACGACGGGGACACCTCTTCGCTCCAATCGTCGGAACAGCTGCGGCGACCCGGCGGCCTGGCCGACGACAGCGAGGTCCGGCCGAAATGTCGTCAGGAGGCGGGTCGCCTGATCGAGGTTG
>DASYVD010000093.1:0-3152 GCA_036000545.1 Actinomycetota bacterium | reverse complement strand
CCCCGGACAGCGCGGCTCGCTGCGCCGCCCGCACGTCGTCCCCCACCGACAGCAGCTCCTGGACTTCGCTCCGGTGGTTCCGGACCAGTTGGTTGACGACCCACGCGGACACGGTGGGCCGGCGGAGCTTCTTCACCCGGGCCGCGGCGTCGCTCTCTCCCTGGTCTCGGAACTCCGAGCTCAGCCGGTCCCGGGCGGAAGTGAACTCGTCGAGCGGGAGCCCGTACAGGCGATCGAAGTGTTCGTTGGCGTCGGCCATTCCCATGGGCAGGGTACCTCCGGGGCGATCGGGGAGAAATTCGCAGAGACTATTCGAGCCCTTCAAGGTCGATCTGGTAGGCGTACCACGTGGAACGGCTGGCGCCGTGGATCGAATCGTAGAGTCGCTGCGCTGCCAGGTTGTCAGGTCCCGTGTACCACTCGAGGTGCGCCGCCCCACGCCGATGCGTCTCGTCGAGGGCGGCCCGGATGAGCGCCCGACCGACGCCTCCGCCGCGAACGTCCTCCCGCACGAACAGGTCGTTCATCAGCACGCTGTCTGCCGCCTTGGTGGAACTGTGGAACCAGTACAGCGTGGCGAACCCCACCAGCTCCCCGCCCGCCCACGCACCCAGGAGAAGCCCCTGGTCGCTCGGGTAGAGGAACTGGGCGAAGAAACGCCGGTTGCGCGCCGCATCCGGCTCCGCGCCGTAGAAGCCCTGGTAGCCTTGGACCAGCGGGAGGAACGCCTCCAGTTCCTCTCCGCGGAGCGGGCGGACCTCCACCTCACCCATCGCCGTTCAGTATGCCTTCGCTGATCGAACCGAGGTTTCGGTGGGGTTCGTCAGCCTTCCGCGCGCCCCTTGAGGACCTCCAGGTACTCGCCCAGCCGGTCGTAGCTCTCGGCGGCACCGGACTCCATCCCCGATTCGATCATCCCGTCCCGGGCCTCGACCGAGTCGTAGACAGCGGTGGCCGTGATTCTGGTCTTGCCGTCGTGCTCCTCGAGCGTCAGGGTCTCGACCGAGACTTGACCGGGCATGCCCTCGAACTCGAACGTCCAGGTGATGCGCTCGGGCCGGACGATCTCGCGGAACTCGCCGTGGAAGCCGTACTCCTCGCCGTCGGGACCCCGGTGCACGATCCGCCACTTGCCCCCCGGGCGGAAGTCCATCTCGCAGCTCGCGATGTCGTATTTCCTCGGACCCCACCAGTTCGACATGTGGTCGCAGGAGGTGTGCGCCTCGAACACGAGGTCGCGCGGCGCGTCGAAGACGCGGGTCATCTGTATCTCCGTATCCGACGGCGTCGTCACCGTGAGCTTGTTGCTACCGCTTTCCCCCATCGCCCTTCTCCTTTCCCCTCCCCCGGAGCTCCTCCAGGTACTCGTCCAGCCGGTCGTAGCTCTCTTCCCAGAACCGCCGGTACCGCTCGGCCCACTCCGCGACGTCTTTGAGCGGCGCCGCCTCGAGCCGGGCGGGCCGCCACTGCCGCTCCCGGCCTCGCGCGATGAGCCCCGCCCGCTCGAGCACCTTCAGGTGCTTCGAGACCGCCGGCAGGCTCATCTCGAACGGCTTCGCCAGCTCAGTGACGGTGGCCTCCCCCGCCGCCAGCCGGGCGAGGATGGCCCGACGGGTGGGATCCGCAAGGGCCGCGAATGTGCTGTCCAGCCGATCGGCCGTCGTTGGCATTCAACCCTCCCGTTAAATAACTGATTGGTAAAATACTCCTGCCACGGGCTCCGGTCAAGTGGCCCGCCACGAGGAAGGTGATGGCTTCAACGGAGGGATCAACTTGGCGTCGGGACTTCGCCTAGAGAAGGAGGGGACGCTTGACGTCTTTAACAAACTTGACACCCTCCACCGGTGACGGCGAGAGTGGCAGCGACGCCCTGGTCCCGGAGGTGTAGCTATGGTCGAGTTGCTTTCTCCCGGTGGATCCCTCGACATGGTCCAGCACGCCGTGGACTCGGGGGCAGATTCCGTGTACGTCGGGCCGCTGGGGTGGAGTCGGCGGGAGTCCCGCTACGAGCTCCAGCACCATGAGGTCCGCGAGGCGGTCCGGATGGCCCACGACGGCGGGTCGAAGCTCCGGGTGGCGCTGAACGCAGACATCGAGTCAGCCGACCATGGGGACATGCTCGGGAAGGTCGAAGCCTACGCCGCCTGGGACGTGGACGGCTTCATCATGAAGACGCCCGGGGCCATGCGGGTCGTCCACGACCGGTTCCCGCAAATCACCATCCACGCCAGCGTCGGCTGTAACGTTCGGAACCGAAAGCGGATGGAGCAGGTCAAGGAGGCCGGGGCGACACAGTTCGTGGCGTCCACGGCCCTCAACAACTTCGAGCGCATCGCCGTTCTCAAGCGGGAGGCCGACGAGGTGGGGATCGGCGTGGAATTGCTGATCCACTCCAACCGGTGCGTGACGGGAGTGGGCGGGTGCCGTCTGTACGACTACTTCGAACCGTACTTCGAGGAGGAGGTGGTCCACGACTCAGACGGGAGCCACCGCATCAAGCTGATCGGCAACCCGGATAAGGGCGGGGTGTGCTACCGGCCGTGCCTGGGCACCCACATCCCCGAGATCGCCGAGCGCTTCCCCCGCCCAGTCATTGACTACCTCGACAAGAGCAACAACGAGATCTATCAGCTGCTCGAGGACATCCCTCGGTACATGTCCCTCGGGGTCACCACCCTGAAGATCCAGGGGCGCGAGTACCCCACGTCGGTGATCTCCGATCTTACGAAGCTGTACCGGAAGCTCGTCGACCAGGTGGAGGACGGGAGGCCTGACGTGCCAGGGGCCCGCGCCACCTTGGACCACATCCTGCCGGAGCGAGACCAGGTCCGAAGCGGCAAGACCCAGGAGCTACACACGCGACTCCTGACGAGGATGAGCGAGGGGCAGGAGCCCGGGCAGCACCCCAAGGTCTGCTACGCGTGCGGGGCGCCCGAGGAGGACCTCCACCGGACGTCGGTGGCCCGTGCGGAGACCACGGACTGGGACCCGGACACCGAGGAGGCGATCCTCCTCGGCGACGAGCCCGGGGGATAGATGCCCGCAGTCTCGGGCCCGCCTCGGCTTGACCGCCGGGCAGCGGGGAGGCCACAATCGGGTCGATGTTGAGCATCGGGAAGGGGACGGGTGCCTGCTGGGGTTCCTATCCGGCT
>DASYVD010000092.1:0-2235 GCA_036000545.1 Actinomycetota bacterium | reverse complement strand
GGATCGGGGGCCGGGCGCCTCGCGCCCGAGCCCCCGGACGAACGGAACTGGCTACTTCTTGTCGATGACGGCCAGGACGTCGCGAGCCGAGAGGATCAGGTACTCCTCGCCCTCGACCTTGACCTCGGTCCCGCCGTACTTCGAATAGATGACGCTGTCGCCGACCTTGACGTCGATCGGTACCCGCTGGCCCTCCTCGAACCGGCCCGGGCCCACCGCAACGACCTTGCCCTCCTGGGGCTTCTCCTTGGCCGTGTCGGGGATCACGATGCCGGAGACGGTCGTCTCCTCCTCCTCCTGGGGCTGGACGACGATCCTGTCCTCCAGGGGCTTCAGATTGAACTTGGCCATCCCTACCTCCTTGCCGTGCTCCGTGGCGTCCTGCGGGCGGTTAGCACTCGCGCCTCGCGAGTGCTAACAGGATACCCACGGGGGTGCGAAGGGTCAACGGACGGGCTCGGAGCCTTGGAGCTCCCGATATGTCCTGGGGTCAGGTCCTCGTTCGCGAACGCGCCTGCGCCCCCCGGGGTGCTCGACTCCACGGGCGCGTCACGAGCGGGGAACCATGGGGCCGGACGTGACACCGGTCCGACTCTGTTGCGTGGCGAAGGCCGCTGCTTCCAGTCGAGAGTGCACGCCCAACTTTCCGAGCAAGTTCTGCACGTGCGTCCTGGCCGTCTCGGGGCTGATCATGAGGACCCAGGCGATCTTCTTGCTGTTCGCTCCCCTTCCCAACAGTTCCAGGACCTCCCGCTCACGTGGCGTCAGACGAGAAAGGCGCTCGAACATCTGTTGCTGGTCCCGGCGCCGATCCATCAGCCCGGCGATCAGTTGCCCGAGCATGCGGCCGGGGATCACCGTGTCCCCCCGACAGACCTCTCTCGTCGCGGCGATCAGATCCGCGAGCGGGCTTTCCTTGGTCAGGTAGCCGTTGGCGCCTGCCTCTACCACGTCAACGAGCGTCGCCTGTTCCTCCTCACCGGCAAGGACGATGATTCGGCACCCGGGCACCCGATGGCGGAGCAGGTGGATCGTTCGTGCCGTTTCCCCATCCGGGGAGCTCGCGTCCAGGACGACCACGTCGGGGTGGGTTCGCACGGCCTCCACCACCCCCTGCTGCCCCGTGTGCGCCTCGGCGACGACGGAGATGTCGGGTTCCTCCTCGAGGACCGTTCGGATGGCCTGGCGGAAGAGCGAGTGCCCGTCGACGAGGAGCGTCCGGATCTTGACCTTCTCGCTGGTCACCGTTCTCTCCCCTCTCCGTGACCCCAGCGTGAGATCTCGCTGAGCGTAGGGAGGACACGGCCCACGGGCACGCGTCCCGCAGCGTAGCTGGGCTACGGAATCCGTATGAGGTACTTCGAGAGGGGGCCGCCGCGAGCCGCCTTCATGCCCACTTCCGAAGACGGGGCGAGGGGTCCACGATGCCGTGTCGTACGGCGAACGTTGCAGCCTCCAGCCGGGAGTGGACCTGAAGCTTGGTCAGGATGCTCTGAACATGAGTCCGGACCGTGTTCGGGCTGATCCTAAGGCGTTCCACAATGACATCCCGGCTCGCCCCCTCCACGAGCAACGTGAGGACCTCGCGTTCCCGAGGCGTGAGCTGTGACGCGAGGAGGGCGGCTTCGCCGTCGCGATCGGTGCCCGGACCGACCGGTCCCAGTCGATGAGGTATGACCAGCTGGTCATCCAGCACGGCCCAGATGGAGTTGAGGAGCTGCGTCAGCGGCACCTCTTTGGTGACGTAGCCGCGGAACCCCCGTCTGAGAGCCTCCTCGGCGACGAGGCGGTCGTCGAGCGCTGTCAGCGCCAGGATCTTCACCCCTGGCCACTCTTCCAGAATCCGCTTGCCGGCCACGAGCCCGCTCTGATCGGGCAGGGCGATGTCCATCAAGATCAGGTCTGGTTGGGCGCGCCGGACCTCACTCACCGCTTCCTCCGCGGTGGTGGCAAAGCCGACGACCGATACGCCGTTCCCAAGGAGAACCGATCGGATGGCCTCCGCGAACAGCGTGTGGTCGTCGACGATCAGGACCCTGATCGTCCGGCCACCCGCGCCGTGGGTACCTGGAGGTGGAATGTCGTCCCCCCTTCATCCGAATCAGCCCAGATCCTTCCCCCGTGCGCTTCGACCACACGTCGCGCCATGAACAGGCCGAGACCGCTGCCGGGGGCATCGCCGGCGGTCCCGCTCCCCCGGGCGAACGGATCGAAGATCGACTCTCGTTCGGCCTC
>DASYVD010000091.1:0-4321 GCA_036000545.1 Actinomycetota bacterium | reverse complement strand
GTCGCGAAGGGCCTGCAGGCGCTCCAGGTCGGGCGCCGCCTCGAGCTGCCGTCCGAGCTTTCGCTCGCAGAGATCGTGCCACTTCGGCAGGAACCGAGCCCGGTAGTTGAAGCTCGCGATCTCTTCTCCCCCCACCTGGTTCACCAGAGCCTCCAGGGCGCCATGCGCTGCCAACACGGCGGCCACCGCCCGGCCCCGACTATCACTCGCACCGGCGGCCAGCTCGTTGGCGACCGAAAGGAGCGTGCCCGGCTCGACCATTGAGTCAGGCTAACGCCCCGCCGTCCTGCAGGGTAAATCTATTGCGATCAGCGGGCGGGAAGCGTCACAGACGCCGGGTCGCCCGAGCCCACAGCGTTGCTCGCCACCACGGTGAACGTGTACGCAGTTTTTTTCCTGATCTCATCGAACGTGACCGACATGATGGAGGCGTCGACAGTCACCCTCCGCCCGTCCGGGACGGTGACCGTGTAGGAAAGGATCGGGTCGCCGCCGTCGGAGCTCGGAGGCGACCATCTCACCGTGGCCGTCTTGCGGAGCCTCGTGGCGGTCACATCGGTGGGCGCGCTCGGAGTGGTTGCGGGGAAGCTTCCGAACTCGTCGACCCCTTGATCGACCCGTCCGTTGAAGATCCGCTGATCCCCGTCGATGTCCACGGCGGGAAGCTCCGGAGCGGCGTTATCGCCCGCGTCGATCGAAGGCGAACCGGCCGCGAGATGAAAGTCGGTGCCGGCGGGATCCACGAACAGGGGGTCCGCGGAGATGTTGCCGTTCGTGCCGGTGGGCTCGCCACAGGTCCCCTCGTAGGCCGCAGCCCCCGCGCTGAAGACGTTGTTGGACATAAGGATCGGCGGAGCCGGGTCGTAGAACGGGTCACAGTAAACGGCCGACTGACCCGAGGCACCCACCACGATGTTGTTGAACAGCTGAGCCTGGGCATCGAAGCCGCCCGCGAAGATCCCGGAACCCTGCCCCTGGTTGTCGGCGATGGTGTTGTTGACCAGGAGCGGACCACGAGCCCCGGAGGGGACCAGCCAGTAGATGCCGCCACCCTGCCCGGCCTGGTTGCCGATGATCGTGTTCTGCACGATGGAGGCATCGGACTGGTTCACGATGTACATCCCACCGCCGAAGGTCGAGGCTGTGTTGGCCCTGATCACGTTGCCACGGATGGTGGGGGCACCGGCGGCGAACAGCTCAATCCCGCCCCCGTAAGAGAACGAGTTTCCGGTGATGACGTTGTCGATGATCTGGGCCTGACCGGCGCCACCGACGCTGATCCCGCCGCCTCCCCCTCCGCCGCAATAGATCTGGCTGTTGTTGGTGATGAGGTTGTCCTGGATCCGCGCCGAGCTGAAGTCGGCTGAGATCCCTGCCCCACCGGTGCACACCCTGTTGTTGGTGATGATGTTGCCTACGACGGTCGGGGATGAGCTGGAGATCTTCACCCCTCCACCCTCGAACCCGGCGAATCCTCGTTGCAGGGTGAACCCCCGAAGCACGGAGGCGAGCCCTTCTTCAGAAACGAAGGTGACCACCGACCCGGCCAGGTTGCCGTCGATGATGGTGGCCTCCGGTCCCTGGGCGCTCTCCACCGTGATCGCCTTGCCTCCGAAGTTGATGTTCTCGAAGTACGTGCCGGGGGCCACGAGAACGGTGTCCCCAGGGGCCGCGACGTCGATGGCGCCCTGGATGGTCGGACTGTCCCCCGGAACATTGATCACCGCCTGGGCTGAGGCTGGTTCCGCGGGGAGGAGGACGGCGAGCATGACCAGGGAGATGAGGGTCAGAGAAGACAGCACCTTCATGCGGTGAGGGCTCGGGTGCATGGGGTTCCCTCCTCGAGACTTCGAACCGTCCGGATCGGGCGCCGAGTTTGATCGATTCTAGGTTCTGGTCCCGGCCATTCCAGTCGGCCGATCAGGCCAGAGGGAGCTCGCACAAAGGTGAAGCCGTATGGAGGGGGGCGGCCTCCGCCACCTGGCAAGCAAGGATCGGGCGAAAGGGACATCCAGAGAACCCAACCCTGCCGTTTGGGTCCGTACTCGAACATGCTCGGGAGGCGGTGCAGCTCAGCTCGTCAGCTGGCGGAGATGACCTCCATCGACATCGATGACGAATATGTGGCTCGCCCCTCCGATCTCACGCTGGAACGCGATCTTGGACCCATCCGGAGACCAGGAGGGAGAGGCGTCCGCCCCCGAGCTCTCCGTCAGACGAGTGACGTTGGCCCCCCGTGCGTCCATCACGAAGATGCTGAGGGCTCCTTCCCGGTCCGAATCGAAGGCCATGTTCCTCCCATCCGGGGACCAGGCCGGATCTGCATCCCGTCCGGGATTGCGGGTCAGCCGAACGATGCGGCCCCCGTTCGCATCCATCACATAGATCTCGTCATCACCCGTCCGATTGGAGACGAAGGCGATCTTCCTCCCGTCCGGGGACCACACCGGCTCCCATTCCCTGCTGCCGGGACCTCCGGTCAGGACCCGCTGCCCGTCTCCGTCCGAATCCATCACGCAGACGTCGAGGCCCTGGAACGAAGGGCCACACGCGTACACGATCTGCGCCCCGTCCGGCGACCAGGATGGGAAGATGTCACCCGGCCGCTTCGGCCTGCTGAGATTGACCGGATCGGAGCCGTCCGCATTCATGGCGAAGATGGCCACGGGCCGTCCCTGTCCGAATCGAACACGATCTTAGTGCCGTCCGGCGAGAACGAGGGGTCCAGATCCTTGGCCGGGCTCGACGTCAAACTCGTGAGGCCCATCCCGTCGACGCCGATCGCGTAGATCTCGTCATTGCCGTCGCGATCGGAGCTGAACACGATTCTCGACCCATCGGGCGAAAACCGCGGTGAGAGGTCGTAGAAGCCGCCCACCACAGCCGAACCAACGCCTCGAGTTCCGCCCCCCACGCAGGCCGGTAGCAGCAAGAGTCCGACGACAATCACATCCGGGAGCCGCCGGCGTCTCGGCCGAGGGGAGGCGGCCATGTGGCCGCTTCTCGGCTCACTCATGCCGCGTCCTCCATCGTTCCACACGGTTCGAGGTTTCGGCCTGGCGGAGGTACAGATTGAGCGGCCGGCCAACCAACCTTGTCGCGAGACGAGTTCGACGACTAGCCGGACAACGGTTCCTTGTGCGTAGACCTACTCCAGGACGACGCGTCATCTGCGAGGCGCCGAACGTCGGCGGTACGCAGCTTGAACCTGACGGACCCCACGCCGCTTGAGGAGTTGTCCTCGATCGATATCGCCGGTCGAGGTGATCTCGTAGGGTCGGCAGCGGACGCCACGAGTGCTCATCCGACCAGAGAGGCTCTTCCCTCTTGTGTACCTGATGTTGCGTCGTCTGCTCACGCTCGTCGCCGGCCCGGTCTAAAGGTCTCGGATCTTGGTCCCGATTGCTTAGAGGTCGGTTTTCGCGTTGGGACATCCATTAGCACGGGAGCTGGGAGGGGGATGGAACCAAGGGACGCAAACCAGGCGTGGGGTCCGCCGGGGACTCTGTCCGGGACCGATGTGCCGCCCCGTCCCGAGGTGCCCCTTCCTCCCGGGCCGCTGCCCGCGGGCACCGCATACGCGGGCGTGGGCATCCGCGCGCTGGCGTTGGTCATCGATGCGCTCGCCTCGTTGGTGGTGGCGATCCCCCTCGCCGGGTCGCAGGGCGGGCTGCAGGCATCAAACGGCTCCTTCCGCGCGGAGCTCACCGGCGTTCCCTTCCTCGTCGCCGTCGTCGCTTGGCTCGCGTACATGATCCTGGCGGAAGCGACGGTGGGCGCGTCCCTCGGCAAGCTCCTCGTTGGGGTCCGGGTCCGGCGAGCGGACGGCGGCAGACTCACCGTCGCCGGCGCCGTGGTCCGCAACCTGGTCCGCCTGATCGACGCCCTTCCTTATTTCATCCCCTACCTCGTCGGGGGCGTCGCGGTTGCCCGCTCGCCGCAGCAGCAGCGGCTGGGCGACCGAGCCGCTGGCACCGTGGTCGTGCGGGCTCACTCGGTGCAGGCGGGAGGCGACCTGGCGAGGTCTGCGCCGTGGAGGCCGCGAGTCGTGCTGGGCTTTGGGCTGGTCATCATCCTCGCGGCGACCTACGGATTCGCCGTGATGGCCAGGCATTGCGACATCGGGAACGGCGTCTATGACTGCCACGACGTGCGTTTCGAGTACCCGGGCTCGTGGTCAGTGGTCAGGGACGTGAAGGTCATGACCACCGGGAACCTAGAGTTCGCGGACGTCGTGGGCCTGGACGCCGTGAACAACGTGGAGCTCCAGGCGTACCGGCTGAACCAGCCGATCGATCGGGGCAACATCGCTCAGTCGCAG
>DASYVD010000090.1:0-34624 GCA_036000545.1 Actinomycetota bacterium | reverse complement strand
CCGAAGTGCCGCCAGAACCTCCCTCACGTCGAGTTTCCACAACTTGGCGACCTTCCCCGCGTCGCCTACCTCAGCGAACGCCTCGGTGATAGCCTCCGTCCGAACGCCCCCTACCTGGGGGATTCCGAACTGGACCTCGGGGTCGATCACCACTGGCACTGTCCCCCCGAGCGGGCGCATCCGTTCAGCGACACCGTAAGGGTCGAACTCGACCTTCTCAAGGAACTTCTGGACCGGAGCTGCCCATTGCAGCTGCCATGCACCACCTCGGCGACCATGCCGCCGGATGAGGGCCAGCTGATCTTCCAGGTTCACCTTCTCCTGAGCCCTCAGGACAAGCTCCCTACTGGCCTCGTCTACGGCGGGTTTGAAGTGCGCCAGCGGGTACTCCACTTGGAAATCGTCGCGAAGGGCGTCGATAAACGGCCGTAGCCGTTGGAGGGGTACGCGTCGTCCTCTGTATTCCCGTAGAAACCCCGCCTCGACAAACTCGGCCCAGGTTACGTCTTCCGAGCCCGTGGGCTTGATCCTGATGACCGGGGGATACGGGCGACCTTGGACGACGGCTCCGTTTAGCCAGCGACGGAGGCGAGCGGCAGGGATGCCTAACAGCCGGGCGGCCTCCCTGACGGCGTACATTTGGCGATCTAGAACAGCCCTGTCCATCGGCCCCTTCTTCCCCTGCCTCAGGCCACCCTGTCAAATCGGTTGGCCCGAGGCCTACCGCTTGGGGTACTCTATCATCCGAGGTTCTTAGGATTCTAAGAACTCTAAGGATTCTAAGAAGTGCCCAAAGACGCGGCCCCATTTGACTTCGAGCGAGCGAAAGTGTGCGACAAGGGCCTTCTAACGTGGCCCGCAGCAGTCACGTCCAAACTCGGCCTGAACGTTGGGGATTTCCTGTTTGTGTTCGTGGACGGCCGCCGGGTTACTATGGTGTTGGAGTCGGATCTACCGACCGAGTTGGCCCGAAGGAAGAAGCAGAGTGGCACCCGCAAGAGGAAAACGGCGTAAGACTCAGAAGACCACGCAGGGAACGGAGATTCCCGTACCCTCGCGGGATGAGGTCTTCTTTGGCCTCGGCAAGGCCGCCTCTACAAGGAAGTCTCGGGAGAAGAAGCGGTCGGAAGCCGACCGAGGAAAGCGCTAAACATCCCGCGCTCTCCCGCGTCCCGGTGGTTGTACCGGAACGCGAATTCGTCCAAGTAGGTCTGAAGGTACTTGGGCGAAACGGCGTGGTAGGCACCGCGAATCCCGCTTTTCAGCAGGGCAAAGAACCCCTCGATAGTGTTCGTGTGAACGTCCCCCATGACGTAGACCTTCTGCGAGTGGTTCACGGACTGGTGTCGGTAGCCCCGGTGCCGAAGGCCCCGGTACATGGGGAAGTCGTCGGAGTAGACGAGGGACCGGGGAAGCACCCGCTGCTGGACGATGGGGAACACCGACGCTTGCCGACTATTGGGGACGACGTAGGCCGCGACTTTCCCTTGGCGCTCGACCATCCCGAAAACCGGAGTCTTGCGGTCTTTCCACTTGCCGGCCTCCTGCTTGGTCCGAACCTCGCCAGCGCGGGGCTTCCCGCCGACCCACGTTTCGTCTACCTCAACCTCACCCTGCATCGGCTCGTCGTCCTGGGTCAGAAGCGAGCGAATCTGCTTGAACATCCTCCACGCGGTCTTGTAGGTTACGCCGAGTTCGCGTTCGAGCTGCTTCGCGGAGATTCCGCAGCGAGTGCTTGCCATGAGGTAGATCGCGTAGAACCACAGCCGGAGGGACGTGGCCGAGTCCTCAAAGATCGTCCCGACCATCGGGTGTACCCGATGCCCGCAGAACTGGCAGGAGTAGGAGGGGCGCTTCTTCTCCCGATGGTGCTTCGTGACCTTCTCGCACTTGGGGCAGTAGATGCCGTCTGGGTAGCGATAGCGGACCAGCCATTCGAGGCAAGCCGCGTCGTCGGGGAACTCCCGGTCAAACTCGAACAGGGTGTACCTCGACTCTGAGGCCGAGGACCGAATCGGGTTGTTTCTGTCTACCCTGGACATGGCATATATGTACCACACGGCGGTACTGCCGTCAAGTACCCTGGGCGAGAAAGAGTGACAAAATCCGCCACCAGCCTAGACTTCTCTGATGGTCGAGCCTCGGCGCTACCGCCTGTTCGTGGACGAGTCTGGCGATGCCAATGTCAAGAGCGTGGACGACGCCCGCTATCGCTACCTCGGCTTGACCGGTGTTGCCTTAGACCTGACAGATCACGAGGACGCGGTAACGCGGGACCTCAATAAGCTGAAGGCCGCCCATTTCCCTGGCCACCCACCCGGGTTCCCGATACTCGTGCGTTCCCGCTTGGTGCGGATGGAAGCCCCATTTCAGGCGCTAAGAGATGCCGCGAACCGTGGGTTTTGGGAACGGGGAATTCTGGAGTTCTTTCAAGCCCACGCGACCGATCTCATCACCGTTGTGGTGGACAAGCGCCGAAGTCAGGATCGTTACGGTAGGGAAGATGAGGACCCCTACCTTCGGGCGATGCGGTTCATGATTGAACGATATCGAGCGGTGCTTTATTACAGGAGTTCCGTGGGGGATGTTCTAGTCGAGGCGCGAGGGAAGGAAGAAGATCGCCGACTGAGAAAAGCATACGACTTTCTCTACCGTCACGGAACAGGCTGGCGCTCGGCAGCGGAGCTACAAGCCGCGCTGACTAGCCGGGAACTCAAGCTGGCCGCAAAGAGCAAGAACATCGCGGGCCTTCAAGTGGCGGACCTGCTAGCGCATCCAGCGAAAGAGGGCATTCTGCAGGATCACCGGGGAGTGGAACGCAGACCAGGCACTTTCTCCCAACGCGTGATTGAGGAGATTCGGGCCTCATACCATCCGTCGAACCGCGTGATCTTTCCCAAATAACAGTTCGGGGGCCTTGCGGCCCCCGCCTGCGCTACATCATCACGACGTAGCCCCCTTCAGCCTCTCGGCTGAATTACAGACATGGTAGCACGGCTGTCTACTGCCGTCAAGGGGATAGTTCCCCCAGACGGTTACATGTTGCCCGGATGAGCCTGGACCGGGCCTTCGGGGCGCTCGCGGATCCGACCCGGCGCCGCATCCTCCAGCTGGTGGCGGATCGGCCCCGGCAGGCGGGGGAGCTGGCGGAGCGTTTCCCCGTGTCCCGACCGGCGGTGTCGAAGCACCTCCGGGTGCTGCGGGAGGCGGGGTTGGTGGCGGCGCGGAAGGAAGGTCGGGCCCGCCTCTACCACCTGTCCCCGAAGGGACTCGAGGAGGCGCGGAAGTGGATGGAGGAGGCCGAGAAGGTGTGGGCGACGGCCCTGGAGTCCTTCCGGCGGCACGCTGAGGAGGGGGTGAGGAGATGATCGTACGGCGGTCGGTAACGGTGAGCGCGCCGGCAGAGCGTGCGTTCCGGGCGTTCACCGAAGAGATCGGGCAGTGGTGGCCTCTCGCCCAAGGCATCACCTTCCTGGGAGAGAAGGCGAAGGACATGATCCTCGAAGGCCGAGTCGGGGGCCGCCTGTACGAACGCGGTTCCGACGGCACAGAGCACGTGATCGGTGAGGTCCGGACCTACGAGCCGCCCTCGCGCGTGCTGTTCACCTGGAACGACTCGGACGGCTCGACCGAGGTCGAGGTGCGTTTCACGCAGGAAGACGGCGCCACCCGGGTGGAGCTGGAGCACCGGGGATTCGAGTCCCTCGGGGCGAAGGCGGAGGAGGCCTTCAATTCCTACAACGAGGGCTGGGTCACCGTGCTCGGCTTCTACGAGAAGCACGCGGCCTAGGAGGAGCGATGCGAGAAATCATCCATACGGTGGAAGTGGCCGCCGCTCCGGCGGCGGTCGACCGGGCGCTCACGACGCAGGACGGTCTGTCCGCGTGGTGGACCAGGGAGGTCCGTGAGGAAGACGGCCTGATCCGCTTCACCTTCGAGAAGGACTTCAACCCGGTCATGCGCGTGGAGCAACACGAGCCCGGAAAGGTCGTCTCGTGGTCGACCGAGTCGGGCGCTGAGCCATGGGCGGGGAGCACGATTCGATTCGAGCTCACCGAACGGGAGGAAAAGACCAGCCTGCTCTTTCGTCATCGGTACGGCTCAGACCTTCCGGACGAAGTGTTCGGCGTGTTCAATTTCAACTGGGCGTATTACCTCGAGAGCCTGCGCCTGTTCTGTGAGACCGGCACCGGCAAGCCCTTCACCCCGCCCGAAGGATGACAACGCCGGGCGGTCGTAGACCCGATCAAGGGAATGGAACGGCCCCCCACGGTGGGGACACCGCGGGGGCCGCTCGCTCTGGTTCTCTCCGTTACTTGGCCAGCTGGCCCCTCATAGCCCCGCCGGGGTGCGTCGAGTTGTGGAGGTTGACGTAGAACCCCTCCGGGTCGTGGCGAATCTCCTTGATGATCGCCTCGTTTGCCGGTACGCACGTGGTTGCTGTCGGGTAGCTGGTGGGTGCGGTCACGCCGGCCTCGGGGACCGGGAACAGCGGAACCAGGATCGGTCCGTTAACGCCGGCTGGGGCCCGGTGGATGTGCCCCGCGAAGGGGAGGGATTCACCCGGGGGCAGGGTGATCGGACCGAACTGCCAGCACACCTGACCCAGCCCCTGGTTCAAGGTCAGGGACACAGAGCCGGTATGCACCCCATCAGTCGCCGGTGGGACCTCGTTCAACCCGTCCAGCGCGACGTGGAACGGCCGGCCTCCCTCGTCTGCCGCCGCTGCGCCTCCACCGGCCAGCAGACCCGCGCTGAGGGCGATGGTCGCGCCGATGGCCAATACCGCGAGACGCCTTTTCCGCATGTCGTCCTCCTTTCCCCCACCCGACATTCGACCGACGCGACCCGAGGGTTCGAACCCGCTCAGCGCCCCAGGAACTTCGGCTCGCGCTTTTCGAGGAACGCGGACACACCCTCGAGATGGTCGGGAGTACGGCCCAACTCTCCCTGGGCCAGCGCCTCGCGGTCAAGGGCCTCTGCCAGCGAGCCATCCTGAGCTTCGCGGAAGAGCCGCGTGGTCTCAGCGATAGCCCGTGTGGGTAATGCCGCCAGCTCCTGGGCGAGGGTATCCACCTCGTCGCGCAGCGAATCGGCGGGGACCACCCGCTGGACGAGCCCGATCTCCAGGGCTCGCTCCGCGTCGATGAGGTCCCCGGTGATGGCCAGCTCGAGCGCTCGCGCGTAACCGATCGTCCGTGCCAGGTGCCAGGTGGCGCCGGAATCGGGGATCAGTCCTATCTTCACGAAGGCCAGCGTGAACCGAGCCGCTTCGCTGGCCACTCTGAGGTCACACGCCAGGGCCAGGGACAGGCCCGCTCCCGCGGCGACGCCGTTGATCTCCGCGATCACCGGCTTGGGCGTGTCGACGATCTGGAGGACGAGGCGGTTGTACGTGGCTCGCAGATGGCCCTCGATGTCTCGCTCCCGCCCGGCCTCGTACTCGGACTGGAACTCCTTCAGGTCCTGGCCCGCTGAGAATCCTCGTCCTTCACCGGTGATTACAATGCACCGGACCTCAGGATCCTCGCCCAGTTTGGTGAACGCGTCGACCAGCTCGTCGCTCGTCCGTGTGGTCATCGCGTTCAGTTGGTCGGGCCGGTCGATGGTGATGCGGGCCACGGCGCCGGCGCGCTTCAGCTTGATGTCCTCGTAGTCCATCACTGACCCCCTTCCAGCCGACCACGCTCTATGTATCTCTGGACGAGCGTGCCCCGGCCCACCACGCCTGCCGGGCCCCGGACCTCGACCTCGGCCTCGCACTCCCTGTCCTCCACCCGGATCGCTCGCGCCGTCACCCGGATCCGATCCCCGGCCCGAGCGGGGCGCTCGTGGACGAGTGAGATCGCGTAGCCGGTGGCGTCCTCCCCATCGTGGAGATTCGGCTCGATGAGCATCCGTCCGGCTTCCTCCATGTGCCGGACCATCCATGCGGTCGCGTACACGGGATGGATCCTCCGGCCGAGGATGTCCACGAGCATGTCCTCGGTCACAGTGACAACGAACGTCGCCTCCTCGCCGACGGCGGGTCGTTCGCGCGTCACGCTGCGGATTGTAGTGGTCGCGTTGGCGGACCCACTCGACGGCCCGTACAGTCCGTAGCTGGCAATGGCGACGGTCACCGAAAAGCTGGAGCGCATCCTCGCCCGCGAGGCGCCGGCATGGGACGTTCGTCCGGTCGCCCCAGAGATGCGTCGCCTATCCGGGGTGGACCTCGCGATCTTGTGGGCCGACCTGGGCATCGGCCTACTGGTGCTGGTCACGGGGGCCCTACTGGTTCCCGCGCTCTCTCTTCCCCAGGCGCTGCTGGCGATCCTGGTGGGGTCGCTGATCGGGTGCATACCCCTGGCCCTGGTGGGACTGGCCGGAGCTCGGGAGGCCGTCCCCGGGATGGTCCTCCTCCGCCCGGTGCTGGGGGTCCGAGGCTCCTACCTGCCCACCGTGTTCAACATCGGCCAGCTCGTCGGGTGGACGGCATTCGAGCTCTGGGCGATGGCTCTGGTGGCAAGCCGGATCACCGGCCCGCTCTTCGGAACGAGCTCCTTCTATCTGTGGCTGTCCGTCGTGGCCGTCGTCTGCCTCCTGCTCTCGCTGGGGGGGCCGGTGCTCGTGGTCCGGCGGTGGCTGGAACGGTTCGGGGCCTGGGTGCTCGCCGCCGTGGCTGTGTGGATCACCCTTCGGGTCGTTACCGGGATGGACCTGTCGGCGCTGTGGTCCCGGTCTGGGGAGGGCGGTCTCCCGTTCTGGAGCGCGGTCGACCTCGTCGTGGTGATGCCGGTCTCTTGGATCCCGCTCGTCGCCGACTACTCGCGCTTCGCCAGGAAGCCCCGGGGAGCAGCTACCGGGACCTACCTCGGGTACCTCCTTGCGAACGTGTGGTTCTACGCGCTGGGCGCCCTCCTCGTTGTCGGTGCTGGGGCATCGGCGCCCTCGGTGACCGGGATCGCGGACGGGATCGCGGTCGTGGCCGGCGGGACGCTCGTCCTCGTGGTGCTGCTCGTTGGAGAAACCGATGAGGCGTTCGCGGACATCTACTCGGCGGCGGTGTCGGCGCAGAACCTCGCTCCCCGACTGCCCCAACGCGCCGCGGTCATCGGCGTCTCAGCCGTCGGCGTGGCCGGCGCGGTGTGGTTGTTCGGTCAGCCCGGCGACGGGATCCACTCCTACGAGTTCTTCCTGTTCCTCATCGGGTCGATCTTCGTCCCGTTGTTCGGCGTGTTCGTGGCCGACTACTTCGTGGTGCGCCGCGATCAGCCCTACAATTCCGAGGCTCTGTTCGATCCGCGGGGCCCGTACCGCTACGCGGGCGGCTTCAACCTTCCGGCGGTACTTGCCTGGGTCCTGGGATTCGCCGTGTACCACTGGATCGTTCCCACGGGTCCCGCGGGATGGCAGGGCGCGGTGAAATCGGTCTTCGAGGCTCTCGGCGCGCCCTTCCCCCTTTTTGGGGGCGCGGCTCCGGCGAGCATCTTCGCCTTCGGGGTGGCTTTCGGAATCCACGCGGCACTCGGCGGACTCTCCCGGCGAAGTCGGTAAACTGCAGTCTCGTCCTGACACCGGAGGTTCGCGTGCCACGGTTCGAGTACAAGGCGGTCCCCCCTCCCGACCAGCCTGCAGATCTCTTGGTCCTGCCCTTCTATCAGGGGCCGGAAGCGGGTCCGGGCCTGCGCGAGACGGGGAAGGCCCTCGGCGCCGACCTCCTGGCCATGCTTCGGGACAACGGAGTCAAGGGACGCCACGGCGAAGCGTTCTCCGTCCCGACGCTCGGCCGGCTGAAGGCGGGCACCGTGCTCCTCGTGGGCCTCGGGCCGAAGGGCGAAGCGGACGCCGATCAGATCCGGCGAGCCGCCGGAAAGATCGCCGGGCGGATCGGTCGCTATCGACGGGTGGCCGCGACCCTGACCCAGCCTGCCGGCGGCGGGCGCGAGGACGGCATCGAGGCTTTCGTGGAGGGCATCCTTCTGGGGGGGTACCGGTTCGAGCGGTACAAGGCGAACTCCTCGGATGAGGATGGGAGCGAGCCGTCCAGGCTCGACCGCGTGACGATCCTGGGCTCGGAGCGGGGAGACGCGCGTGCGGCCGCACAGGCGATCAAGCGCGGCGAGATCCTTGCCGAGGCCGCGGCGTGGGCGCGCGACCTGGTGAACACCCCTGCCCTCGATGCCACGCCGGACTTCCTGGCTCAGGAGGCCAGGAAGATGGCCAGGAAGCACGGTCTCAAGTCGAAGATCTGGTCGAAGGCTGAGCTCGAGAAGGGCGGCTTCGGTGGCGTCCTCGGGGTGGGGCAGGGGAGCGAGAACCCACCGCGGCTGATCGAGCTCCGCTACGAAGGCGGCCGAGGGGCGCCCATCGCTCTGACCGGGAAGGGGGTAACGTTCGACTCCGGCGGGCTCTCCATCAAGGACTCCAAGGGGATGGAGTGGATGAAGGCCGACATGGCCGGGGCCGCCACCGTGCTCGCCGCGATGCGGGCCATCGCCCAGTTGAAACCGAAGGTCAACGTGGTGGCGGCGGTCCCCAGCGCGGAGAACCTTCCCAGTGGAACGGCCATCCGACCCGGCGACGTCGTCACCCACCGCGGTGGCAAGACCACGGAGGTGCTGAACACCGACGCCGAGGGCCGGTTGATCCTCGCAGACGCTCTCTCTTACCTGACCGAGCGGAAGCCCCGCCTCATCGTCGACTTCGCCACCCTGACCGGGGCATGCGTGGTCGCCCTGGGTGAGGACATCTGGGGCGTCATGGGCAACGACGACGGGCTGATCAAGGATCTCCTGGAAGCGGGAGAGCGATCCGGAGAACCCGGGTGGCAACTTCCCCTGTGGAAGGGATACCGCAAGCAGATCGAGTCGAGCGTGGCCGATGTGAAGAACATCGGCAACCGCTGGGCGGGCGCCATCACCGCAGGCCTGTTCTTGAAGGAGTTCGTCGGGGACACGCCGTGGGCCCACGTCGACATCGCAGGGACGGCCTTCGCCGAGCGCCCTGGCGACTACTGGCCCAGGGGGGCCACGGGCAATCCGGTGCGGACGCTGGTCCGTTTCATCGAGGGCCAGGCGAATGCGGGCCCCGCGAAGGCATCCGGACGGAGCCGCTCGCGCACGAAGCGGTAGGTATTGCCCCGGCGCGGCCGAACGCCGTAGAGTCGGTCTGTACTCCATCCCCGGAGAAGGAGGCCACTATGGCGCATCCGAACGAAGACGTGCTCCGAAAGGGCTACGAGGCCTTCGCGAAGGCGGACATGCCGGCCGTCCAGAGGTTCTTCGCCGACGACATCGTGTGGCACGTACCCGGGCGGAACCCCCTGGCGGGGGACTACAAGGGAGCCCAGGAGGTCCTCGGGTTCCTCGGCAAGGCCATGGAGCAGACGCAGGGGACCTTCAGCCTCGAAGTGCACGACCTCCTGGCGGACGATGAGCATGGCGTGGCGCTGGTGGTGGCCCGGGGCCAGCGGGGAGGCAAGAGCCTGGAAGACCGCCAGGTCCACGTGCTGCACCTCCAGGGAGGGAAGGTCACCGAGTTCTGGGCGCATCCGGGAGACCAGTACACGGTGGACGAGTTCTGGAGCTGAGTCCTCGACGCTGGGAACCGGCCCGTGTACCCGTGGTGGGTGTTCGTCCACATCCTCGGGGCGTTCGCGTTCCTGCTCGTTCACGGCGTCTCGGTGGCCATGGCCCTCGCCCTGCGTCGGGAGCGTGAGCCCGTCCGGATCCAGGCGTTGCTGGGACTCTCGCGCGTGTACCTCAATGTGACCTACGCGTCCCTGCTCGTCCTCCTGATCGCGGGCATCGTGGCCGGGTTCCTCGGGCACTGGTGGGGGCGGGGGTGGATCTGGGCCGCCCTGGCCATCCTGGTCGCCCTGTGGGTGTCGATGAGCCTGCTGGGGACGAGTTTCTACGACCGGGTCCGGATCGCCGTCGGCACCGAGCCCATGTACGGACGGAGGAAGAAGGTATGGCTGCAGGAGCGCCCCCCGCCTGCAACGCCCGCGGAGCTCGACGCGCTCCTCGGCTCCAACCGGCCCTTCCTGCTCACGTGGATGGGACTCATCGGCCTCGCCGTGATCCTCTGGCTGATGGTGCTGAAACCGTTCTGAGAAGAATCAGTCCTTCGTGCCCACCGCGATGAGCACCTCGTTGGTGTCGCCCAAAGGGTCGGGGAACCGCTCACTGAAGGCGTCGGCGGCCCGCTCGCGGAACCGATCCCAGAGCGTGCCCCCGAGGGTCGCCCGCAGGGACCGCCCCTCGCTGCTGGCCTCGCGGCCGGCCAGGTAATCTGCCTGGCTCATCGTGGATCGGTACTGGCGACGATAGACCTGGACCTCACGGAGGCGCGCGTCGCGGAGAGTCTCCTCCAGCCGGTGGCGGTCCCGGAAATGCTGGTTCCAGGGGATCGCCTTCTGCACGGCGTCGCGGAGGAGCTCCCTCGTGGCGAAGGTCTCAGCGAGCTCGGTCCAGGTCCGGCTGAACTCGTCTGGCCCGCCCCCCCACCATGTGACTCCCAGCGTGCCGCCTCGGCGCAGCACCCGCAGCATGTCGAACAGCGCGGTGTCGTACTTGGTGAAGAAGGCGATCACGAAGTTCGCAAGGACGGCGTCGAACGTCTCGTCGCGAAACGGAAGGTCGATGGCCTGCGCCGCGAGGACGTGGGGATGCCGCGGGAGAGCCAGACGGAGCATGGGGAGCGAGGGGTCGATCCCCACGACGAAACCCTCCGGGCCGACCGCGGCCGCTGCCGCCTCGGCGGCGACGCCTGTTCCGGTGCCGACGTCCAGGACCCGGGCCCCTCGCGGTGGGGCAACCAGGTCGACCAGGTCGCGGGCAGGCGCAGCGTGCACCGGAGCCCTGACCCGATCGTAGATGTCCGCGACATCATCGAACGTCTGCCACTGGCTCATTCGGCCGAGGATAGCGCGTGACGGCCGAAACACTGGGGGGTCCGGGGGGAGTAGCTCGCCGGGGACGTCGAAGGGACGAGCGGGACAGCGAGCGGTCCCCCCCGGACGGAGAGGTTGCGGCCGGGCCCGGTGCCGGGCCACGATGCGGTGACAGGGGGTCCAGGGGGCAGCAGCCCCGCGAGGCGAAGCCGAGCGGAGACAGGGCTGCTGCAATCCCCATGGCCGAAGCGCCTCGCCATTGGGCGAGGGGCTGAGGAGGACGAATGGATAAACCTCGCCACGGTGGCCATCTCGTGGCCCGGGCCCTGGCAACCGAAGGGGTCCGGCATCTCTTCACGCTCTCCGGTGGCCACATCGCTCCGATCTACGACGGCTGCGCGGACGAGGGGATCCGGATCGTCGACTTCCGGCACGAGCAGGCCGCCGCCCACGCGGCGGACGGATGGGCCCGGGTCACCGGCCGGCCCGGCGTGTGCGCGGTGACCGCAGGGCCCGGTGTCACCGACGCGGTGACCGGTATCACCAACGCCTTCTACGCTAACTCACCGATGCTGGTCCTTGGGGGCAAGAGTCCGCTCTCGGAGCTGGAGATGGGGTCTCTGCAGGAGATGGACCACGTCACCCTGGTTCGCTCCATCACCAAGTGGGCTCGCACCTGCTGGGAGACCCGGCGCATCGCCGACTATGTGACGGAGGCATTCCGCCACGCCACGTCCGGCCGGCAGGGCCCTGTGTTCCTCGATATCCCCCTGGAGGTTCAGCTCAATGTGTGGCCTGCGGCCGTAGAGGTGCCGGAGCGGTACCGGACCGAGGCGAAGCCGCTCGGAGACCCCGAGCTGGTGAAACGGGCCGCTGCCCTCCTCCGCGACTCCGAGCACCCGGTCGTGTTCGCCGGCGCCGGAGTTAGGTGGGCGGAGGCACACGAGGCGCTGGCCGCTCTGGCCGACGCGCTGAAGGCTCCGGTATTCCTGAACTCTCTTGGACGCGGGTGCCTGTCGCCGGACCATCCGTGCTTCTTCTCGGGCGCCCGCAAGTTCGCGTTGGGAAAAGCGGACGTGATCCTCGCCCTGGGCGTCGATTGGGATTTCCGGCTCGGATTCGGGCGGAAGCACATCGGCGAGGGCGCCCGCGTGGTCCAGGTGGACGTGGACGGAGCCCACATCGGCAGGAACCGGCCGGTCGATGTGGGAATCGTAGGGGACCCGGGCAAAGTCATCGAGCAACTTCTTGCCGAACGGGTGGGCCAGGACGAGGAGCCTTCGTGGACGGCGGAGGTCCGCGATGAGGAGCGCCGTCTCGCGGAGCAAGCCCGCGCAGGGATGGAGTCGGAGGCCGTGCCGATCCATCCGTTGCGATTCGCCCGGGAGATCCGGGACTTCCTCGATCCCGACGCCGTCGTGGTGGGTGACGGCGGAGACATCGTGGGGATCAGCTCGTCGGTGATCCACGCGCGGCATCCGGGACACTGGCTGGATCCGGGACCGTTCGGTTGCCTGGGTGTCGGGCCCTCCTTCGCCATCTCGGCACGCCTCGCGAAGCCCGAGGCTCAGGTGATCATCGTGTATGGGGACGGCTCGTTCGGCCTCAACGCCATGGAGTACGAGAGCGCCATCCGCCAGAGGTTGCCCTTCGTCGGGATCATCGGGAACGACGGCGCCTGGGGGCAGATCAAGGTGGCCCAGGAAGCCCTCTACGGCGAGGGGAACGCGCCGGCCGCCCTGCTCTCCCAGGACGTTCCGTACGAGCGGATGGTCGAGGCGCTCGGGGGGCATGGCGAGCGGGTAACCGAGCCGGGCCAGATCCGCCCCGCCCTGGGGCGGGCCTTCGACGCGGGCGTGCCCGCGTGCGTCAACGTCATCCTCGATCCATCCCTGGTGCGGCGGGCGTCGTACCTGGGATGAGATATTCTTTCCGTTTTCCTCGGTCAGTTCGTCACGCTGCCGTGGCGACGGCGCGGACACATCTGTCAGGGGTCCGGCCGCGGTGCCGGGCCCCCGTCGGCTTGTGGCTCTAGGCGCCCGGCCCGGACTGCTCCAGGAACGCGTTCCGCCCGACGACCACGCGGTAGTGGATCCCTCTGGCCACAACGCCCCGCCCATCGGATACCTCGAAGGAGAACTTCAGCCGGCGACCCTCCACCGAGTCGAGTCGCGCGGTGGCCGAAACACGGACGCCGATCCGTGAGGGCGCCAGGTGGTCGAGTCCGACCCGCGCGCCTACGGTTGTGGTCCCCGGATCGAGGTGAGGGGCGACGGCGGCGACGGCAGCCCGTTCCACCAGCGTGAGCACGACCGGCGTGGCCAGGACGGGGACGTCTCCCGACCCCACGGCCTCGGCCGTGTCGTCCTCGCCAACCACCTGGCGCACCGTAGCGGCGAGACCGGGTTCCAGTCTCGTCATGCCGGTAGGCTATCCTCGGGCTGGGTGAACGCCCACGCCCACCTCCACGTGAACGCCTCCGCCCCTGTTCGGCGCCGATGAACGGGCCGTCCGGGGTCCTCGCGCTCGTGCTTGCCGAGACAGCCGCCGGGGCGGCCGCGGTGCTGTGGCTCGCTCCGCTCTGGGGATCGGTGAAGAGAGGCTTCTTCGTGCTGACCGGCGCCGTCGCGTTCGGATGCGCCGTGCTTGCCGCCCTGTCGCTGTCCGCAGCGGCCGGGGGGGCGGAGACCAGGTTCGCCATGGGTGCGACCGTGACCACGGCCGTCGCGTTGGGTCTCTCGCTTGTGGCCCTCCTGTTCCGGTTCAGTACGGTAGGACGGATCCTTGGCCTGCTCTCCGTTCCGGCCTCTGGTGTCATGCTCGCCGGGCTGGCGTCCGTCGGGGCTCTTTCCTTTCCCGTCGCCATGTTCATGCTGATCGCCGGGGCGGCGTTCATGGGGTCCGTGATGGACGGCCTCCTGCTCGGCCACTGGTACCTCACCGACCGTCGCCTCGCCCGGGAGCACATCCAGCGGCTCTCGCTGTTGCTCATCGTCGCCGTCGCCCTGGAGATCGTGGCCATCGTGTCAGGGGGATTCCGTGAGTCCCCCGCTCCGGCCGCCGGGTTCAGCACCCTGCTCTCCGTGGCGGGGATCACCTCCTGGCTGGCCCTGGGCATGGCCGCGGCCACCGCGCTGATCGCCGTGCTCATCCGGGCGAGCCTTCAGGGGACCCGCGCCCGGGCGGTGCAGGCCGCCACGGGGTTCTTCTACCTCGCCGTGATCACCGCGTTCGCCGCGGAGATGGCGGCGAAGATCGGCTTCCTGGGCTAGGCGCTGTGGATGCACCTGCGGTTGCCACGGCCGTTCCCGACGCGAGCGGCGGGGTCGTTGCCCTAGCGGTGGGAGGGCCGATCGCTGTGGCGCTGGCATGGACCCTCGTCCGGACCGGCCGGACCTCGGTCTGGCCGACCACGGCCGTCTGCATGGGATCGCTGGGAATTCTTTCGCTGTTCACGGGGGAAGTTCGACTCGTGGAGGGTCTACCCGCGCCGGTGGCGATGGTCCTGGGGATTGGCGCGGGGTTGGCCCTCTATCTAGCCACAGCCGCCTTCCTGTCTCTTGTCCGTGGGTGGGAGCTGCTCGCCGGCCACGCCGAAGCGCTCTATGACCGCCGGGGCGGGCTCTCCCTGGTGACGGCGGTGCTCCTCGCGGCCGGAGTCTCCGCGGCAGGCGAGGAGCTCCTGTGGCGGGGGGTGGTCATGGGGGTGGCCGGCGGAGCGCTGGGCGAGCTGCCGGGTGCCGCCGTCGCATGGGCGGCGTACGTGACCGCGAACGCGTTC
The DNA here is from genome assembly GCA_036000545.1 of Actinomycetota bacterium. GTDB lineage: Bacteria > Actinomycetota > UBA4738 > UBA4738 > CALAEC01 > DASYVD01. The sequence goes on along the minus strand of DASYVD010000090.1, from coordinate 19,967 downwards.
TCCGGAAGCATCCCGATCGTCCTCGGTGGGATCGTCGGTGGGGCAGCGTGGACCGCTCTGGCCGTGTGGACGGGAGGGATCGCTGCGGGCCTCGCCTGTCACGCCGTCTGGACCGCGCTCATGGTCGCCTTGCCCCCCGTGCCGGTAGAGGACCGGACGTGATGGGGCTCCCGGCGTCGGCGCAGGCGATCCTGCGCCAGGGAAGGTTGTGCTACCTGGCGGTTGACGGTCCGCTGGGACCACACGTCACGCCGGTCGTGTTTGCCTTCCACGCCGGCCGGGTGTGGGGGACCACCGCGCGCAGGACGGTGAAGGCTAGGGCGTGGCGGCGGGACCCCCGCGCGGCCGGGCTGATCCGCTCGGGACCCTTGGTGATGTCGTTCCGCGGATCGGTCACAACCTACGACGCGCTGGATCCCGGAACGTGGGGCTCGACGCTGCGGAACGCTCCCACCGTGGCAGGGGCGTGGATGCGATTCACCCTCAAGAACGCTCCCTTCTTCGCCGGGTACGCCATCGATGCGCGCCGCGTGCCGCTCTCTTGGACGCCGCCGGGGCGGGTGCTCTTCTCCGTCGAGATCGAGGACGGAACCATCCTCGATCCAGTGGCTGGCCAGGTCCTGGAGCGATGGGGGCGGTGGGGAGCCCGCGCCGCGTCACGAGATGCGTTCCAGCCTTCGCGAGGCCGCATCCCGGATCGAGCCGTGCCAATCGAGGTTCGCCGGGCCGTGGGCGGTGCTGGGGAGGGGGTCCTCGCGCTGGCGGGCTCGGGGGGAATCGCTGTCCTGCCGGCTCGGTGGGCCCGGGCCGACGGAGACGGGGCGTACTACGCGGCGCTGGCGCGTCGGCTCCTCGCCCTGGCCGGATCGGGCGCCGAGCGAGCGGGCCTCGTGGTCGACCGCGCCTCGAGGTGGCGGGCCGCCGAAATGAGGGGACTGCTCATACGCGGCCGCGCGGATGGGTACGTGCTGGCCCGGGTACGGAGCGGCCGCGACTCGCTGATTCGCCGGGTGCGGAGTGCGGAGCCCCTGCCCGACGAGCTCGCCGTCGTCAGGGTGCGCCCCGACGTCGTCGCGTGGTGGAAGGGCTGGTCGAGCGGTACGGTCGGGGGTCCCGGGGGTTCGGGGGGTAGCTCGCCCGGTTCGCGGAAGAGACGAGGGGCAGAGCGAGCGAACCCCCGAAAGGAATGGGGCTCGAGGGCTCGGACCAGGATGGACCGCGGCGGCGCCGGGGTAGGGTGAGCCGGTGAGCGTCGTGCGGGCGTCGGAGATCGTCGAGGCCTCCCCCGAGACGGTCTGGGAGGTCATCTCCGACCCGCGGAACCTTCCCCGGTGGAACCAGCACATCAAGAAGGTCACCGGAGTGCCCGAGGACGGGCTCAAGCCGGGGTCCCGCTACACGACGACCCTACGGATCGTGGGGGTTCCCTTCGATGTCCAGGCCGAGGTTCTGAAGGTCGACCCGCCCAGGTACGCCGAGATCCGCCTCACCGGGCCGCTCGAGGCCGTGGTGCGGACGTGGGTCAGACCCGCGGGGAAGCGTCGGTCCCGCCTGGAGCACGTGGTGACGTACCGGGTGAAGCGGATCGGGCCGGCCGGGCGGGTGATCGAGCAGGGCCTCCGGGTGATGGGGGCCGGGACCCTTCTCAGGCGAGGGACCCGCGCTCAGAAGCGCCAGGTCGAGGGAGGCTAGGCCACCGGGCGGTCGCCTTGGCTGCTCAGGAGCCGCGGTCGCGTCGCTGCCGCTCGAGCTCCTCGATGAGGCGCCTCATGGCCCGCCGGCGGGGGCGTCCGACGAGCCAGGCGATGACCCCGCCGATCACCGCGCACCCCAGGAACACCCAGATGAGCCGGATGTTGGCGCGGAAGAACACGAAGTTCACCGGAACGGGGTCGGAGTTCTGGATGATGAACAGGATGAAGAGGATCAGGAGGAGGAGGCCCAGGCCGACCTTGATCGCGGTGCCGGGCTCGACCTTCCACGGACGCTCGGCCGGTGGCGCGCTCCCGCCCGCCGCGGGCCGTTCCTGCCGCTCCGATCCCCCGTCTCCCGAGGCCATCCTGTCCTATGCCGGGGGGTACTCCCGCTGGTGCCTCATTGCGCCGTCTCGCTCGGGACGGGCTACCCTCCCGGACTCCCCGCGAACAATATGCCCGCGGGAGCCGGCTTGACACCGCGTTCCCCTCGCCGGTTCGATGGCCGGACCGTGCAGCGACGTGGACTGAGGAAGGGGCGGACCGCCGTGCTCGTGGGTGCTGCCCTGGGGCTCGCCGCCGTCACCGTCCGCGGCCGGGGCCGGTCGCTGGACGACCGCGTGTTCGCCTGGGCCAACTCCGAGATCCATCATCCCGCCCTGGACCGTTTCCTCCGGGCGATCACGGAGCTCGGGTCCCTGTACGCGTCCACCGCGGCGGCCGCTGCCCTTGCGCTTCGAGGTAGGCGCCGCGAGGGGCTGGATGCTCTCGGTGCCGCCGCCTCGATGTGGGTGGTGGGCCAGGCCCTCAAGGAAGCCTTCCGACGTGCCCGTCCGTACGAGACGGGCAACCCGCTCCGGCTCCTGATCGCCAAGCCCCGCGGGGCCTCGTGGCCCAGCAGCCACCCGGCCGTGCTGCTGGCGTTCGTCACCGTAGCGGCGAGGAACCTGGAGCTTCAGCCGGGCCAGCGGAGCGCGCTGACTGCGCTGGCCGGATTGGTGGGAGCGTCACGCGTATACCTGGGGGTGCACTATCCGGTGGACGTCGTCGGAGGCGTGCTCCTCGGACGTGTGGTTGCCGACCTCTGGTCGGCCGGTATCTCACCCAGGACCGTAGGGGGTCCGGGAGGGTAGCTGGCCCCGGGCGGAGTATCGATGGGGCGTCCGGCCAGCGGCCGCCCCGGATCGAAAGGACAACCCTCGGATAGACTCGCCGACGTGGACCTCGCCTCCTTGAGCTCCGTTGCCGTCGTGAGTTGGCCGGTGCTCGACCGCATCCGGCTGGGCCCGCTGGCCATCTCTCCGCACGGAATCGGCATCGCCGTCGGTTACCTCCTCGGCTCGTGGTGGTTCCTGCGGGAGGGCAAGAAGCGTGGGATGGCCGAGGAGCATCTGAGCGCCCTGGTGATGTGGGCGCTGATCGGTGCCATTGTCGGGGCCCGGGGGTTCTTCGTCCTCGGGCACTACTCGGAGTTCGATGGCGTCGGCGACATGCTCGCGGTGTGGCGGGGAGGAATCAGCCTGATCGGTGGCATCGTGGGGGCGGTGATCTTCGGCTTCCCGGTGGCCCGCCGCCGAGGTTATCGGTTCGGACAGCTCATGGACGCCGCGTCGATCGGTCTCGCGTTCGGGATCGGGATCGGACGGATCGGCGATCTGGTGATCGGGGATCACCTCGGGAAGCCCACGAGCTTCCTCCTCGGGTTCGGGTACGGGGGAGGAAGTCTGCCGGGACCGTGGGCCCTAGAGCCAAACACGACCACGTGGACGGCCACGCTGGAGGACGGGAGCATCGAGACGATCGCGCGCAGCGGAGCGCGGCTCTTCTCGGGGACCGGACGGCTCGTGGCACAGGGCGTGGGGGTCCACCAGACCGCGCTCTACGACATGATGATCGCGTTGGGCTTGTTCGCGCTGCTGTTCTGGTTGAACAGGCGGGTGCGGCGGGAGGGCGTGCTGATCGCGACGTTCGCCATCTGGTACGGGATGGGCCGGCTTATCACCGACTTCCTCCGCGTGGACAAGACGTGGTTCGGGCTCACCGGCAGTCAGTGGACCGCCCTCGCGGCCGCGGTGATCGCCATCGTCTTCCTGGTGAAATGGGCCATGCAGCCGCTTCCGGTTGGGGCAGCCACAGGCGGGCGTCTCGACGGCCGGGTATGGAAGCGGATCGACCTGCGCTCGACGGTATTCACGCCGCCGCGGGAGCCGAAAGAGAAGCGAGACTGATCGCGCCCCTACCGGGGCGACACCGTGAGCTGGAGAGGCTTCCCCACGTTCGTCTTGGTCGACTTGGCGATCTTGTCGGCCAGCTCCCGGAAGGCCCGGCCGGCGGGAGAGTCGGGCTCGCTCACGACGACGGGCGTTCCGGTGTCCGAGCCCTCGCGAAGCGAGACCTGCATCGGCACGTGGCCGAGGAACGGGGTCCCCAGGGCCTCCGCGGTCTTCTCGCCCCCGCCGCGTCCGAACACGTCGGTGATCTCCCCGCAGTGGGGGCACACGAAGCCGGACATGTTCTCCACAACGCCGACCAGACGGAGTTTCACGTTGGGGTGCTGGGCCATCCGCCCGGCTCGCTCCGCCACTTTCCGCGCCGCGTCCTGCGGGGTCGTCACCACCAGCATCGAGCCGCCGGGGAGGAACGACGCCAGCGACAACGACACGTCACCCGTCCCCGGCGGCAGGTCGATCAGGAGGAAGTCGAGGTCGCCCCAGTAGACGTCGCCGAGGAACTGCTCGATCGCCTTGTGCAGCATGGGGCCGCGCCAGATCACGGGCTGCTCGTCGGGAACGAAGAAGCCCATCGAGATGACCTTTACCCCGTGGACCTCGAGCGGCAGGATCATGTTGTTGAACGCGACCGGCTGGCCCGACACGCCCAGCATTCGGGGGATCGAGAACCCCCACACGTCGGCGTCGAGGACTCCCACTCGGAAGCCCGCCGCGGACATGGCCACGGCCAGGTTCGCCGTCACGCTGGACTTGCCCACGCCGCCCTTACCCGACGCGATGGCGATGACCTCGGTGTCGCCCTCGTTGAAGAAGGTCTGCTGCGGAGGCTGCTCCCCGCGAAGGTGACCCACGAGCTGCTCGCGCTGGTCGCCGGTCATCTCGCCCAGGACCACCTCGACGTCCCGCACGCCCTCGACGTCTGCCAGCGCCCCGCGGACGTCGCGATCGATCCGGTCCTTCAGTGGGCATCCGGCGATGGTGAGGAGGACGTGGACGCGCACCAGCCCGTCGTCGACCTCGATGCCCTGAAGCATCCCCAGGTCCTCGATGGGTTTGCCGATCTCGGGATCGAGGACGTTCCGGAGCGCCTCGCGGATCCTGTCTTCGGTGACCAAGTGGGATGACCTCCTGACGGGCGGGGTCGCTCTCCGCCCGCGTCCACAGTTTATCCTGTTTCCTACGGTGTCAGCGGGGGAAATCCCTGGCCCGCGGGGACCCCGGACGGCCCTGGAGACGCTCGATGGTGGACGACAAGAGCCTGGAGATCCACAGGGCCCTGGCTGAGGACACCCGCTTCCGCCTGTACCGGTACCTCCGCCTGACCGGGCGCCCGGTGTCGGTCCGGGAGCTCTCCCGCCGGCTGTCGCTGCACCCGAACACCCTCCGCCCGCACCTGCGGAGGCTCGAGGAGGCGGGCCTCGTCTCGCACCAGGTGCGCAAGACCGCCGCCGTGGGCCGTCCTCAGATCTTGTACGAGGCCCTCGAGTCTTCCGAGGACGGAGCGAAGGACTACCGGTTCCTGGCCGAGATACTGTGCGGGATGGTTCGAACCCCTCGGGAGATCGCCACGGCGGCGGAGCTCGCGCGGGAGTGGGGGGCCTACCTCGTGTCCCAGGGGGGGCCGAAGCCCGGGGTGCGGCTGCCGGCCCGCAGGAACCTGGCCCTCCTCCGGGACGCCATGGCCGGCGCCGGCTTCGATCCTCGGTTCCGGCGTGACGGCACCTCCGTGGAGGTCACCCTTCGAGCCTGTCCGTTCCGGGACCTGGCCGACGACTACCGCGACCTGGTGTGCACCCTGCACCGGGGATTGATCGAGGGGATGCTGGCCGGGCTCAAGCCGCGGATCACTCTCCACGAGTTCAAGCCGTTCGCCGAGCGGGGAGTGTGCCGGCTCCGGGCCGGCCCACCTCGCAGCGAGGCCTAACCTCCGGGTGGCTCCCGGCCGAGAACCACCACAACCGCCGGGTGGGCTCCCCCCGACCCCCTTATCTATCCGGGGGGACCGCTCGCGGTCCGGCGCTCCGGTTCCGGGTCGCGGGGCGAGCTACTCCCCCCGGACCCCTTTTCTATCCGGGGGGATCGCTCGCTGTCCTGCCCGGCGCTTCTACCTCCCCGGGTGAGCTACTCCCCCCGGACCCCCCTGCCGACGGATAATCGGGCACAACTAGAGGAGCAACCGCAGGTGACAACCGCATGTGGCCCGGGCCGCGTATCACCAGACGGGGGGGATCTGTGAGCGATCCCCGGGAGCCCCTCACGCCCCTCGGTGAGCAGGAGCTGATGCAGCGGCTGGCCACAGGTGACGAGACGGCGATCCGGACGATCTACCGGCGGTTCGCCCGACCCGTGTTCGGCCTGGGCCACCGCCTGCTCGGAAGCCGCGAGGCGGCGGAGGAGCTCACCCAGGACGTCTTCCTGACGGCGTGGAGGAAAGCCGCCCGCTTCGACCCGGCTCGCGGACGGCTGTCGACGTGGCTCATGGCCATCGCCCACAACATGGCAGTGGATCGCCTCCGGCGGACGGCCGCTCGTACGCCCCAGACCATCAGCGGGCTCGAGGACGTTCCGGAGATCGGTGAGAGCGACGAGGAGTCGATCCTTGACCAGCAGGAGGCGCAACGGATCCTCAGCGTCCTGAGCGCGCGGGAACGCAAGCTGATCGAGCTGGCCTACTTCCGTGGGTGGACCGCCCGAGAGATCGCCGAGGCCGACGGCATCCCGCTGGGAACGGTGAAGACGAGACTCCGGACCGTGCTGATCAAGCTGCGATCGATCCACGTCAAGGGGGACGCGTGAGCGCCCGCCGCGGGGGGACGCTGCCCGCGGGCGGCGACAGCGCTCACGCCGTGGGCTGTCCGGCCATGAGGCCCGACCTTCCCGAGCACGCCCTGGGCACCCTGTCGCCCGAGCGCCGCGGGGAGGTGGAGGCCCACCTGACGTGGTGCGCCGGCTGCCGCCGGGAGGCGCGAGAGCTCGCCGAGGGCGCGACGGCGTTGGGACTCCTGTCATCGGCGGAGGCGGCCCCCGAGCTCGAAGAGCAGGTGGTGCGGGCCATCTCGAGGAGACGGCCGCCACGCCGTTCCCGGATCGCCGCGGTGGCCATTGCTGCAGCCCTGCTGGTGGCGGCGATCACCGGAGCATGGGCGGTGGCCATGCGCCGGCAGGTCCGGGAGCTCGCGGACGCCACCGCCGGCGCCCGCGAGCGCGCGGCGCGGTTCGAGGCCACGCTGCGGGGCATCGTGGGTGAGCAGGGAAGCGGACGCGTCCTTTCCGCCCCCCTTTCCACCGGCCGGGACAGGCCGGGCCCTGGCGGGCGGGCCATCCTGTTCGACGCGCGCGGCGGTGAGGACTGGGTGCTGGTGTTCGTGGGCGGCCTGCCGGAAGGAGACGGGCCGTACCGCGGTTACGTGGTCATTCAGGGCGGCCGCTACTCGCTGGGAAGGTTGTGGCCCTCCTCGCCCGGCGAGATGACCGCCTACAAGATCTTCCCTCGTCTGAATCTCGCCGGTTCGGACAGGATCCTGATCTACGACCGAGGAGGAGACGTTGCTCTGCGCGGCACCCTGAGCGCCGGAGCGTAGACCACGACTCCCCGAACGCCAGCTGGAACGCGGTGGTTATCATGGATTCCGTGTCAGGGGTGTCGGACGTCGTCGGGATCGGGCTCGCCGGCGGACAAGGCGTCCGCGCTCGGCCTCTCACCCTGAAAGCGCCCGGCTACCTCCGCTCGAAGGCAGCCATGGCCTTCCTGGGGCGCCGGCTGATCCGGTGGGTAGTGACGATCCTCACGTCGGAAGGAATCAAGGAGTACTACATCATCGCCCACGGGAAGGAGAACCGGTACCAGATCAAGGTGCTGATCGGGTACGGGGAGGAACTCGGCATCGATGTTCAGTATTCGCCGGTGAAGTTCGATCCGCTCTCCACGGGGAGCGCGGACTCGACGCTCCGACTCATGGACTACTGGAGCATCGACCGGCCCGCCCTGGTGTTCCCGACCGACTCCATCATCGACTTCGACCTCGAGCCCATGTATCGGCATCACCTCGAGACCGGGGCCGCGGTGACCATCGCCGCCATGACCCGGGCCCCGGCGGAGGTGGCCGAGAAGTACGGCGTCATGCTCACGGACCCTCAGGGGAAGATCTTCGAGTTCGTGGAGAAGCCCACATTGGCCGAGCTGCGTGAGCACTTCCAGGTGACGGATCCGGCCGAGTTCGACAAGCTGCCGTTGCTCACCAACGCAGGCTTCTACCTCCTCGACCCGAAGGCCGTTCGCGAGGCGGCGGCTCACGACGAGGTCGCCAGGCTCCGACGCAGCCGGCTCGACTTCGGGAAGGACCTCCTCCCCTGGCTCGTGGGCAACGGCTGGCCGGTGCACGCCTTCCCCGTCCGCCGCATCGGCGATCTCGGCAACATCGAGGACTACATCGAGACGCTCGTCGATGTGCTGCGGGGGAGCTTCGAGTCGGTGAAGCGCCTGATGGGCCCGCCTTACGATCCCGAGGCCGGCGTGTGGATCGCACCGGAATCGCTTCGGATGAAAGACGACCGATCGGGGAAGTCCTTGGAGGAGAAGATGGCGGAGGGACTGGTAACCATCGGGCCGCACGTACGTATCGGGCGGTACTGCGAGATCGAGCCCGGGGTCGTGCTCACCGAATCGAATCTCGACGATGACGTGCAGGTGCAGGAGGGCGCCTATATATCCAGGTCGTCGATCCGTGACGGGGCGATCATCGGGCCCGGGGCCACCATCCGGAACTCGGTGGTCGGCTCGATGAGCGAGGTGCGATCCTCCCGCGAGGTGTCGACCGTCATCGAAGAGTACGTGGCACTCGGGGACGAGGTGGTCGTGTACCCCGGGGTCAAACTGCGCGGGAACGTAAGCGTATATCCTCGGCTCAAGGTGCCCGCCGGGATCCGGGTGCCTCCCGGGACCGAGCTCACCTCTGCCCAGGAAGTCATCGACCTGTTCTGATCACGATGCGGATCGGTCTCGCCCTTCCCCATTTCGATTTCTCGGCGCCCGACGGCGCACCGGTGTCGTGGGAGCGGCTGGCGGAGGTCGCCCGGCGAGCCGAGGCGTTGGGCTTCGACTCGCTGTGGGTTTCCGACCACTTCTTCCTCTCCCTCGAGCGGTACGGCGGCCGGGACGAGGCGTACGGCTCACCCGAGGCGCTCACTGCCCTCGCTGCGCTGGCCACGGTCACCGAGCGGGCCCGGCTGGGAACGCTGGTGCTGTGTGCCGGGTTCCGGCACCCGGCCCTGCTGGCGAAGTCGGCGGTCACCGTCGACCTCCTTTCCCGGGGGCGTCTCGATCTGGGGCTGGGCGCGGGCTGGCTCGAGGACGAGTATCGTGCCTTCGGCTATGACTTCGGGAACCTGAACCACCGGTTCGAGGTACTGGAGGAGACGCTGGTGGCCGTGGGCCTCCTGCTCGCGGAGGGTCCCGCCACGTGGGAGGGGCGCCACTTCCGGCTCCACGAGGCGTACGCGCGGCCCCGTCCGATGCAGGAGCCTCGCCCTCCACTGTGGGTGGGCGGAAAGGGCGGGCCCCGGATCCTTCGGCTCGTCGCCCGCCACGCCGACGGCTGGAACACCGTGTGGGCATGGACTCCGCAGGCATACGCCGAACGAGTGCGGACCCTCCAGCGCGCCTGCGAGCGAGAGGGCCGCGACCCGGCCACCGTCCGCCGGTCGGTGGGGTTGTACACGCTGGTGGGCGAGGACCCGGGAGACCTGTCGGCGCGGTACCGCGCCCTTCAGGCCTGGAGCCCTGGCGGCGGGCTCGACGGACAACCGCTGGAGGCGTGGGGCCGGGACAAGCTCATCGGTACACCGCAGCAGATACTGGATCGCCTCGCGGAGTTCGCGGAGCTCGGCGTGGAGGAGGTCATTTGCTCCATGGCCTCGGTTCCTTTCGCGCTGTACGACGAATCGGCTCTGGACCTCCTGGCGGAGAGGGTCATGCCAGCCGCCAGGACGCTGGAACCCATCCGGTAGCCGGGAGCTCGCCGGGATGGACTACCTCGAAGCCGCCGTGAAGGTCTTGGAGGAGCAGGGGAAGCCGCTTCACTGGACCGTCATCCAGGACATCGCCCTCCAGCGCGGCTACCTCGACCCATTCACCCAGCGCGACATCCGCAAGCATCTGCTGGCGGCATTGTCGAACGCGGCGAAAGACCCGGCGGGCGCGGTGGTGAAGGCGGGGCGCGGCATCTACGACCTGCGAGAGTAAGGGTGGGGGAGGCTAGCCGCGGGCGCGTCGGCGGGCGCCCCGGGTTCCGCCCTCGTTGGGATGTTCTACCAGTGCGATCACCCGGTTGGTATTGAAGCGGGCGGTGCGCACCACCTTCCCCGTCCGCGTGACCTCGGCCACTTCGATGATCCCCCGGACGTTGGTGACCTCGAGGCGCCTCCCGGATCGGGCCGCCTCGATCTCGAAGCTCCGCACCCCCCCTCCGATGTCCACGACCACCTCGATGACGTCTCCCTTCACGGGGTAAGCCTAACGCTCCGTCTCCATCGAGCACCATGTGGAAGACGACCGCGAAGGCCTACCCGCCTTCGCGGACACGGAGAGCCCTCTCCACGAAGTCGGCTGTATCCCGCACGTACCGATCCTTGATGCCCCGAGCCCGCATCTCATCCCACAGCCGATATACAAGCGCTCCAAGTCGATCCCATCTCGACCTTCGGGGGGATAGTCGAGGATCGTACCCGCGCTCGTGCCCCAGACGGGATAATGCCTCGGCCAGGAATGTAGAGGAGAGGAAATGGCCGAGCTTCCCACCGGGACCGTCACATTCCTGTTCACCGACATCGAAGGGTCCACCCGGATGCTGCAGCGGCTGGGCGACCGGTACACCAGCCTGCTGGAGGATCACGGCCAGATCCTGCGTTCGGCGTTCCGCGAGGCGGGCGGGTACCCGGTCAGCACGGAGGGCGACTCTTTCTTCGTCGTCTTCCAGAGCGCCCCCGCAGCGGTCTCTGGGGCGGCGGCGGCCCAGCGAGCGCTGGAAGGCCATTCGTGGCCCGACGGCGAGCAGGTGCGTGTGCGGATGGGGCTGCACACCGGAGAGGGGAAGCTCGGGGGAGACAACTACATTGGGATCGACGTCCACCGCACCGCTCGGATCGCGGCGGCCGGCCACGGCGGCCAGGTCCTGATGTCCGGGTCGACCAGGGCCTTGGTCGAAGGGAGCCTCCCAGCGGGAATCTCCGCACGGGACCTTGGAAGGCATCGGCTGAAAGACCTCGAGAACCCGGAGCATCTGTTCCAGCTCCTCGTCGACGGCCTTCCCGACGAGTTCCCCCCGGTGCGAACCCTCGACGCTCGTCCGAACAATTTGCCGGGCCAGCTCACCAGCTTCGTCGGCCGCGCCCGGGAGATCGAAGGGATCAAGGAGGCGCTCGGGGCCACCCGGCTGCTCACCCTGACGGGGCCCGGGGGGACGGGCAAGACGCGGCTGTCCATCCAGGCTGGGATGGAGCTCCTCGGTACGTTCGAGCATGGGGTGTTCTTCGTCCCGCTGGCTTCGATCGAGGATCCCTCGCTGGTCCCTTCCACGATCGCCCACACGCTGGGGCTCGCGGAGGAGACCCGCCCGATCATGGACACCCTGACCGAGCATCTCCGGGACAAGGAGATGCTCGTCATCCTGGACAACTTCGAGCAGATCACGGAGGCCGCGCCGGTGGTGGCGGACCTGCTACAGGCGGCTCCGCGGGTGAAGGCCCTCGTGACCAGCCGGGCCGTGCTGCACGTGACCGGGGAGCAGGAATACCCCGTCCCGCCCCTTCAGCTTCCCGACGTGGAGCACCTCCCGCCGCTCGACGTGCTGTCCCAGTACGAGGCGGTCGCGCTGTTCATCCAGCGGGCCAAGGCAGTGCACCCCGGGTTCGCTGTCACGGACCAGAACGCTCCGGCCGTCGCAGAGATCTGCGCCCGCCTCGACGGCCTCCCCCTCGCCATCGAGCTCGCCGCGGCCCGCGTGCGGGTCCTGTCCCCGGACGCAATCCTGGGACGGCTGCAACATCGGCTGGCCCTCCTGACCGGCGGCGCTCGGGACCTGCCTCGCCGCCAGCAGACCCTGCGGGACGCGATCGGGTGGAGCTACGACCTCCTCGACGAGCCCGAGCAGTTCCTGTTCGCCCGGCTGTCGACATTCGTCGGCGGGTGCAGCCTGGAGGCTTCCGAAGCGGTCTGCGCGCCGGAGCTGGAGATCGACATCCTGGACGGCCTCAGCTCCCTCGTGGACAAGAGCCTCCTGCGAAGGCTGGACACCGAGGCCGGGGAGCCGCGGTTCCGGATGCTCCAGGTCATGCGGGAGTACGCCATGGAGCGGCTCGACGAGAGCAAGGACGCGGAGGAGGTCCACGGCCGCCATGCGGAGTTCTTCCTTCGCCTGGCCGAGGACGCGGAGCAGTACCTCCTCGGGCCGGACCAGGCTCGGTGGCTGGACACGGTGGAGCTCGAGCACGACAACCTCCGCTCGGCCATCGAATGGTTCAAGCGCGTTGAGGTCTCCCGGGCGCTCCGTCTGGCGGCGGCCATCTGGCGGTTTTGGCAGATCCGGGGCTTCCTCCAGGAAGGCCGGCAGCGCCTGACCGAGCTCCTGGAGCTGCCGGGGGGGAGCGACCCGGTGGTCCACGCGAAGGCCCTGGAGGCGGCGGCAGGGGTCAAGTACTGGATGGCCGATTTCGAGGAGGCGAGGCAACTCTACGAGCAGACACTGGAGATCCACCGGGCTCGGGGAGACCGGGCCAAGGAGGCCAACGCGCTGTACAACATCGGCTTCACGTATTCGGCGCCAGGGGTGGACCACGAGCGCGCCCGGGAGCTCATCGGTGAGGCGCTCTCCAGCTTCCGGGAGCTGGGGGATCGCTCGGGGGAGGCCAAGTGCCTGTGGGGGCTGTCGTGGAGCTCCTGGTTGCAGAAGGAATTCGACCTCGCCAAGACCTACCTGCTCCAGGCGGAGGCCGCGTTCAGGGAGCTGCGCGACCCGTTCAGCCTCGGTTGGGCTCTCCACACCTTGGGGCTCATCGCCGTCGAGGATGGTCGGTACGACGACGCGGATCAGAATTTCCGAGAGGGGCTGGCCCTGTTCGCCGATGCGCGCGACTACTCCGGCATCACCCTGCTGCTCGGGGACTTCGCCTGGCTCTCTGAGCGACAGGGGTATCGGCATCGCGCGCTGCTCCTCTGGGGTGCCGCTCTCGAGCTCGCTCGTCGGACGGGGACCGATCTCTTCGGTGTTGGCATCGAGGTCGTCGGGGCGTCCGAGCTCGTGAGGTGGAAGGACGACGAGACGCTCCGGCCCGTGCTGGACGAGGGCGGGGCCATGTCCGTCGACGAGGCCATCGCGTATGCGCTGAAGGAGCCTGCGGCGGAAGGGGAGGGATAGGCGCGGGGTCATGAGCGACCTGCCCACCGGAACCGTCACCTTCCTGTTCACCGACATCGAAGGGTCCACCCGGCTCCTCGAGCGCCTGGGAGAGCGTTATGCGGTCCTGCTCACCGAGCACCAGCGCCTGCTCCGAGAGGCCATAGGTGAAGCCGGCGGCAAAGAGGTCGACACGGAGGGTGATGCCCTGTTCGCCGTTTTCGAGACCGCCCCGCAGGCCGTGGCCTGCGCAGTGGAGGCCCAGCGGGCCCTGGCGGCGCACTCCTGGCCCGACGGCGAGCAGGTGCGGGTACGCATGGGCCTTCACACGGGGGAGGGCAGGCTGGGAGCCGGGGGCTATGTGGGGCTCGATGTCCACCGCGCCGCCCGGATCTCGGCGGCCGGCCACGGCGGCCAGGTGCTGCTCTCCGGGTCCACCACCTCCCTGGCCGAAGGCGTTCTGCCCCGGGGGGTGACGCTTCGTGATCTCGGGGACCATCGGCTCAAGGATCTGTCTCGCCCCGAGCACCTGTTCCAGCTGCTCATCTCGGAGCTGCGCAGCGACTTCCCGCAGCCCCGGACCCTCGAGGCCCACCCGAACAACCTGCCCGTCCAGCTCACCAGTTTTGTCGGCCGGGAGCGGGAGATCGACGGGCTGAACGATGCCGTGGAGGCGAGCCGGCTGGTCACCCTGACCGGGCCCGGCGGGACCGGGAAGACCCGACTGGGCCTGCAGGTGGGGGCGGAGCTCCTGGAACGTTTCGAGCACGGAGTGTTCTTCGTGTCTCTCGCTCCCATCTCTGATCCTTCCCTGCTTGCGTCCACGATCGTCCACACGCTGGGCCTCGCCGAGGAAGGATCGCGTCCCGCCCTGGAAACGCTCCAGGAGCATCTGCGGAGCCGGGAGATGCTCCTCATCCTGGATAACTTCGAGCAGATCGTCGAAGCGGGGTCGGTGGCCGTGGAGATGCTCCGGGCAGCTCCGCGGTTGAAGATCCTGGTCACCAGCCGTGCCGGGCTCCACGTCAGTGGCGAGAACGAGCACCCGGTGCCGCCGATGGAGCTGCCCGACCACCGCCGCCTCCCGCCGCTCGATGCTCTGTCTCAGTTCGAGTCGGTGGCTCTCTTCATCCAGCGGGCCACGTCGGTCAGCCCCTCGTTCGCGGTGACGAACGAGAACGCGCGGGCGGTGGCCGAGATCTGCGCACGCCTGGACGGACTTCCCTTGGCCATCGAGCTCGCCGCGGCCCGGGCGCGGGTGCTCGCCCCCCAGGCCATCCTGGCCCGGCTCGAGAGCCGCCTCGCCCTCCTCACCGGAGGGGCCAGGGACCTTCCTGCCCGGCAGCAGACCCTCCGGGGCACCATCGATTGGAGCTACGACCTCCTCGACAGGGCAGAGCGATCCCTGTTTTGCCGGCTCTCGGTGTTCGTGGGCGGCCTGTCACTCCATTCGGCCGAGACCGTCTGCAACCCGGAAGGGGAGCTGGGGATGGACACACTCGATGCCCTGACCTCGCTGGTGGACAAGAGCCTCATCCGGCAGATCCCGAGCGATGCCGACCAGCCCCGGTTCCGCATGCTCCAAGTGATCCGGGAATACGGCCTGGAGCGCCTGGGCGCGGCTGAGGAGGCGGAGGAGATCCGGGAACGGCATGCCCGGTACTTCCTCGAGCTTGCCGACCGCGCTGAGCCCCATTACATGCAATCGGACCAGGCCTCGTGGCTGGACACCATCGAGCTCGACCACGACAACCTCCGTTCGGCCCTGGAGTGGCTCAGGGATCGCGACCCACGGCGGGCCCTCCTGCTGGCGGCAGCCCTGTGGCGGTTCTGGCAGATCCGGGGATATCTGAACGAAGGGCGTCGGAACCTGACGGAGCTGCTTGCGCTGCCCGGGGCGAGCGAGGACCCAGTGGTTCACGCGAAGGGCCTGGAGGCGGCAGGCGGAGTCGTGTACTGGCAGGGCGACTTCGAGGCCGCTCGGACGTTCTACGAGGAGGCCCTGTCGATCCATCGGCAGCAGGGCGACCGCGTGGCCGCGGCCATGCAGCTCTACAACATCTCGTTCACGTACTCCGTGCCGGGCACGGACATGGACCGGGCCCGGGAGCTGACCGAGGAGGCCCTGACCATCTTCCGCGAGGCGAGGGATCGTTCGGGCGAGGCCAAGTGTCTGTGGTCGCTGGGATGGACGGCGTTCACCGGCGGCGACGATGAGGCCGTCCGATCGTATCTGGGTCAGGCGGAGCCTGCCTTCCGCGAGTTGAGGGATCCGTTCAGCCTGGCCTGGACGCTACACACCTTGGGGATCCTGACCATTCGCTCTGGCGAGTACCCGGCCGCCCGCAGGTACGTGAAGGAAGCGTTGTCGATCTTCCTGGACGCCCGGGACCTCTCAGGCCTGGTCCTCGTCCTTGACGACTTCTCCTGGCTCAGCGACCGCGAGGGGTACCGGAACCGGGCTATCCGGCTGGCCGCGGCAGCCCAGAGACTCGAGCGGGAGACGGGCACCACCATGTTGGGGGCGGCGTGGGCACCTTCCGGTCGTCCCGATCCGAAGGGCTGGCTGACCGACGATGCCGCGCGGGCTGCATGGCAGGAAGGCGATGCGATGAGCCTCGACGAGGCCGTGGCTTATGCGCTGAAAGAGCCGGAGGCCGAGGGGTAACCCCCTACCTGTAGGCGACGCGCGAGAACCGCATCAGCTTCTCCAGCTGGTGGCGGGCCTCGATGAATCGCACCGTTCCCGAGCGGGAACGCATGACCACAGAATGAGTCTCGGCCCGGTCCTTCCGGTAGCGGACACCACGCAGGAGGGCCCCGTCGGTGATGCCGGTGGCGGCGAAGAACGCGTCGTCGCCAGAGACCAGATCATCGATGGTCAGCACCTGGTCGAGCTTGTAGCCCGCGTCGAGGAGCGCCCTGCGCTCGTCCTCGTCCCGGGGATAGAGACGGCCCTGCATCCCTCCGCCCAGGCACTTTAGGGCGCACGCCGCCACCACGCCCTCCGGCGTGCCGCCGATCCCCATAAGGAGGTCCGCCCGTCCCTCCGGGAGTGCGGCCTGGATGGCCCCGGCGACGTCCCCGTCGGTGATGAATCGGACCCGGGCGCCCGCGGACCGGATCCGGTTCACCAGGTCTTCGTGACGATCGCGGTCCAGGACCACGACGGCGATCTCCTCGGGGCGCATGCCGTTGGCCTTGGCCACCCGGCGCACGTTCTCCTCGGGCCCAGCCTCGATGTCGATGACGTCCGCGGCCTCTGGTCCCACCGCGATCTTGTCCATGTACACGGCCGGGCCCGGATCGAACATCGTCCCTCGCTCGGCCACCGCAACCACCGAGAGGGCGTTTCCCATCCCTTTCGACAGCAGGCGGGTCCCGTCGATAGGGTCCACCGCCACGTCCACCGGCGGGCCGGTCCCGTCGCCGACCTTCTCGCCGTTGTAGAGCATGGGAGCGTGGTCCTTCTCGCCTTCCCCGATGACCACGACGCCGTCCATCGACACGGTGTCGAGCATAAGCCGCATCGCGTCGACTGCCGCCTGATCGGATCCCTCTTTCTCGCCACGCCCCAGCCACCGTCCGGCCGCCATGGCGGCGGCCTCGGTGACGCGGGCGAGCTCGAGGGCCAAGTTTCGGTCCGGTCTCTCGTTCATTTCACCGCCTCCAGGATGCGCTCGGGCGGGACGCCCTCGTGGACGATCACGTAGACGGCCCGGTGGATCGGGAGATCCAGTCCGGCCCGTTCCATCAACGCCTGCACTTCCTGCGACGACCCTGCGCCCTCTACGGTGAGCCCGCGGGCCTCCATGTCGTGCAGGGTGTGCTGGGGCTCCGAGCCGAGCCCGATGGCTTCCCCGTAGATGCGGTTGCGCCCCCCCAGCATCGTGACCAGGAGGTCGCCCATGCCCGCGAGGCCCAGAGCAGTCTCGCGCCGCCCGCCCGCCGACTCGACCAGGTCGGCCATCTCGTGAACCGCCCGGGTGAATAGGGTCGCCCGGGCGTTCTTCAGATCGCGCTGCTGGTACTTGGCGAGCCCCTCCAGGATGCCGGCGCCGATGGCGGCGACGTTCTTGGCCGTCCCGCAGATCTCCACTCCGGCCACGTCGTCGGTGGGATCGACCAGGAACGAGGAGGACCTGAACACCTCGGTGACTCGGCCCAGGGCTTCCTGATCGGTCGATGCCACGGCCACCCCGGTGAGGAGTCCCTCGGCCACCTCCGGCGCCAGCGAGGGCCCGCTCAATGCCACCACTGGACGCCCGCATGTCTCCGCGTAGACCTCGGACATCCGCTGGAGGGTCTTGTTCTCCAATCCCTTGGCGATCGACACGACGAACCGAGTCTCGTCGCCGAGGGCGGGAGCGACCATCTCGCCGAGCGAGCGAGCGCCGCTCGAGTTCGCTCCCATGACGGCGATCTCCGCACCGTTCGCCGCCTCCTGGAGATCCGCGGGACCGAGGACCTGCAACGCGTCCGGGAGCCGCTCCGGGAGGGCCGGGTGGACTCGGCGGTCCATGAGGTCGGGGAGGACCCGGGCGTCGAACTCGCTCCCCCACACCACCACGTCCTCGCCCTTCCGGGAGAGGTGGATGGCCACAGCAGTGCCCGCCGCCCCTGCCCCGAACACGGCCACCCGGGCCATGCGCGCAGGATAGTCCGGATACGATTCCAGCGTGGCCGGCGCCGACACGACTCGGGACTGGGAGGCCAAGCCGCCCGCAGCCGTCGATATCCGGGACGTCCAGGTCATCAAGGAAGACCGGACGTTCTTCATCTCCGATCCGTACGGCGACGTCCCCCTCGGCAACCGCTCGGCCCTCGGCCTCTACCACATGGACACTCGGTTCCTGTCCCGGCTCGAGCTCACCGTCAACGACCTGAAACCGCTCCTCCTGCACTCCTCCACCGAGCGGAATTACTCCCAGATCGTGGAACTGGCCTACCCCATCGTGATGGTCGACCCCTACGGTCGCGAGCGAGAGGAGAACATCTCCCTTCACCGCTTCCGAGTGTTGTCGGGGGCGCTATACGAGCGTCTCCGCGTGCGCAACTTCGGGATGCAGGAGCGGACCGCGCGCATCACGATCGAGTTCGGCGCTGACTTCCGGGACATCTTCGAGGTGCGGGGGATGGACCGAGAGCGGAGGGGCCAGTTCCAGCAGCCTCGGGTGGGACGGAACGAGATCGTGCTGTCGTACCGGGGCCTGGACGGAGAGACCCGAACCACGGCGGTCCGGTTTTCCCCAGCTCCCGACCAGATCGACGAGGGACGTGCCGTCTTCGACCTCGACATCGGGGCCGGCCAGGAGGCCGAGATCGCCCTGGAGGTGGTGCCCGAGCTCGGAGGGAAGCCCGTGGCCAGGCGAGCCGTCCACCAGGTCGAGGAGGCGCTCGCGCGGGACTACACGTCCTGGCGCAAGCGATGCACCCGCTTCCGGACAAACAACCTCCAGCTCTCGGGGTTCCTCGATCGCTCCATCTTGGACCTCCGAATGCTGTTCGCTCGAGACGATCGCGGCACGCAGTACGTGGACGCGGGTGTGCCGTGGTTCTCCGCGCTCTTCGGACGGGACTCGCTGATCACCGCGTACCAGATCCTGGCGGTGAATCCCGACCTGGCGTGGGGGATCCTTCGCGGTCTGGCGGGACACCAGGGCGAGAAAGAGGACGAGTGGCGAGAGGAGGAGCCGGGGAAGATTCCGCACGAGACCCGGGTGGGGGAGCTGGCGAGGAGCGGGGAGATCCCGCACACGCCCTACTAGGGCTCCGTCGACGCCACGCCGCTGTGGGTCATCGTGTACGCCTCGGCGTTCCGATGGACCGCCGACTTCGAGGCCGCTCAAGAGCTCTGGCCGAACGCGCTCGCAGCGCTGCGGTGGGTGGACGAGTACGGGGACCGGGACGGCGACGGGTACGTCGAGTACGAGAAGCGGTCACCACAGGGGCTGGACAACCAAGGATGGAAGGACTCCCACAACGCCGTGGCCTTCCCCCACGGAGAGCTGGCCAAGCCCCCCATCGCCCTGGTGGAGGTGCAGGCGTACGTGTACGCGGCGAAGTCCGAGCTGGCGCAGGTGGCCCGAGCGCTGGGCGAGCTCGAGGAGGCCGAGCGTCTGGAACATGAAGCGCTGGAGCTCAGGGACCGCTTCAACCGCGACTTCTGGCTGGAGCAGGAGGGGTACTTCGCGCTGGCGCTCGATCGTGACAAGCGCCCGGTCCCCACCATCACATCCAACCCGGGGCACGCGCTGTGGGCGGGGATCGTCGACCGGCGGCTCGCCCCGAAGGTGGCCCGCCGGCTGGTGTCCCCGGCCTTGCTGTCGGGATGGGGCATCCGATCGCTGGCGGCTCGACAGCGGGTGTTCGACCCGATCGGGTACCACACTGGGACCGTGTGGCCCCACGACAACGCGCTCATCGCGCACGGGCTGAAGCGGTACGGGTTCGACCGGGAGGCGCTGCTCGTGCTGGACCAGCTGGCCATGGCCGGGGCGTACTTCCCCTATGGCCGGTTCCCCGAGCTGTTCTGCGGGTTCTCGGCAGATCAGGTTCCGGTGCCGGTGCAGTACCCGGTGGCGTGCCGCCCTCAGGCGTGGGCGTCGGGGACGCCTCTGCTCATGGTCCGGTCCTACGGCGGCCTGTCCGCA
>DASYVD010000089.1:0-4042 GCA_036000545.1 Actinomycetota bacterium | reverse complement strand
GGTCTCGGATACCTCCTCGGTCGCCGCGCCCGGCCCGGCTCGAGCGGGACTCCGAGCGCATCGCCCACGACTGTCTTGGTCCCCAAGGTGCTTCATTTGGCGTTGACTGGAGCCGTCCAGCAGGTCCTGGATGCAAGGCTTGGGGTCGGAAAGGTCGAGACCCGAACGGGTGGCGAGCCGGGCACAATCGTCGCTCAGTTCCCGCCAGCGGGGACGTCCACACGGCCCGGAAGCCCGGTCGACCTCTTCGTCTCGACAAGCCTCTATCCGAAGGGAGCCTTCGAGCAGTGTCCGGCCGTCGCCGGAACCCTTCCGCTGGGACCGGATGCCGTTCATGAGGCCGAGCAAGCGGCCTTACGGTTCGCGACGGCCTTCCTGCTCGGCGACTGGAAGGCGGTTCACGGTCTTCTTGACCCCTCTACACTCCCGCTTCGAACGAGCCAGTGGGCGATCGCAGGCAAGCCCGACCGGATGAAGGTCCTTGGATCCGGGACCAGCAGTGGCACCCCGGTCGGGTACGGATGCGGTCGCAAGGTGGCCAAGAAGACCATTACCGTGGTGCTCGACGATGGAACGACGAGCGCGAGCGCGGACTTCAATCTGTACCTCGTCCATCGGCCTGACGGTTGGAAGGTCTGGGCCTCGTACTAAGCCGGCGAGCCAACGCGGCCGAGTCCTTCCCCGCGCCTTCATGCAGCCTCGGCTGAACCTCGCGGATGTCACTTTCCATCGGAAACGCTACTCACGGGGCCGGGCGACCCCGCGTTGGGGCGGCGCGGTCCCTCACCTACTTCACGTCCTCTGAACGATCCGGTCCCGACGCGAAGGGAGGCTCCCACCCCTCGGCATCGACCGCGGCGATGTAGCGCTGGACGATTGAGTCCGCTGCGGAGGAGGCGCTTCGCTCGTCGTCCGCCCCCTCCAGGTAGGCGAGCACGATCGCGAGCGCGTGCCTGTGGTTCTGGACTTGGCCGACGTGTCCCGCCTGTTCGGGGATGGACGGCATCTTCTTCAGTGCCCAGGTGGTGTACCTGAGGCCGTTATCGCAGTGGGTGCGGATCAGTTCCAGGGTCTCTTCGGCGGAGAGATCGTGCCTCCGGGGCCGGATCATGGATGAGTCGATGAGGCGACCGCGATCGTCGTACGCGATCAGCCTGCACTCCTTCCGGCACTCGGTGGCGATGCCCCAGGCCGCCTGGTACTCCTCCTCGAAGTTGACTGGTAGCGGCACGATCCTCCCCGGAAAGGACTCGCCCCGCTCGTTGCGAACCTCCACGCGCTCGATCTCCGGGGACACGGCCGCGAAGGCCACGCCCCAGATGCCGTGGATCTCGGCGGTCGCCTCCAGGTAGTGCTCCTTGTTCGAGCCCGTGTGTAGGCCGAGCGCTCCCTTCAAGGGCGACCCTTTCGGTCTGACCCCGATCCAGACGAGCCCGCTAGCCTCGTACGCCACCAGTTCGAGGGCGCCACCTGGGGAGGCCGCCTCGTCCAA
Source organism: Actinomycetota bacterium (assembly GCA_036000545.1). Taxonomy (GTDB): domain Bacteria; phylum Actinomycetota; class UBA4738; order UBA4738; family CALAEC01; genus DASYVD01. Next base: position 2,550 of record DASYVD010000089.1, on the reverse strand, counting down.
GACAATCCCATCAGGCAAATGGCCCATCGCAGGCTTTACCGCCTTCTGCACTCTCGGTCGTTCGTCTAGGAGGGTAGCGTGCAGCTGTTGGCGTCGGCACGTCGTTCGGTGCTAGTTGACCCTGGTCTCCTGATAATCAGGTGACGATCGCGAGCACGTCCTCTTCGTAGAGGATCGGCTGACCCCAAAGTGCCTTTCGACCGTCCACGCCACGCGGCGGAACGCGCACGTACGTTCATCTTGGAAGCGCGACCGCTGGCCGCGTCCTGTGTGTGCACTGCGTGTGCACCTGCCCAGGCCAGGGGTCAATCTAGCGGAGGCGGCGTGATTCGAACACGCGAGGGGCGGTTTAGACCCCTAACCGCTTTCGAGGCGGTCCCGTTCGTCCACTCCGGCACGCCTCCGCGGGGAGTCTAGCAACCGTCCGGCAGGACAATTCCCGGTGCCGGGTGGTTGGATGAGTTCCTGCGATGGCGAAGCGGAAGCGATCCACGCGCACAGCCCCCAGGCCGAAGCCCACGGGATCGGGACCGGCCACCGATGGACCGGCGACCAAGGCCGAGCGAAGGAACCAGGCTCGGCAGGAACGCCACGCCCTCCAGCGGAAGATGGAGCGAAGGCGACGCCTTCGCGGCCTGACGACTCGGGTGGTGGTCGTCCTCGCGGTGCTGGGGGTGACGGGAGGCGTCCTGCTCCTCACCCGGTCCCGCTCCCCCAAGACCGGCCCGATCAACGTCTCCGGCGCCCCGTCGGTGGACCCGGCGTCCCTGCCCGGCATCCTGACCGGGCCGGCCCCGTGGCCGGCGAACACCGAGGACCTGGAGGCTCGCCTGTCGGCGATCGGCCTGCCCGCGCTGTCCGCGGAGGGCACCGAGCTCCACATCCACCAGCACCTCGACCTCTACGTGAACGGAACGAAGCAGGTGGTTCCGGCACAGATCGGGATCGTCACCAGTCCGCAAGTGGTGTTCTCCCCTCTTCACACGCACGACACGAGCGGGATCATCCACGTCGAGTCCCCGACCGTCCGGTCGTTCACGCTGGGCGAGTTCTTCGACGTGTGGGGGGTTCGGTTCACGCCGACGTGCGTTGGCGGCTATTGCAACCAGGGCGACAAAACCTTGCGGGTGTACGTTGACGGCCAGCTCGCCACCGGAGACCCGACATCGCTCGAGCTGTTCGCCCACGAGGAGATCGTCGTCACATACGGAACAGAGGCCCAGCTCCCTCTCCCCATCCCATCGAGCTACACGTTCCCACCGGGTCTGTGACCCCGCAGAGATACAGGGAGGAAAGGCATGGACGCCGATCGGCTGAAGACGATACCGCTGTTCAAGGGTCTGTCGAAGCACCAGCGTGAACAGGTTTCGACATGGGCCGACGAGGTCGACCTCGAACCGGGCAAACACCTCGTGGAGCAGGGGGACTTCGCGCACGAATTCTTCGTGATCGAAGAAGGGACGGCGGAGGTCACCGTCGATGGCGATCACGTGGACGCGCTCGGCCCCGGCGACTTCTTCGGCGAGATCGCGCTGCTCGAGACGGAGCGGCGCACCGCGTCGGTGGTCGCCACCGCGCCGCTTCGATGCATCGTCATGCACGCGAGGCATTTCAGCTCCATGGATCAGACGATGCCGGAGGTCGCCGAGCAGATCCGCGAGGAGATGCGGAGGCGATTGGGCAACCGCTGAGGGCGGTTCTACCGGCGTTCCCGAAAGAACGCGCGGAGGAGCTCGCCGCACTCCTCGGCCAGTACGCCGGACTCGACGTCGACCGCGTGGTTCAGCCGGGGATCGCGCACGAGATCGCCGAGCGAGCCGGCGAACCCCGCTTTGTCATCCTTCGCCCCGAACACCAGCCGGTCCACTCGGGCGAGCACTAGCGCGCCCGCGCACATGGCGCACGGCTCCAGCGTCACGTACAGCGTGCAGCCCTCGAGGCGCCACGTCGACAGGCGCTGGGCCGCGCTCCGAAGCGCGAGGACCTCGGCGTGAGCCGTGGGATCCTTCTCGCGCTCGCGTGCGTTGGCCGCCCGGGCCAGGACCTCGTCGTCCCTCGTGACCACGGCCCCGATCGGTACGTCGCCCCAGGACGAGGCGGCTCCAGCCTCCTCGAGCGCGATCCTCATCATCATCTCGTCTCGTTCCCCGGCCATCAGTGAGCCACCGACGTCAGTAGGCGTCCATGTCGCGCAGCCGGTCGTCGGAGATCCCGAAGAAGTGGGCCACCTCGTGCTCCACGGTGTGGGCGATGAGGCTGCGCAGGTGGTCCTCATCGCGAGCTACGCCCTCGATCGTCCTGCGGTACAGCGTGATCGTGTCGGGGAGCACGCCGGCATAGCCCGCACCCCGCTTCGTCAGGGGGATACCGTGGTACAGGCCCAGGAGGTTCGGCTCTCGCCCGGACGGGCGCTCCTCCACCAGGATCTCCACGTTCTCCAGCCGATCCAGGACCCAATCAGGGAGCGAGTCCAAGGCCTCGGCCACGAGCTCGTCGAAGCGGGCACGGCTGACCACGGATCAAGCCTACGACCGAGCACACCGCGAGCGC
>DASYVD010000088.1:0-5078 GCA_036000545.1 Actinomycetota bacterium | reverse complement strand
CATGGTGTTCTGCCTCTCGGAGGGTCCAAACGAAGACGCCGTAAGGCGGATCCACGAGCGCGCAGGTCATCCCGCCGACGAGATTTACGAGGTGTCGGTCCAAGCCTGACTGCCGGCTGGCGGGTGAGGCGCCCGTCGCCGCCAACGCCCCGAGGTCCGAACAGACGCTTGATAGCTTCTTGCCCTCATGCGCGGGGACCGTCCAAGAAGCGTGAAGGGCACACAACCCTCTGATCGGCTTCAAGCAGCCAGTTCGTAGTCGCGGATCAGCCCGCCAAGCACGTCCCGCCTTCGGATCCGGCCGGCATCGGGGAGTCCATCGTCGGCATCCGGCCGCGGGTCAGGTGTGCGCAAGCCAAGACCTCGGTGGGGCCGCCGGGCATTGTAGTGGACAATGTAGGCGCGAAGGATTCGCTCGAGGTGTCGGCGACCGAGCACGAGCGTCCAGTCGAGGCACTCAGCCCGGGCGGTCCTGACCCAGCGCTCGGCGAGGGCGTTCGCCCGCGGAGCGCGGACCGGGGTGAGGATGACCTGGATACCATCGCCGGCGAAGACCGCGTCGAAGTTCGATGCGTACTTGGCATCCCGGTCCCTGATCAGGAACCGGAAGCTTCCACGCCCGGCGAGGTCGAAGGACAAGTTCCTCCCCTGCTGGGTGACCCAGAAGGAGTCGGGGTGCCTCGTGGCTCCGGCTAGGTGGACCCGTCTGGTGTGAAGCTCGATTACGAAGAGGACGTACAGCGTGCCGAGCCAGACGGTCTCGATCGTGAAGAAGTCGGTTGCCAGGATCCCGCGTGCCTGGTTGCGCAGGAACTCGCTCCAGGTCGGACCCGAGCGTCGCGGAGCTGGACCGAGCCCACCCCTTCGCAGAAGTGTCCGGATCGCCGTCGCCGAGACCCTGATCCCGAGCTTAGACAGCTCGCCTCGGATACGCATGCATCCCCACCGCGGGTTCTCCCTGCCCATGCGAAGGATCAGCTCCGCACGTCCGTGGGGATCGGCGGGCGTCCCCCGACGGCGTTCCGACGATAGGTCCACTTCCTGCGAACGAGCTCACGATGCCAGCGAAGGAGCGTCTGCGGGCTGACAAGGAAGGATGACCAGCGCGGGCGAGGGAGCACCCTGCTCAGGGCCGCCATGAACAGCCGGTCGCGGCGACGCAGGCGGGGCCTGCCCACCTGGCGCTTGAGCACCGCGAGCTGATGGCGAACGACCACGATCTCGATGTCGTTGTGCAGGTCGTTGGAGGGACCGCCAGCGAGTCTGAACACCCGGCGGACGAACAGGTACAGGAGAGCGAGGAGCACGGACCGAACCTCCTTCCGGGAAGAGGACCGATCCTACGAAAAGCGCTGGCAGCGTCGGCGATTGCGAGTTTCCGTGCCCTTCACGCAGAAACTCCGATTCGGGCCCGACCAGTCGATTCCGAAGCTCGGCTGGATGGCCGTCCGCCCCGCCGCGAGCAAATCACATTGGTGTCATTCTCGCCCGACAATGTTCACGAAACAGGTGTCTCGGCCGGTGGACGGTCTGGATCCCCTATCGTGGCCGCCGAGGCAGAGAAGGTCGAGCGAACTCGAAGAAAGACCTCGTCACGGGCCCGATCCGAGGTTTCTGTGCCCCACAGGCGACGGCGACCGCCGAGGAGATCCTTGGCCGCCCACTCATCGAGGACTGCGTTGATCCTCGGACCGGAGCGATCCATCCCGGGTGATCGTCACCGACAACGGGCCCGCTTACAAGAGCACGGACTTCCTGCGGTTCATCCGGTCCCATCCCGAGCTCGCCCACATCCGGACCCGGCATCATGCCCCGGAGACCAACGGCGTCGTGGAGCGGTTCAACGAGAGCCTGAAGTACGAGCACCTATACCGGGAGGAGATCGCCGATGCCGTGGCCCTCACCGAAGAGGTTGAGGCCTACCGCAAGATCTACAACGAGATCCGCCCGCACGAGGCCCTGGGGTTCCGCACGCCACTTGCGGCCCACCTCGCTGAGCCCAACCTATTCGAGGCACAAAGTGTCCAAGAAAGTTGACCCGGGACACTATGGCGTGGGCGAAGAGACTGGTGACGGGACTGGTGAAGAGACTGGTATGGGAATCCCTATCTGCAGTCCCGTCGTTAGGTCAATGTTGTTGGGATCAACGCCTACGTATCCAGGAACCTCGTGCGGCGGGATGGTAACTGTGGTCGTACCATCCGAATTGACCTGGTGCGCCGTGAAAAGCCACGTTGTTTGGGTATTCGCGGCGGCGGGCGCGGCCAATCCGCGGATCAGAATGGAACCAAGGATCCCAACCGACCCGAGTAGGACAACACGGCGCTTCACCTTCGCAGTCACCGTTGCTTCTCCCCTGTCCACCCGATTCCCTCACACGTTTACGCTCCGGAATCTGACCAGTCAAGGGGGCCAGACCCCTCCCCGAGCCGGCCTCTCCCCGAATCGCACTCCCCACCCCCAACCTCCCCACCCGCACCCGCCCTCCCGACACGCCACGGGCGAGCCCCACCCCTGGCGTGGGGGTGGGGTTGAACCCCACACCGAGAACCAGAACCCCGGGAACACCGTCGGCACCGTCGGCACGCCCTGAGCCCTAGTCCACCCCCACACCCCACAGAGCGAGCAGGAGCCCAAACCCAAACGGGGAGGGCACACCCGAGGGCGAGAGGGAGGGCGGGGGCGACACGGGGCGGGCGGGCGAGCGCACGGGCACCCCCACCCCCTGAGAACCCTGACGACACGCCGCGTTCAGCCATACCCGATGCCTTGGACCATCGCGCGTACGGCGTCACCGAAGCCGCATCCCGGTGACGAAGCCGTGTACGAGACGGGACCCCGACGGGACCCCTGGCACTTTCGACGGCCCCGCGCATGCGAAAGGGCCGGCTCACACCGGCCCTGACCTGGGGTTTCTCTGGAGCGGACGACGGGATTCGAACCCGCGACCCCCACCTTGGCAATGGCATGGCGGATGTCTCATGCGTCTCCACCAGTTTCACCAGTGCCCCTGACCTGCACGTTCTTGGCGCTCTTGTCTCATCCGTCTCACCAGATGGCTGGAGTTGACTCCATTTCGTTGGTGATTTCGTTGGTGGCCAGCCCGCAGGAATCCCGCTGCCCGGCTCGGATGGAGCATGGGAGTGCTGTCGATGGGGATCAGATCTCTGGCGCAGCGGCCAGGATCGCCTGCGTGGCGGGAAGCAGCCGCCACGGCTCCGGCGGCGGATAGAGATAGAAGGCGCTCAAGTGGATGCCGATCAGATCTTCGGGATGTCGAAGGCCAAGCTGGATCGTCACGCCCGAGCCGACGTCACTGCCATGGGCACCGAACCGCTCGTACCCGAGCCCCTCACGCATCAGCCTCCACCAGAGGTCAGCGATCGTTCCCTCGAGAACGGGCTCGCCGAGCGGGTCGGAGAAGCCGTAGCCGGGCAGGGACGTGATGACTACGTCGAACGCGTCCTCGGCGCGGCCGCCGTGAGAAGCGGGTCGGTCAGCAGCGGCAACAGGTCTAGGTGCTCGACGAACGAGCTGGGAAAACCATGCGTCAGCACGATGGGTAGCGGCGCGGGTCCGACGCCTCGCTCGTGCACGAAATGCACCCACCGCCCGCCGATCCGAGCGCGGTAATGCGAGAGGCGGTTGAGCTCTCGTTCCTGCTTGCACCAATCGAATTCCTCGGCCCATGTCGCGAGTAGCGATCGCAGGTACTCGGGATCGGTCCCGGCATCCCACCCCGGAGCGGCGACGCGGTCCGGCCACAGTGTTCGCCTGATGCGGTCACAAAGGTCAGAGAGCACCGCCTCGTCTACGGCAATGGTGAACGGCTCGATCGCTATCGGATCCTCCAATGCGGCCTGCCGTGAGTTCGCGGGGATCATTCCTGCCTTGCACGATGCTTCTTAGGGCCGCTGCGTGATTGGGAAAGGAGCGGAAGGAAGGTCGATCTCCTCCATCCGCGAGACATAGGCCCGGTACCTCCGCCTCGCCTCACCGTGACGCCCGGCGCGTTCCAACGCTCGGACGAGGGCGAGATGAGCCCCGCGATCCCACGGATCCTTCTCCAAGATCCGGAGGTAGTGTCGGTTGGCGTCGTCGACGGCCCCCGACCTCTCTGCCATATCGGCCAGGGCTCGAGACACCGAGATGAACGTCATTCGGGCCTCCTCACGGAGCGGCATGGCCCAGTCCTCGTACGCGTCCTCCTCCAGGAAGTCCCCGTCGTAGGCGCCCTCCGCGGCCGCCAGCTTCGCCCTCGCCTCTCCAGCTTCGCCCCTTTCATACATGGCCAGCCCCTCGGCGGCGGCGGCCAGGAACTGCTCGACGTCGATGGGCAAGTTCGCCAAATCCAGCCGGACCGCATCCTTGTCCCCAAGCACGAAATGCTCGGGCCCGTGTCGCTTAATGGGGTCGAGAACCCCCCGGACGGTGGCCAGAGCGACCGAGAGCCTGTTGGCGAGCTTCTCTGGGCTCTCGTCGGGCCACAGTGCCTCCATCAGGAAGTCCCTCGTCGTTGACCGTCCCCGCCGGGCCACCAGGATCTTCAGCAGCGTCCGTGCCTTCTTCGACTGCCACGCGTTGGCCGGGAGGGGCTCGCCGTCCCGGAACACGCGGAAGGCGCCGAGGCAGTGGATGGCCAGACCGGCCTGGCGTTCCCCGGTGGTCGGCGTGCCGAACACCAGGCGCCTGGCCAACAGGTGCATCCGGTCCCGGACCGGCTGGAACGCCACCGCGACGACCGCCGTGGCCAGGATGGCGAGACCGACGTTCGACTTGGTGGTGCGGCCCACGACGGCCCCGATCCCCACCACCGTGGCCACGTAGACAGCGGTGGCGAAGCCGACCAAGCCGCCGAAGACGACGGACTTGCTGATCAGGATATCGATGTCGTACAGGCGATATCCAAGGATCGCGACACCGACGGCGACCGGGATGAGCGCGACCGGAAGGACCCAGAACGTGCTGGTGACGAAGACGGGAAGCCCGAGGGTCTGAAGCAGGTCCCCGATCCCGAAGCTCACGAGCATGAGGACGCCGGCGTAAGCCACCCACTTGAGCTGCTGGCGCTCCGGGGC
>DASYVD010000087.1:0-48233 GCA_036000545.1 Actinomycetota bacterium | reverse complement strand
AGGAGGCGAACCACGGCGTCCTCGATGCGCACCGCGGTGGATTTGGACGTGCCCGAGGTAAGGATGGAGAACTCTGCCCACGTCGCCCGTCGCTCCAGCCACACGTAGCCCGACAGCGCCGAGGCCCCGATCAGCGTCCCCGTCTTTGCCCGGACGGTGACGCTTCCCAGACGGCCTTGGAGCGTCCCCATTCCGCCCGCGGGGAGGGATCTTCGCAGCGTCCCGCCCCAAGGGAGGCTCTCTGCGGTTCCCAGGAGCCTCACCACCCCCGCGGCGGTCACCCGGTTACCGTAGGAGAGACCCGACCCGTCGTACGACGTCACCGTGGCGCCATGATCGGACGCCCATTTCGCCGTAGCAGCGGCCCCCTTGGCGATGGTCCCGGGCGTGCCTGAGGCGGCCACGCCGAGTCGCTTCCCGAGCACCTCGGCGTGGAAGTTCGAGGACCACACGTTCATCCCCCGGACGATGTCGCCGAGGGGCACTGAGCGAATCGCCGCCAGCTCGGCGAGACCGCCGGGCGCCCGACCGGCTCCCGGGTCGCCCGCGACCCGAACTCCCAGCGCCTGAAGGCGTCTGGTGAGGTACGTCGCGGCCCGTCGCTCCGGGTCCCGCACGTGATGGCCGTCCTTCGACCGGTTCCCGCGGAAGGTGAGCGCGGTGGGGAGGGGAACGTAGTAGGTCGGGAAGAACCATCGCCACCCCGGCGCCCACCAGTCGGGGGCGAAGTACGACGTGCTCCCCATGACGGAGCCCCGCACCCGCCGGACGCCGGCCTCGAGAAGCTTCCTCGCCATCCGGCGAATCTGGCGACGACCCGTGGTGGGGTCACCTCGCCCCAGGATCCACAGATCCCCTCTGACCACCCCCTTCGAGAGGTCCGGGCCGACGACCCTAGTCTCGAACCGAAAGCCGGGGCCCAGCCCGTCGAGGAGGGCCATCGACAGGAGGAGCTTCTGGTTCGAAGCGGGGATCCGCTGATCGCGGTCCCGCCGCCTATAGAGGAACTCCCCGGCCTCTCGCACCGACACGCTGATGGCCCGGCCGGCTGTGACGCGGTCGATGCGCCGCATCCAACCGGCCTTGACCACATCCAGCGACAGGACAGGTCCGGAGGCGGGGGCATTCAGAGGATCTTGGGCCGGCCATCGGGCCCGCAGCCGCACCGTGCCGATGTCGTTCCAGCCGAAGCAGGGGGAGGCCAGGGCCGCCGATCCCTCGGCCAAGGTGACCGTGGCGATCGTCTGCCACCCCCATGGCCGGGACCGCTGGATCCGAACCTCCTGGCCGGTCTTGTCCGGGGAGACGCTGATCGACATATCAGCACAGTTCCCCGCGCCGAGAACCCCCGAGGGGAGCGACGCCTGCACGAGCGCAGCGACGGTGACCAGCACTTCCGGCGACACCACCTCGGCGCAGGCCTCGGTGGCGTGGGCCACGGCTAGGTACACGGCCGTGTGCTCCGGCCCTACCGAAAAGTCGAACTCGCCGCCCGGGCCGGTCACCCCGGGGTCGACGAGCTCCCACGACTCGGCTCCGGCGGTGAGGCGCTGGAGCTCCAACGCCCGACCGGCGGCGCACTCCCCGGCCGCCTCGATCAGGCCGGACAGGCCCACGAGCTCTCCCATGGTGATCAGATCGGCTGAGGAGACCAGGGTCGCCGTCCCGGGCTCCTGCGCAGCGGCCGGCCCCGGAAAAGACAGACCGGCCAGCCCCATCGCCAGCGCGGTCAGGAGGGCTCGGGCACGAGGCATCCTGCTCATGGTCGCGACATTGTGGGGCCTGCTCGCGAAGCGCTCAATAGCTCCCGCGGGTGGTCTCGTTGTCTCCGGACGGGGGACAAAAGGACTGGCGCTCGGCCCCAAGATGGGAGAAGGTGACGTGGATGGCAGAGCCTGTACCGACACTGGCGACGCAGGACTACGAGTGGAAGGGCCCCACGGGTCCCTTCTCGCTGGCTCTCGCCCCCGGGGTGTTCGCTCCCACGCACACGAGCCGGGTGCTCGCCGAGGCCCTGGAGATCCGGCCCGGAGAGACCGTGTTCGACGTGGGGTGCGGAAGCGGGATCCTCTCCTTCGTGGCCGCCCGGATGGGCGCCGGCCGAGTCTACGGCGTGGACATCGTGCCGAAGTCGATCGACGTGGCCCGGGAAAATGCGGAGCGGCTGGGTCTGTCAGATCGCACCGAGTTTCGGGCGGGCAACCTCTTCGACCCCTTCCCGGGAGTGGTGGCGGACGTCATCATCGGCGACGTCTCCGGGATCCCGGACGAGCTCGCATTGGAGTCCGGTTGGTTCCCCGGCGGGCACGGCGGCGGTCCAACCGGGGCCGAGGTCCCGGTGGCCATGATCGAGGCCTCCGCCGAGCGCCTGGTCCCGGGCGGCAGGATGTATCTCCCCACGGGGACGATCCAGTGGGAGGAGCGGGTGCTGGAAGCAGCCCGCCGGGTGTTCGGAGCGGCCAACCTGGAGCGGCTGATCCAGCGGGAGTTCCCCCTCCCCGGCCTGCTGGCCAGGTCCAAGGCCCTGGGCCGGCTGATGACGGAGGGTCTGGTCACCCTGAGACAACGAGGCAGCCGGCTCCTATGGCGGCTGGCCATCTGGCGCTGCGTCCGTCCGTAGAGCGGTGCTCCTCGAGGGCAAGAAGCTCCTCATCACGGGAGTCCTCACTCCCCAGAGCATCGCCTTCGCTGTCGCCCGGGCCGCCCAGGAGGAAGGGGCGGAGCTTGTCCTCACGGGGTTCGGCCGGGGGCTGTCCCTGACGGAGCGCTCGGCCAGGCGTCTCTCCAACGCTCCGGACGTCCTGGAGCTCGACGTCAACGAGCCCACCCACGTCGAGCGGATGGCTCGGGACCTCGAGGGACGGTGGGGAAGGGTCGACGGGGTGCTCCATGCCATCGCCTTCGCTCCGGAGGATGCCCTGGGAGGCAACTTCCTGAAGACCCCGTGGGAGAGCGTCGGCGCTGCCCTGAGAACGAGCGCCTACTCGCTCAAGGAACTGGTCGTCGGCCTCCTGCCGCTGCTGTCGGTCCGGGGCGCCGGCGTGGTGGCCCTCGACTTCGACGCCTCCGTCGCCTGGCCCGCCTACGACTGGATGGGCGTCTCCAAGGCCGCTCTGGAATCGGTGACCCGGTACCTGGCCCGGGACGTCGGCCCTCAAGGGGTCCGGGTCAACTGCGTGGCGGCGGGCCCACTCAGAACGGTGGCAGCCAAGGGCATCCCTGGCTTCGATCGGTTCATCGACGTCTGGCACCGCCGGGCCCCGGCAGGATGGGACGTCACGGACCCCTCCCCGGTCGCCGACGCCTGCGTCTTCCTGTTGTCCGACCGGGCCCGCCGAATCACGGGAGAGATCCTCCACGTCGACGGGGGGTTCCACGCCATGGGCACCGACCTGGCGGAAGACGAGCCGAAATAGTCAGAAATAGCTCTCAAGATTCCCCTCCCGATCTGCCGATAGACCCAGCGAAGGAGGCCTGCCCGGCCGTCGGGACCCCCCCTTCGTGGCCAGGTCCAGCCCGCGAAGATGCCTCCGGAAACGCTCCGGCGGCCGGGACAGGCTCCTTCTTTTTTCTCCTTGATATCCTCGCCGAGTGACCTTCCCTCGGCGACCTCCCCTCCGGCCAGCCCTGTCGGCATTCCTCACCGGGGTGGCCGTCCTGGCGCTGCTGGCGGCGTGCACCCGTGGCGGCGTCTCGGTGTTGCCGCAGGCGGGGCCCGTCTCACCGCTGCCTTCGGTGAATCCGGGGGCGGACCCCGTCGTCCGGGTGGTCCAGGCGGTCCGGCCCGCCGTCGTCTCCGTGACCACGAACGTGACCAATCTGCAGGGCGGAACGGGGCGGGGCACCGGAACGGGATTCGTCATCCGCGCGGACGGTTTCCTCGTGACGAACTTCCACGTAGTCGAGGGTGCGCTGAACATCCGGGTGGTGACCGAGGACGGGAGACGATTCGACGCCCGGGTGGTCGGAGGCGACCCGGATGCTGATTTGGCCGTCCTCAAGGTGGCGGCCCGAGACCTTCCCACCGTGGCGCTGGGCGACTCGGAGCGGCTCGAGCTCGGAGAGCGGGTAGTGGCCATTGGCTTCGCCCTGGCGCTCCAAGGCGGACCCTCGGTGACCTCCGGCATCGTCTCCGCTCTGGGACGCACTATCGAGGCCGCCGACCCGAACGCCCCGGGGGGCGGCCGGACCTACGAGGACCTGATCCAGACCGACGCGGCCATCAACCCCGGGAACTCGGGAGGGCCGCTGGTCGATCTGGCCGGGCGGGTGGTCGGGATCAACACCGCCGGAGTCAGGGCGGCCGAGGCCGAGAACATCGGGTTCGCCATCGCTATCAACCGGGTCCGCCCGGTGATCGAGGCAGCCATTCGGAACCCCGAGAAGCCCGTCGCCTACCTGGGGGTCTCCACGCAGACGGTGACGGCCGCCCTGGCCTTCGAGCTCGACCTTCCGGTCGACGAAGGTGCATTGGTCAGGGGGACGGCACCGGGTGGGCCCGCGGCCGGGGGTGGGATCAAGGTCGGAGACGTCATCGTGTCGCTGGACGGTCACTCCGTGCGAAGCAGCGAGGAGGTCGCAGCTCTGATCATTGAGCACGAGCCCGGCGACCGCGTCGAGGTCGGTGTGGTCCACCCGGACGGCGACGAGGATACCTTCACGGTGGAACTCGCCATCCGACCCTTGCCCGTGCCCATCGGGTAGCCTGTCAGCCGTGGCTGAAGGCGTTCCTTTCGAGGCCGGCGAGCGGGTGGTGCTCCTCGACGGCCGGGGCCGTCGCTACATGGTGCGCCTGGAGGCGGGAGGCACCTTCCACTACCACGGAGGCGCGGTGCCGCACGACCTCGTGATCGGGTCCGAGGAGGGGACCACCGTCCACTCGACGGCCGGCGCCGCGCTCGTCTGTTTTCGCCCGAGGCTGGCCGACTTCGTGCTGAAGATGTCCCGCGGGGCCCAAGTCATTTACCCGAAGGACTTGGGACCGATCCTCGTGTACGGCGACGTGTTTCCCGGGGCCCGGGTGCTCGAGGCCGGGACCGGTTCGGGGGCCCTGACTCTGGCCCTGTGCCGTGCGGTGGGGCCCGAAGGACGCGTGGTGTCTTACGAGATCCGGGATGACTTCCACGAGATTGCCCGGTCGAACGTGGAGGGATTCTTCGGGAAGGTCCCCGCGTGGCTGGACCTCCGACTGGGCGACGTTCGCGAGGTGGCGGAGACGGGCGAGGCGTTCCAGCGCGTCCTCCTGGATCTGCCCGAGCCGACAGCCGTCCTCGAGGAGATCGCCGCGGCGCTCCTACCCGGGGGGATCCTGTGCGGCTATCTCCCCACGACCGGGCAGGTGCAGCAGCTCGTCCTCGAGCTAAAGGACAGGGGCTTCGCCGAGATCGAGACACTCGAGGTCCTCCTTCGCACGTGGCACGTGGCCCACCGCAGCGTGCGTCCCGACCATCGGATGATCGCCCATACCGGCTTCGTCACGGTGGCCCGCAAGTCCGGCACCGAGTGGGACCAGAGTTAAAGCCGGGGCTCCTGGGGCCGACGTAAACAAGGTAAAGAGATGGGCTGGGCTTCCCGGGGCCTTCAGGACCCGGGGGTATACTCGGCCAGGGGAGAGGGTGTGACCCGGATGCCCGAGAGCGAACCGCGCGAGCAAATCGAGCTTTACGAGAAAGAGATCCACGAACTCCAGACTCAGGTCAAGTTCCTCGAGGACGAGCTCGCGGTGGTGCGTCGCCGGCTGCACTCTACCCCGCGGCAGGTGAAGGTCCTGGAGGAACGGCTTCTCGAGGCAAAATCCGAAGTGTCTCGCGCAGCGAACCACAACGAGAAGCTGGCATCCGCGCTACGGGCGGAGCGAGAGAAGATCGAGGCCCTCAAAGAGGAAGTGGAGAAGCTGACCCGCCCGCCGGCGTCGTTCGGCGTCTTCCTTTCGGAGAACGACGACGAGAGCGTCGACGTGTTCACCTCCGGGCGCAAGATGCGAGTGAACGTGGACCCCGAGGTCGACCGAGCCAGGCTCGTGCGCGGGGCCGAGGTCATCCTGAACGAGGCCCTCAACGTGATCGACGTGCTCACCCAAGATCGCCAAGGCGAAGTCGTCACGGTGAAAGAGCGTCTCGACGAGGACCGGGTGGCCGTCATCGGCCACGGCGACGAGGAGGTGGTCGCCCTGGTCACCGCGGCCCTGAAAGCCGAGCACTTCCGTGCCGGTGATCCACTGCTGTTCGACCGGCGCTCCGGCCATGTCCTGGAGAAGCTTCCCAAGGAGGAGGTCGAGGAGCTCGTTCTTGAGGAGATCCCCGACGTCGACTACCAGGACATCGGGGGACTGGGGCGACAGATCGAGGAGATCCGCGACGCCGTCGAGCTCCCCTTCCTCTACGCGGAGCTGTTCAAGGAGCACCAGCTTCGGCCGCCCAAGGGCGTCCTCCTCTACGGACCGCCCGGGTGCGGGAAGACGCTCATCGCCAAGGCCGTCGCCAAGTCCCTTGCCGAGCAGGTGTCCCAGAAGACGGGCCGGGACGGCACCCACTCGTACTTCTTGAACGTCAAGGGCCCGGAGCTCCTCAACAAGTACGTGGGAGAGACCGAGCGGCAGATCCGGCTGATCTTCCAGCGGGCCAAGGAGCGGTCCGATGAGGGATTCCCGGTCATCGTGTTCTTCGACGAGATGGACTCCATCTTCCGGACCCGTGGATCGGGGATCTCCAGCGACGTAGAGAACACGATCGTCCCGCAGCTTCTGTCGGAGATCGACGGCGTGGAGACGTTGAAGAACGTCATCGTGATCGGGGCGTCGAACCGTGAGGACCTCATCGACCCGGCGATCCTGCGCCCCGGCCGGCTGGACGTGAAGATCAAGATCGAGCGGCCCGACGGCGACGCCGCCCGGGACATCATGGCCAAGTACCTCACCGCCGTGATCCCCATTCACCCCGACGAGCTCAAGGATGGGGAGAACATCGAGCGGGCCGTCCGGCGGATGATCGAGCGTACCTGCGAGCAGATGTACGCGGCCAGCGACGACAATCGCTTCCTGGAGGTCACCTACCAGAGCGGCGAGAAGGAGGTCCTGTACTTCAAGGACTTCAACTCCGGGGCAATGATCGAGAACATCGTGGCCCGGGCGAAGAAGATGGCCATCAAACGGTTCCTCCAGACCGGGCAGAAGGGCCTCAAGCTCGAGGACCTCCTGACGGCCATCCGGGCGGAGTTCAAGGAGAACGAGGACCTCCCGAACACCACGAATCCCGACGACTGGGCCCGGATCTCCGGCAAGAAGGGCGAGCGGATCGTGTACGTCCGGACCCTCCTCGGGGAGCGGAAGGGCGAGGCGGGGCGTCAAGTCGAGCGGATCGCCCCCGGCCAGTACCTCTAACGGGTCCTACCAGGGCAGTCCCGCTACCCGTATCCTAGGAGTCTCATGGCCATTCCCAAGGCGATGGGGATCGAGACCGAGTACGGGATCTCCGGACCCGGCACCCCGGACTTCAACCCCGTCCTGGCCTCGTCCCTGCTGATCAACAGTTACGCCGGAAGCCTTCGGCGGATCCGGTGGGACTACGAGCAGGAGAGCCCGCTCCGCGACGCTCGGGGGTTCGAGCCCGTCCAGGAGCGAGAGCCCGTCGAGGAGGACCTTGGCCTGGCCAACGTGATCCTCCCCAACGGAGCCCGGTACTACGTGGACCACGCCCACCCCGAGTACTCCACACCCGAGTGCGCCACGCCTCGCGACCTGGTCGTGCACGACAAGGCGGGGGAGCGGGCCCTGGAGCGGTCGCTGGCACTCGTCCAGCAGCTGCTGCCGCCGGGTGAGCGGATCGCGGTGTACAAGAACAACACCGACGGCAAGGGGAACTCCTATGGGTGCCACGAGAACTACCTCGTCGATCGCAAGACCCCGTTCGCCCACCTGGTCCGCGACCTCACGCCCTTCTTCGTCACCCGCCAGATCTTCACCGGTGCGGGGAAGGTGGGGTCAGAGAGCGGACGAGCCGATGCCGAAGGCATCACGTATCAGCTCAGCCAGCGCACCGACTTCTTCGAGGCCGAGGTTGGACTGGAGACCACCCTGAAGCGGCCCATCATCAATACCCGCGACGAGCCGCACGCAGATCCGGAGAAGTACCGCCGCCTCCACGTGATCATCGGCGACGCGAACATGTGCGAGGTGGCCACCTTCCTAAAGGTCGGGACGACGGCCCTGGTGCTGAAGATGATCGAGGACGAGTTCCTGCCGGACTTCTCGCTGGCCAACCCGGTGCTCGCCCTTCACACCATCTCGTGGGACCCGAGCCTGAAGGCCACGGTGGAAACGGCCGACGGGCGACAGGCCACTGCCATCGAGATCCAGTGGGAGTTCCTAGACCACGCCAAGAAGTACGTGAAGGAGAATGACCCGACACAAGCCAACGCCGACGTGATCCAGCGATGGGAGTCCGTCCTGGCGAGCCTGGAAGACGATCCCAACAATCTCTCGGGCGAGCTCGACTGGGTGGCCAAGCGGCGGCTGGTGGAGGCCTACCGGGAGCGCGACGGCCTCTCCTGGGACGACTCCAAGCTTGCCCTGATCGACCTCCAGTACCACGACGTCCGCCGGGACAAGGGGCTGTACTACAAACTCGTCGATGGAAGGAAAGTCGAGCGTCTGGTGTCCGAGGCCGAGGTGGAGCTGGCAATAGACCAGCCACCGGAGGACACCCGGGCGTTCTTCCGCGGCGGCTGCATCCAGCGATACCCGGACGCGATCGTCGCCGCGTCGTGGGACTCGGTGATCTTCGACACCGGAAGAGATGCCCTCCAGCGCGTGCCCATGCGCGAACCCCTCCGCGGAACCAAGGAACACGTCGAGGGGCTGTTCGACCGCGCCCCCGACGCCACGACCCTGGTCGACCTCCTCCAGGGCTGAGGCCTCACAGTGGCGCCTTCGACGCTCCGGATTGCATTCGCCTCTGGGGCACTCTTGGTCGTTGTCGTCGGAGCGTTCTTGACCTTTGGCGAGATAAACATCGGTCTGTTCCTGTTGTTCGTCGTATTGGCAGGAGGGCCTCTCCTCTTGTATGTCGTGAAGTTGAGATCGGTAGGAGGGTCCGTACTTGGGGGCTTCGCCATGCTCATGTGGGCACTCCTCGTCCAGGCGTACGTCAGCGACCGCTGGCTCGGGGCCGGGTCTTCCACGGCTGCTGTCGGCTACCTCTATCTCCCCATGTTCGGTTTTCCGTTGGCGCTCGCCGCTTGGAGGATCGAGCATGCGGCTATCTCAGGTTCCTCCATGACGGAAGAGCCGCGTGAGGACCGGCGCCGTTAGCGGTTTCGATGGGCGGCGCCGCGCAGGCGCGGGGGGACCCTCCCCGAGATCCGGGATGGGGACGGCGGCTAATTCGTGGTGAGTACACGAGGCCTTTAGGCCCGCGATAGCCCATCGGTTACCCCGCGAGGGGAGGGTGGGCACCCGCGGCGTTGCAGGCGCCGCCGTGAGGCTTCCTCAGGGCCCCGTGCGGGCCTGCCGACACCCCAGATAGTGGCTCCCCGGCGAAGCTGGGCGGCCGCCATACAATAGGGGTCGAGGGGATCCCGGATCGGAAGGAGGAGCGTCGTTGCCCGAGCAGGAGCAGAAGAAGGTAACCAAGAAGACCGGCGGCGGGGGCGGTGAGCCCGAGGCCGGAGGCCAGACCACCGCCGGCGCCAAGGGGCAGAAGCTCAAGGAAGAGATGGACGAGATCCTGGACGAGATCGACCAGGTGCTCGAGGAGAACGCCGAGGAGTTCATCAAGAGCTACGTCCAGAAGGGCGGCGAATGACCGACGACTCGGGGATCGGGTCGAACCCCAGCTTCTTCGATCTGATCAAGGCCCAATCGGCTGAGCCGTCGTTCCTACGGCAGCCCGCGTCAGGCGACAGCGGCCAGGTGCCGGCCCTCCCGCACGGCACCACGGTCATCGCCCTGAAGTTCGCCGACGGCGTCCTCATGGCCGGTGATCGGCGAGCGATCGAAGGGTTCGCCATCGCCGGCAACGAGATGCAGAAGGTGTTCCCGGCCGACGAGTATTCGCTGGTCGGCATCGCCGGTGTGGCCGGACAGGCCATCGAGATCGTTCGGCTGTTCCAGACCGAGCTCGAGCACTACGAGAAGGTCGAAGGAGAGGTTCTTTCCCTCGAGGGCAAGGCCAACCGGCTCGCTCAGATGCTCCGGCAGTCGTGGCCCCTGGTGCTCCAAGGCCTGGTGGTCGTTCCCCTGTACGCCGGCTTCGACCGGCGCCGCCGCGAGGGGCGGATCTTCCGCTACGACGTCATCGGGGGCCGCTACGAGGAGGCCGACTTCCAGGGCGCCGGCTCCGGGTCTCGCGACGCCAAGGGAAGCCTCAAGAAGCGATGGCGCCCGGGCATGTCTCGCGAGCAGGCCATCGACACGGCGATCGAGGCCCTGATCGACGCGGGCGAGGAGGACGCCGCGACCGCCGGGCCCGACATCATCCGGGGCATCTACCCGAACGTGTTCGTGGTCACCGCCGACGGGGTGACCGAGGTTTCAGAGGACGACATCCGGCAGGCCGCCGACCGGGTCCTGGGGCGTCGGCGAAGCGAGCAGGGCGGGGAGGCGAGCGGCTGATGCCGATGCCGTTCTATGTCCCTCCCGAGCAGCTCATGAAGGACCGCTCCGACTACGCTCGCAAGGGCATCGCTCGTGGGAAGCCCGTGATGGCCCTGGAATTCGCCGACGGCATCCTGTTCATCGCGGACAACCCCTCGGCAACCCTTCACAAGGTCGCCGAGATCTACGATCGGATCGCGTTCGCGGCGGTGGGAAAGTTCAGCGAGTTCGAGAACCTGAGAATCGCAGGAGTTCGGCTCGCCGACATCCGCGGCTACTCGTACGGGCGGGAGGACGTCACCGCCAGGGCTCTGGCGAATGCGTACTCCCAGGTGCTGTCCAACATCTTCACCCAGGAGATGAAGCCCTACGAGGTGGAGATCATCGTGGCCCAGGTGGGGGAGCAGCCGGGGGAAAACGAGATCTATCACCTCCTGTTCGACGGGAGCGTCAACGACGAGGACGGCTTCGTGGCCATGGGTGGCGAGGTGGAGATGCTCTCCACCCGCCTGAGCGAGGCCTACAAGCCCGGCATGTTGCTGGACGAGGCAGTGAGGGTCGGGGTCGAGGCCCTGGGAGGAACCAACACCGAGGCTCTTCCCCCGGAGCGGGTGGAGGCCGCGGTCCTGGATCGAACCCGAGCGCGCAGGAAGTTCCGTCGCCTGCCCGCCGACGAAGTCGTGGGGTTCCTCGGAGCCCAGACCATGGGCTCCTGATCCAACCTGCCCGGACCTAGGGCACCGGCTGGATCAACGTTCCCGTCGGGGCCGATCCCGGCGTGAAGTCGAAGCACACGGCCTTCTTGCACCACGAGTGAGAGAAGAGGGTCTGTCCCCACCACCGGTAGTGCGTGCGGCCCGACGCGAACGACAGGCGACTCATCGGCAGGCGCACGGCCATGCTCCGCCATCCCGGCCGCCACGCGTCGAGCCCCCACTGCTTCCCGTCACTGAGCCGCCGCAGGAACGCCGCCATGCTCCGGCCGTCGGAGCGCACCCGGATCACGATCCGGTACTCGGCGGACGCGTCCCCCGATGTGTCCAGCGACACGACGCCGAAAGCCCTGTCCCACAGCTCCTTTCGGGACGACTGGCCGTATGTGAAGAAGGTCCATGAAGAGCTCGTCGCGCCGAATGTCGTCCCGATCCGCCGGACGTCCATGCGGCCGGTGGTGTCGTTCGGGTCCTGCGGGCTGTCGAGCTGGCACCCCACCGCCGTCCCTTCCTCCACCGCACAGGTGTCGACGCCCGTTCCACCATCGAGGTCGTCCGTCTCCGGACCGCCGTTCAGGTAGTCGTCGCCGCCCTCCCCGACCAGGACGTCCGTCCCGTCCCCGCCGAAAATGAGGTCCAAACCGTCCCCGCCGGCGATGCGGTTGGGACCGGTCGACCCCGTGAGGTGATCGTCGAACGGCGACCCGACGAGGTCCTCGACCCCGGTCAGGATGTCGGTCTCCGCTCCGATCGTGGCCGTCCCGGTCCCCAGGTCGGCACGAACGCCCTCCGGTGCGGTGGCGTACTCCGCGGTGTCCACGCCGCTTCCCCCATCGAGCAGGTCGTTGCCCATCGCGCCCGAGAGTGCGTCGTTGTCCGACCCTCCGTTCAGAGTCTCGTCTCCCTCCAGCCCGGTCAAGACGTCGTTCCCCCCGAGCCCGCACACCACATCGCCGGGAGCGGAAGCCGTCAGGGTGTCGTCGCCCTGGGTTCCCACCACGTCGCAGGCACGTCCGCTCACCGTGGCCGTGTCCGAGCCCGGTGCGGGAGCGTCCTCGGCGCTGTCAGCCTCGCCCGAGGCCGGGATGGTCGATCCGCTCACCGGTGTCACCACAACCTCCACGGAGACAGCGGCCCCCGGGGCAAGGGTTCCCACGTCGCAGGTAACTTCCCCGGGTGCGGTCTCAGAGCACACGCCCTGCCCGGACTGGGCAGAGACCAGCACGGCGTCTGCGTCGGGGAACCGGACGAGCAGGAGGACGCCGGTGGCGTCCTCCGGACCCGCGTTCGACACATCGACCCCGAAGGAGAGATCGCTCCCCACGGCGGCGGGCTCAGGGGCGTGGGCGACGGTCACCTGCAGGTCGGACGGCACCTGGGCGGCGGCCGGCAGCCCCGGGGCGACCTGCAGCAGGGCCCCGAGGCCCGCACCCATCACGGCAGCCCGCGTCACGCTCGTCCGCATAGGCATTCTTCCGACGTCATCGTTCCCTCGAATGAACGGCCGAGTCGACAGACTCCTTGAATGAGGGGGTCGCGGGCAGTACCGTTACCCGCGCGAGTACCGTACGCTCGCCCGCGTCATGAGACAAACATCCCGGCGATGAGCGGCTGGTGGCTGGTCTCCTACGTGGTTCTGTGGCTGCTGGTGGCCCTTCTGACGCTGGTAGTGGTGGCCCTGGCCCGGCAGGTCGGAACCCTTCACCTCCGTTTCGGCCCCCGGGGCGCCCTCGAGGTCGACGAGGAGGGCCCGCCCCTCGGTGAGGCCCCTGAGGGGGTCAGGGCCGTCGATCTGGACGGCCATGCCGCGTCGGTAGGCGGCCCGGGGGAGCCCCAGCTCCTGCTGTTCGTCTCTCCCGGGTGCCCGGTCTGCCGGGACATCCTGCCGTCCATCCCCGCAGCCGCCCGGGCCGGGAGGCTCACTCCCTACGTCATCGCCGACTCGGGTCCGGAGGAAACCGCCCGCTCCTACCGGCACGAGCGTGTGGGGACCCCCGTCCTGGCCGCGCCGGAGCTCGCCCGGGATTACCGCGTCCCCGGGACCCCGTACGCCGTCGTGCTCGACGTCATGGGGGTGGTTCGGGCCAAGGGGACCGTCAACAACCTTGAGCAGCTGGAGGGGCTGGTCGACACCGCCCGGAGCCGGCTGGTCGGGGGGATCCGGGGGGGTAGCTCGCCGCCGGGCCCCTCTCTGTCGGGACGTCCAAGCGAGCGGACCCCCCGGATTGAACGGGGAGCGGGCTGATGGGAGCGGGCTGATGGAAGGCAGCCTGCTCGACCGGGCCGTCGAGCGGGCGGGGACGGCCCTGGCCAGGCGGACCAGCCGCAGATCGTTCCTCGGCCGGCTGGGGAAGGGCGTCCTCGCCCTGACGGGGGGGACCTTCGTGGCCGTAGGCCTGGAGCCGGAGCGGGCCCGCGCCTTCCACCTGTGTGCGCACATCTACACCACGGGGTCCTGCCCCCACCCGTACTATCCGTACACGCGGATCGACCGGTACGGGTACCCCCTTCACCCCCAATTCGGCTACCCGGTGGATGACGAGGGGCGCTTGTATCTCTCCCGCACCCAGCGCCGCCGCAAGACCTGCGAGGGCCGGGTGGCCGAGGAGTACCCCTTCACCCGACCCACGGTCCTTCAGGGCACCTGGGCCCGATGCTGCAACGGCCGCATTCGGCGGCTGGTGGACTGCTGCTCGTACTCCACTCGACGGATCAACGGTGACGCGTCGCTGACGGGCTACTGCTACTCGGGGCGACGGGTCTTCTGCATCACCTACCGAGAGACGAAGATCCGGTGCTGACCGAGCCGATCCTCGGCCTGGTGGTAGCGGCCTCCGTAATCGCCGGCCTCTCCGCCCTGTTCGGCCCGTGAGGGCTCTCGATGGTTGAGACCATCACCCCCGTGGTCCACGGGGGGAACCGACCGAAGTGGGGGACAGCGGTCGCCGCGCACACTCTCGGGGCCGGTCTCTCTGCGGCAGCTTTCGGAGGCGTGCTGGGGTGGATTGGAACGGCACTGGGCGCGCCGTGGGGAACCCCCGGCCTGATCCTCGTCGTCGCCGTGACGGTCCTCTACACGACCCGCGAATTGCTCGGGCTTCCCATCCCCGTCCCCGAGCGCCGTCGCCAGGTGCCGGAGAGCTGGCGGTGGCGGTACCCGCCCAACGTCGCCTCGTTCCTGTACGGACTCGGGCTGGGGGTCGGGTTCCTGACTCACGTCCGGCACGGGACGCTCGTTGTGGTCGCCGTGGCCGCGGCGGCGACCGGCAACCCACTCGCCGGTGCGATGTTGATGGTGCCCTTCGGGCTCGCTCGCGGGATATCTCTCGTGGTGGCGTCCGGCGCCCAAACCCCCGAGGGCCTGGGCGCGGTGACCGAGCGACTCGATCGTTTCGCCGCTTCCGGCGTGCCTCGGGCGGTCAACGGAGCCGCGCTGCTGGCGCTGGCCGCCGTCGTTGGAACGACCGCAGGGGCCGGAGCGCAGATGGACCTCCGGCCGGCGCTGGCCGCAACCCTGGCCGCCGTGTTCGTGTGGGCGGCGGGTTCCAAGCTCGTCGCCAGCCAGCGATGGAGAGAGTCCTTGGCTGCGTACCGCCTGGGCGCCCTGGAGCGCCCGGCCCTGGTAGGCGTGCCGTTCGCGGAGGCCGCCGTCGGGGGACTGGTCCTGGCCGGCGCCTCGGTGTACGCAGCTGCCCTGGCCCTCGCCCTGCTCGGTGGGTTCTCGGGGGCCATCGTGCGCGCCCGCGCCGTGCACGGCTCCCTGGTCCCCTGCGGGTGCTTCGGCCGGACCAAGGCCCGGGACTACCGGGTGCTCCTGGCTCGAAACTTCGCCCTCGCCATCCTCCCGGCGGGCGTCCTGGCGACCGCGGCCTCGTTCCCGCTCTTCCAGTGGGCCCGCCTCCCGGTCGGAGACGAGGTGGTCTCCGTCCTCCTGGCGGCCGCAGGGCTGGGCCTCGCTGGGTGGCTCACCCGAATCGCGGCGACCACGCTCAGACGCCAGCCCGGCTAGGATACGCGGGCCGTGGACATCTCCCTCCGCCCCATATCGGACGACGAGCTCGACGACATGGTCCGCACTGCTGCGCTGGCGTTCGGGTTCGAGTACAGCAAAGAGTTCGTGGACATCGAGAGGCTGGTGTTCGAGCCGGATCGAACCGCCGGGGCGTTCGACGGCAATGTGCTGGTCGGCACCTCGGCCACCGCCACCTTCCGGTTGACGGTGCCCGGCGCGGTTGCCCCGGCGGCCGGACTCACGACGGTCTCGGTGATTCCAACACATCGGCGACGGGGAGTGCTCACCGCGCTCATGGAGCACCATCTGGAAAAAGTCGGCGGACGCGGGGAACCGTTGTCCATCCTGTGGGCGACCGAGGCATCGATCTACGGGCGATTCGGCTACGGGATGGCCACGGCCTCCTGCAGGTTCAGGATCGACCGCGCCCATTCCCGGTTCCAGCGGCCCCATCGGTCGACTGGTCGGACCCGGGTGGTGGACCAGGAGGAGGCTCTGCGCGCCTTCCCCGAGATCTACCGCCGCGAGCAGGAATCTCATCCCGGCATGATCCAGTGGACCCCGGCATGGTGGCGGTACTTCCTGACTCACCCGCTGCACCACAAGGAGGGCGGTCCCATCTACGTCCTCCACGATACGGCCGGCGCTCTCGACGGCTACCTCGTCTACAGGTTCAAGAGAGGATGGAATGAGGGTGTTCCCACGGGAACGGTGGAGGTGGACGACCTCATCGCCAACGGTCCCGGGGCCTATGCCGACCTCTGGCGCTACTGCCTGGACCTCGACCTCGCCGCTCAGGTCACGGGGGACCATCTCCGGGCCGACGAGCCACTGCTGCACCTCCTCTTCGAACCCCGGCGGCTTCGCCTCACGGTCGGGGACGGGTTGTGGGTACGCCTGGTCGACGTGCCTGCCGCCCTGACTGCCCGCCGCTACGCGGTGACAGGCCGGCTCACTCTTGCCGTTCGAGACGCCTTCAGCCCGAAGAACGAGGGCCTCTACGAGCTCGAAGGCGGGCCCGACGGCGCCGAGTGCCGCCCGGCCTCGGGGGAGCCCGATCTCACGCTGGGGGCGGGGGAGTTGGGAGCGGCGTACTTGGGCGGCACGAGGTTCCGAACCCTCGAACGGGCCGGGCGAGTAGTGGAGGGGAGGCCCGGCGCAATCACCCGGGCCGACGCGATGTTCGCCTGGGACCCCGCCCCCTGGTCGCCCCACGTGTTCTGAGCCGGGTCGGCATCTTCGAGTGCGGGAGAGACAGGCGACTGGGGTATTCCCCCAGATATCCGACTTTTGCCCTTTACACGGGACGCGGTAGACTCCCCTCCGTTTCGGAGCAGCCGGCGGCCCCGTAGGACCGCGTCGTGGCGCAATCAGGGCCGCCATCGAGCCGGGGGGACTGATGATCCGATCACCAAGGCCAGGCCGCGTCGTCACGCTCGTCGCCATCATCGCCACGGCGGCCGCTCTCGTTGGCACCGGACCGGCAGCTGCTGGTCGCAGGCAGCCACAGGGCCCTGGATTCCAGGGCGAGAACGGCATCCCACGGGATTTCGACCGCCGGGCGGGCCGGCTCCGGCCCACACCTGGCCAGGAGCGAGCCGCAGCCGCTCTCGGCGCGGCGGTCCGTTGGAACGAGTTCGGAACGCCGCGGTCGCTGATCCGCTACGGAGGCTACCTCGCCACCGGGCTCTCATCGGATCCCGTCGAGGCGGCACTCGGCTTCCTCCGGAAGCACGGCAACCTGTTCCGTCTCAGCCCCTCAGCCATCCGCGACCTCGAGGTCATCCGCGTGGCGCCGGTTGGCACGGGACATGCCGTGCTCCTTCGGCAGCGGTTCGGCGGCCTAGCCGCTGCGGCAGGCGGGACCGTCGCGCTCGGCGTAGTCGATGGAAAGATCGCCTACGTCTCCTCATCGTTGGTCGGCGGCAGGGCGGCCCCCGCAGCGTCTCTCCTCCCCCTGGAGCGGGCCGTGGCCATCGCGGCGGCGAACATCGGCAGGCGGATCGATCCGGGCGACGTCGCCGCGAGTCGCCGCGTCGACGGCTGGACTCGCTTGAAGATCCGGGGCTTCGCGGAAGAGCTCAGCGCGCGGCTCGTGGCCGTGCCGACTCCACTCGCCGGCGTCAGGGCATCGTTCCAGACGTTCGTCCTGGACAGCGCCACCGCGCTGGCCTTCACCCACTTCATCGACGCTCGCACCGGAGAGGTCCTGATCCGCCTGAACGAGGTGGACCACGCGGGGGAGCCGAAGTGGGACATCTTCCCCGCGTATCCGCGCCTCGACTACTCAAGTGCCGACACCCGGGAGACGTGGTGCTGGGAGCCGGGTCCTGGCTGCGACCGAGTCATCGCAAAGGACGCACTGGCGACGCCGGTACCGTGGGACGTGCGCCCCGCGGTCGCTGGCAAGGTGTCCGAAACCAGCCTCGGGAACAACGCCCACTCCTTCGAGAAGTGGAACACCAACGACCCCTTCAAGGTAGGGAAGAACCCGGCCACCACCCGACCCGGGCGCGACTACCAGTACGCATGGACGAACCAGTGGCTGGAGGAGCGATGCGACCCGGCCGTCTTCGACTCCGCCCAGCGGAACGACATCGATGCGGCCATCGCCAACCTTTTCGTCGGGCACAACCGGATGCACGACTGGGCCTACCGTCTGGGGTTCACGGAGGCCACCTTCAACCTCCAGGAGGACAACTTCGGCCGGGGCGGCGATGACAACGACCCGGAGATGGGCAACGCTCAGGCCGGCGGCATCGTCGGCGGGCCGCCGGGGTTCCAGTCGCGGGACAACGCCAACCAGATCACCCCGCCCGACGGCCGGGAGCCGGTGACGAACATGTACCTCTGGCAGCCCATCGCGGGTGGCTTCTACGCGCCGTGCGTGGACGGTGACTTCGACATGACCGTCATCGGCCACGAGTACACGCACGCTATCTCGAACCGCATGGTGGCCGGCCCCGACGAGCGGCTGCGCGGGCTGCAGGCCAACGCGATGGGGGAGAGCTGGTCCGACCTGATGGCCATGGAGATCTTGAACGAGTACGGCTTCGTCCCGGTGGGCGGGGAGAGTCCCTACGCGATCGGAGCGTACGTCACCGGTGACCCCGTGGCCGCCATCCGCAACTACAACATGAGCGACGCCCCGCTCAACTACAGCGACGTTGGCTACGATCTAGTCGGGCCGCAGGTCCACGCGGACGGGGAGATCTGGAGCGCCACCAACTTCGACATCCGTCGGGCCATGATCAATAGGTACGGGTCCGCGAATCAGGTCGCCTGCGCGGACGGGCAGCTGCCCCTGAACCAATGCCCGGGGAACCGGCGCTGGGTTCAGATCGTGTTCGATGCGTGGCTGCTTATGTCCGTCGGGGCCGTGGACATGCTGGACGCGCGGGACGCCATGCTGGCCGCTGACGTGATGCGGTTCGGCGGCGCCAACCAGGACGTGCTGTGGAATGCCTTCGCCGCACGCGGCCTGGGCCAGAGCGCCAGCAGCACGAGCTCGGACGACACCCAGCCGTTTCCGAGCTTCGAGTCACCCTTCGCCAACGAGGCCACCGTGACGTTCGCTCCGGTCGCCCAGGACGGCACCGCGGTCAAGACCCAGCTGTTCGTCGGCCACTACGAGGCCCGGGCGACTCCGGTAGCGGACACCGATCCCGGCACCGCGTTGGACGAAACCTTCGCCATCGTCCCCGGGACGTACGACCTGTTGGCCCGGGCGGACGGATACGGGATGCACCGCCTTTCGCTCATGGTCGGCCCCGAGGAGACGCTCACGCTGCAGGTGACGCTGAACAGGAACGTGGCTTCGGGCACGAACGGAGCCGTTGCATCCGGTGACGGCATCAACCTTGCCCGGTTGATCGACGACACCGAGGCCACCAACTGGGCGTCGCTGGGCAGCCCGGTGGCGGGGAAGAACGTAACTGTCCGGCTCGACCCCTCCAGGACGAACTGGGTGGTCGACGAGGTCCGTGTGAGCGCCATGCTCCGTCCGCCGATCCCCACCGACCCCGGCGGGGACACCGGCGGCCAGAGCCGCTTCTCGGCCCTCCGCCAGTTCCGGATCCTCGCCTGCCACGCCCGAGGCAACGTCGACTGCTCGAAGGACAATCAGTTCACGGCGATCTTCACCAGCGCGGCCGACGCTTTCCCCGCCATAGCCCCCCGGCCGCGCGCCCCGAACGTGATCCTCCGGTCGTTCGACGTTCCCAACACCGTTGCGACCCACATCCGCATCGTGGTGCTCACCAACCAATGCACGGGCACCCCGGCGTACCGCGGGGATCAGGACGACGACCCGAGAAACGTGACGGATTGCGTCGATGGGAGCACTCAGGACCTGAACGTCCGCATCTCCGAGCTCCAGGTGTTCCCGAGGATGTAGTCGCGCCGGGTGAGGAGAGAGGGCCGGTCCCGCCCGGGACCGGCCCTCTTCAGTTTCCGCCTCGCCTTGAATAGCCATTGCAGCGCCTACACTGGTCGCGTGGATAGGCGGATCTTCGGCCTGGAGAACGAGTACGGCGTGACCTGCACGTTCCGGGGCCAGCGACGACTGTCTCCGGACGAGGTGGCCCGGTACCTCTTCCGCCGCGTCGTCCATTGGGGCCGGTCGTCGAACGTGTTCCTCGAGAACGGAGCACGCCTGTACCTCGACGTCGGCTCCCACCCCGAGTACGCCACGCCGGAGTGCGACTCGGTCATCGACCTCGTGGCGCACGACAAGGCGGGGGAGCGGATCCTCGAGGCCCTCCTCTCCGCCGCCCAGGTCCGGCTGCACGAGGAAGGGATCTCCGGCGACGTCTTCCTGTTCAAGAACAACACGGACTCCGCGGGGAACTCCTACGGCTGCCACGAAAACTATCTGGTGGCCCGGCAGGGGGAGTTCGCCCGGATGGCCGAGGTGCTCATCCCGTTCTTCGTCACCCGCCAGGTCTTCGCCGGGGCGGGGAAGGTCCTCCACGGGCCTCGAGGGGCACAGTTCTGCCTCTCGCAGCGGGCCGAGCACATCTGGGAGGGCGTGTCGTCGGCGACGACGCGGTCGCGGCCCATCATAAACACGCGGGACGAACCGCACGCAGACGCGGAGCGGTACCGGAGGCTTCACGTCATCGTGGGGGACTCGAACATGAGCGAGTTCACCGCGTGGCTGAAGGTTGGCGTCACCGACATCATCTTGAGAATGCTCGAGGAGAACACCGTGATGCGGGACCTGACCCTGGAGAACCCGATCCGGGCCATCCGCGAGATCAGTCACGACATCACCTGCCGGAAGAGAGTCCGCCTGGCCAGCGGGCGGGAGCTGTCGGCCCTGGAGATCCAGAGCGAGTACCACGACCGAGCGGTGAAGTTCGCGGAGCGACGCGGGCTCGACCCCGCCGCGACCCGGATCCTCCACGAATGGGGCGACGCGCTTACCGCCTTGCGCGAACAGTCGCTGGACCGGCTGATCACCAAGGTGGACTGGGTAGCCAAGCTTCACCTGATCAGGCGGTACCGCGACAAGCACGGTCTGCCCCTGGCCAGTCCCAAGGTCGCCCTGCTGGATCTCGCTTACCACGATGTGAACCGGGAGCGCGGGCTGTACTACGTCCTCGAGCGGCGAGGGGCCATGGAGCGACTGGTAGGGGAGCAGGACGTGCAACGCTCCATGCGCGAGCCGCCCCAGACCACGCGGGCCCGGCTGCGGGGGGAGTTCATCCGCCGGGCGAAGCAGCGGCGCCGCGACTACACCGTGGACTGGGTGCACCTGAAGCTCAACGACCAGGCCCAGCGGACGGTGCTGTGCAAGGACCCGTTCAAGTCCGTCGACGACCGCGTCGAGCAGCTGATGGCTCATATGTGATCCGAATGGCGTTGTCGTCTTCGGTGGCGGTACTGGTCCTGGCGTTGTCGACTCTCGCATGCGCTCGGTCAGCTAGAGACGACCTTCGCGATTCACCTCCCGATCTGAGGGTCTTCCTCCGCCACGACGTCACCGACGTGCAGCAAGAACGGATTCTCGAAGAGATCGAGCGTACGGAAGAGACCGAAACCGTCTTCTTCGAATCGAGGCAGCAGGCGTACGAGCGCTTCAAGGAATGGGCCCGGGAGCAAGAGCTGGGGGATGAACTAATCCAGAACGTAGACAGAGACTCCTTCTACGATGCCTACTGCGTCTACATGACCAACGGCGCTCCGGCGAGACGATTAATCCAGGAGATATCCAACTTTCCTGGAGTCCTGGACGTGAGACAACACCCCCAGGGCACTCCTCCGCCTGCGTTCGACTCTGCCATGGGAACAGCCTCGGGCTGTTAGAGGGTCGTTTCCTCCGCGATGATGATGATCCAACGATCAGCCCGCCGTAGGCCAGCTGTTCGCAGCCAGAGGCTTCCTTCTCCAATGTCGCTCGGACCATGTCAGACCCCCTCGCTAGAATCACACCGATGGAATTCGGCCCCTGCACCAAGTCCGATCGGCTCACTGATGCTCTGGATCGCGCCACCGCTCTGATGGTGGCCGCCTCTTCTGAGGCCCTTCGATTGGTGGCGCTCCACGACGAACAGAAGCTTTGGGAGAGAGGCGGCGCCACGTCCATGACTTCTTGGCTGGCCGCGCGCTACGGTCTGGCTTGGGGGACCGCGCGGGAATGGGTCCGCGTGGCGCACGCCCTGCGGGATTTGCCGAAGATCTTCGAGGCCTACGCGCAGGGCCGCCTGTCCTGGGACCAGTTGCGGCCCCTCACCCGTTTTGCCAATCCCGAGACCGACGGCTACTGGGCGGAGCGGGCGCCAGAGCTTCGTCCCCAGACCTTGTATCGGGAGGCCGCCCGGCACGAACGTATGCAGAGGCAGAACGCGGAGAGAGTGCACAGAATGCGCTCGCTATCGATGTGGTGGGACCCCGAGCTGCCGGTCCTGTACCTCGAGGGGATGCTCCCCGCCGAGCAGGGCGCTGCCTTGCAGACCGCGCTCGAGCGACGGGCGGAGCAGGTTGTGCTGGCGGATCAGCCAGACTCACCTCAAGAGGCCCGGCTCGCGGATGCCCTGGTGGAGTTGGTCACCGGGTCGGAGGGCGGAGCTTCACCCGTGCCCACGTTGTTGGTGCACGCCGGAGCCGAAATCCTCGCCGGCCATGAGCCCGCCGAAGGTCCCTGGCTCTCCGAGACCGAGTCAGGGCAGCGCCTCTGCACGGACGCGATCCGACGCCTGGCCTGCGATGCGCGGATCGAGTGGGTTCTCCACTCTGGAAGTCGAATGGTGGGGATCGGACGCCGAGGCCGGACGGTACCCGGCACGATCGCCCGGCTGCTCCGTTACCGCGATGGCGGGTGCCGGTTTCCCGGATGTGAGCGCCGGCAGTGGGTGAAGGCCCACCACATCGTGCACTGGGGAGACGGTGGCGGCACCGACCTCGATAACCTGGTGCTGTTGTGCCACGCCCACCACCGATTGATACACGAAGGAGGGTGGAGCATCAGCGGGCACCCCACCGAAGATCTTCGGTTCCATGACCCCGGAGGGCGCGCGCTGAGAGCGGCTCGCCTTTCGAATCTGGAACGACTTACAGCTTGAGGAACCCGTCGGCGATGATGATCCGGGCGATCTGGAACGCCGCCAGGCAGTCGTCGGCTGAGTTCGAGCTCGCCGCCACCACGGTGATGTCGGCGCCGTGCTCGTCGGCCAGGGAGATCGCCTGCCGTGCCCCCGCCTCGGCGACCTCCCAGCCGGTCTTCCCCTGAATCCGTGCTGTCGTGGCGAAGCACACGGCCGGGGCCCCGGCGGCCACCGCGGCGTCGTACGTCGTCCCGCCAGTCGCGGAGACCACCACGACAACCTTGTCCTCGATCTTGGCCAAGCCGGGGAGCTCGGCGCCCTGGTTGGGAACGACCTCGTACTCCACACCCGCGTCTTCGAGTGCCGTGAGGACCGGCTTCGCCGTGGCCACGCGCTCCTCGTCGGAGCCCACCCTCGGCTCCGCGGCCACGACGACCGAAGTCCCCATCCCCCGGGCGAGGCCCGCCGCTCGGGCTCCGATCCCGTCGGGATGAAACGGCACGGGAACCTCGACTCGGCTCGTTCCCGCGCCGAGAACGTGCGCCGCCCCCGCCGCCAGGGCCGCAGCCGCGCTAGTGGCCGCGTCCACCACGTCCACCACGACGACCACGCGGCCCCGGGCCCCGGCCTCGGCCGCGCCGCTCGCGTTGAAGGAGACCTCAAGCGTTCGCGCCACGTTCCATCTCCTGCCGCCATCGCTTCGACCCTGCCGCCATCCGGCCGGCCAGGACTCCCGCAGCCCCGGCCGCAAGGAAGAACTCCGGCTCGGCCTCCAGGCCCCGGCCCATGGTCTCCGGAGCTATGCCGCGCCCACGGAGCAGCTCGACGGCTGGCTCCCCGGTCACCTCCACGAGCTGATGCCGCTCTTCCAGCCCGGCCTCCCGCAGGGCCCGCCACACCACGTCTCGGCGGTCGCCCTCGAGAGTGGGGACCGCCACATGAACTGGCGCCAGCGCGACGTCGCGGAGCACGGTGATCGAGTGTGAAGAGACCCCGTGATGTCGGTACTCGGGGTCGGCGAAGTTCAGCCGGAGGGCAGCCATCGGCCGCCCCCCCAGGACATGCACGGCGTTCAGGGACATGCCCGAGGCCACGTCGCTCGCCCCCCATTTCGTGGCCGTCCCCACCTTTCCCGGGCCGTCGCCCACCAGCACGGCGTCCGCCCCGGCCACGGCTCGGGCAGCAAGCAGCCCGGAGAAGACGTTGACCGCCTCGATGTCGCCGCCCAGGGACTGCCCGCACGTAACGACGGCGTCTACGAGGCCCGCCTCACGAAGGACGTGCAGCTGCTCCGAGAACCACACCGGAAGGGCCGCGCCGTCGGTCATCACGTGGACCACCCGGCCGGCTCCCGCGGCCTTCGCCCCCGCCGCGGCGGCTCCCAGCATGGAGTGGAGGGGCAGCCACGCGACGGGGAGTCCCCCGAGGCTAAGGGCGGCCGCGATCTCCTCGCGGTGAGGACTGTCCTCTTCCTCGACGGCCAGGACCGCCGCCTGGAGCGGCGTGTAGCGGAGCTTCATGACGTGCCCCTGGCCCTCCGCCGGTGGGCCTTCCCGGCCCTCCACGGCCACGACGAAGTGATACCCGCCGGTCCCCAGCCCGAGGTCAAGGGCTGTCGTGTTCAGGAGGACGGTTTCCCCTTCCTCAGCCGGACCCGTGAGATCCGGGTAGGCGAGGGCGGGTTCGATCCGCCCCTCCACCTCGACTTCCAGCTCGAGAAGGCCGGGGCGAGGGCGCTCCACCCGCTTCACGGTGCCTCTTTTCAGCCTGATCATCGCGGCTAATCGTAGCCCGCTATCATCGGCTCGGATGCACCCCTTGGAGCGCCTCGTCAACCTGGTGGCCCTCCTCCTGGAAGCCCGCCGCCCGCTCACCTTCGATCAGATCCGCGACGTCCTGCCCGCCTACCGGCAGGGCGACAAGGCCACCGCCAAGCGCCAGTTCGAGCGGGACAAGGACACCCTGCGGGCCATCGGGATCCCGGTGGAGGTTGCTCCCACGGACGTGTGGGAGGTCGAGGAAGGTTACCGGATCCCCCGGGAGCACTATGAGCTCCCAGAGGTCGAGTTCACCGCGGAGGAGGCCGCCGCGCTGTTCGTGGCGGCCCACGCTGGAGTCGGCGGAGAGGCGGCGCAGGCCTTCCGCAAGCTGGCCCTGGGCGTGGACACGGGTGTGCTGGCCGGCCTGGCCGAGCGGGAGGGGAACCTGGGAGTCGACGCCGCGGCCCCCCACCTGTCAGACGTCGCCGACGCCGTGGCCCGCCGACGCCGGGTTCGGTTCCGCTACCGGCCGCTCCGGGGAAGGCCGGGCGAGCGCGACGTCGACGCGTGGGGCCTGGTGTTCCGGCGGGGCTCCTGGTACCTCGTCGGGCAGGACCGCAGGCGGGGGGAGCCCCGGTCCTTCCGCCTGTCCCGGTTCGCCTCGGCTCTGAAGGACTTGGGTGAAGCGAACCCCCCACCGGAAGGGTTCCGGGCCGCCGAGCACGTCCAGGCTGGCCCCTGGGGGCTGGGAGAGCCAGAGACGACCGCCAAGGTGTCGTTCAGCCCCAAGGTGGCCTGGTGGGCCCTGTCCGGGCTTCCAGGGGCCCGCGTTCTTCGCACCCGCCGGGACGGCTGGACCGAGGCCGAGGTTCCCGCCGGCGGGGGCGACGCGTTCGTCTCCTGGGTGCTCTCCTTCGGCGCCGACGCCCGGGTCCTCGCCCCCAGGGCGCTGCGGGACGCCGTGGTGGAGCGTCTGACCTCGGTCCGTGCGGCCCTCGAGGCGTAGATGCCTCCGGCCAAGACTGCCGAGCGCCTCCGCCGGTTGCTGGCCCTCGTTCCGTACGTGGTCCGCCATCCCGGTACCAGCCTCCAGGAACTGGCCCGAGTCTTCGGGGTCAACCAGGGCGACCTCACGGGCGACCTGAACCTCCTGTTCGTGACGGGGCTCCCGCCCTACGGGCCGGGGGACCTCGTCGACGTGCAGATCGAGGGCGGCAGGGTGTGGATCTCCATGGCCGACCACTTCTCTCGGCCCGTGCGGCTCACCCGGGGGGAGGCGCTGGCCCTGTACCTGGGGGCGGCAGCGCTCCTGGGGACCGAGGGACCCGAGGCAGAGGCCCTCCAGGGAGCCTTGAAGAAGCTGGGCGACGCCCTGGGCGGGGCGAGCCTGGAGGAGCTCCACCTCGAGGTAGAGCAGGCCACCGGGCGGCGGGGCCCGCTGGAGGCGGTCCGGGACGCGGCCGAAAACCAGGAGCGGATCGAGATCGACTACTACTCGGCTTCCCGGGACGAGGTGACCACCCGGCAGATCGACCCCGAGCAGGTCTTCTCGGCCATCGGGAACTGGTACGTGGTGGCCTGGGACCGGAAGAGCGACCAGGAGCGGATGTTCCGGGTCGACCGGATCCGAGACGTCCGTCCCACCGGGGAAGCGTTCCAGCCCCGCGGGCTGCTCGGCCAGGGCCGCCCCCTCTACGACCAGGGTGCCGAGGACGTCCGGGTCCGCCTGCTCCTGCGCCCTGGAGCACGGTGGGTCGCCGAGTACTACGAGGTCGAGTGGGCCTCCGAGCGAGGGAAGGATCTCGAGGTCGTGCTCCCGGCCAAGGACCTGGCCTGGGTGGCCAAGCTGATACTCCGCCTCGGCGGAGAGGCCGAGGTCCTGGACCCGCCCGAGCTCCGGGACCTGGCCCGGGAGGCCGCTGAGCAGGCCCTGAGCCTGTACCGAGGCTAAGGTGCTCTCAAGCGGGTAGCCCGAACGGGCTAGCCCCGCCGTGGGCCCGCGTACCTAAAGTCGCCCCGTACCAGGCCGATATCTGATGCGAGATGACCACGATCCGAGCCACGTGCCCGCAGTGTGGAGAGGTCGAGATGGACGCCCGCTCCATCCTGCTCCAGGTCGAGCAGGAGTCCGGCGAGGGCACCTACAGCTTCGACTGCCCTACCTGCGAGCTCCCCGTGGAGAAGCCCGCCGACCGCAAGATCGTGCTCCTCCTGATGTCGGCCGGCGTCGAGGTCATGGAGCCCCAGGAGGTCGCTTCCTCAGAGATCCGGCCGAGCGGCCCCCCGCTGACCTCGGACGACCTCATCGACTTCCACTTCCTGCTGCAGCGGGACGACTGGTTCGACCAGCTCGTCGCGGACGCCCGATAGGGCTCGCTCCGCTGCTATCCTGGCCGCCATGGCCCTGCTTCTCTTCTCCATTGGCGCGGCAACGCTGACCATCCTGGCGGTGATAGTGATCTCCCTGTTCCGGCAGGTTCGCCGGTTGTCGGGGGCCCTTCAGACCTTCTCTCAGGAGGTGACCCCGGCCCTTCAAGACATCCAGCGGGAGGGAGACCGTGCCCAGGTGCTGGCCGAGCGCATCGAGCAACGTCAGCGGGAACGCGAAGAAGAGAACCGGCAGAGCGGCCGGCGTCGGCCTCGGCGCGGTCGGAGCAGGCGCTAGAATCTGTGGCAGGAGGTCCACGTGCCGTCCATCGGAGCACCCGAGCTTCTCGTCATCATCGTGCTGGCCCTCATCATCTTCGGGCCTCGACGGCTGCCGGAGATCGGCCGAACGGTGGGAAAGGGGATGCGTGAATTCCGTCGGGCGGCCTCGGAGATCAGGTCGGAGATCACGCAAGAGCTGGACGAAGAGCCGCCGGCCGTCCGCCGGCCGCAGACCCGACCCGCCCCCAAAAAGGCTTCCGGGGACGGCGGCGCCTCGAGCTCCGCGAGCGAGCCACCGGGTGAGGGCCCCCCATCCTGATCGGGAACCTCCGGTCCTGAGCTCGAAATTCGACCCATGCGAGTGATCAGACGACGCCAGCGCCGCGACCCGAACGAGATGACTCTCGTCGAGCATCTCGAGGAGCTCCGCACGCGGCTCATCATCGTGTCGGCCGCCCTGGTGGTCACGTCGATCGTGGGCCTCGTGTTCTTCGACCCCATCTTCTCAGTGGCCCTGGGTCCCTACTGCCGTGCCCTCGAATCCATCCCCATGGAAAACCGCGTGCTGAAGGGGTGCGCCCTGGTGTTCAACAGCCCCGTGGATCCGTTCCTCACCCGGCTGAAGGTCGGGTTCTTCTCCGGCTTCCTCCTGGCTCTGCCGGTGATCCTGTGGCAGCTGTGGCAGTTCATCGTGCCCGGGCTCACCCAACGGGAGCGAAAGCTGTCCGTCCCGTTCGTGCTCTCGTCACTGGTCCTCTTCGCTGCGGGCACGGTCTTCGCCATGCTGATCATCCCTCGCGGGCTGGCTTTCCTTTTCTCGTTCGCGGGAGAGAGTCTCACCGTCCTCCTTACTGTCGACCGTTACCTCTCGTTCCTCATCTTGCTTGTCCTGGTGTTTGGCCTCTCCTTCGAGTTCCCTCTGCTGCTGGTGTTTCTGGCGGGCGCCCGGATCGTCACGTCCTCGCAGATGAAGCAGTGGCGCCGGTACACCTACTTCGGGCTCGCCGTCTTTGCGATGATCGCCACCCCGACTCAAGACCCTTACACCATGTTGCTCATGTGGGTTCCCTTGATAGCCTTCTACGAGGCCGCCATCCTGGTGTCTCGTTTCTTCAAGAGGTAGGCTCTCCAACTCATGGCCATCAAGGGCAAGCGACGCCCGCGAGGGACCCGCCGGGGCATCGCGGCGGCTCCCCGGCCGCACCTGGTCATCCCCAGCAAACCCTTCTTCCGCCGTCGGGGTGTGCAGATCACTCTGGTCGTCGTCCTGATCGCCCTCGTCGCCGGGCTCGTGTGGTGGGGCCTGGCCAGACGGCGGAGCGCCCGTCAGCTGGCCGCCGAGCGCGAAGACGCCTCATCGTTCAGCACCTTCGTGGAGGAGGTCCTGCGGCGGAGGGCTGTCGGTCAGCCGATCCTTACCACCTACCGCATCCTGCCCGATCTGGAGGCCGCGGTAGGCCAGCTCAAAGCTGGCCAGGGCGACGAGAAGCGGCTGGTCGAGCAGGCTGGGACCTGGAGCGCCGCTGCCGCCAGTGCGGCCGAGGACATCTCCGCCCTCCAGCCGGACCTGCCCGAGCTACGGGAAACCCGAAACCTCATGCGGCGCTCGCTGGAGCTCTACGCCGGAGTGGCCGACGCGCTCGCCGTCGCCGCGCAGCTGGACGGGAAGCCCCGGAAGGATCTCCTCGCCTCGATAGAGAAGCAGCTCACGACGGCATCCAAGGTCTGGGGGCTCAGCTGGATCAAGCTCACCACGGTGAAGTCCCGCCTGGACATCCTGCCGCCGGCGCCTTTTCCCGGGCCCCTCCAGCCCGGCCAGATTCCGGGCGTCCCCTAGCCGGTATGGGACCCGTCGTCCTCGTCGCCAACCCCACCGCCGGCGGCGGACGAGGGCGGCGGATGATTCCCCGCGCGGAGGCCGCGCTGGGGGCCTTGGGGATCGAGCACCGTCTGGTGATGACGGACGACGGTGCTCATCCGCTTCGGGCCGCCCGTCGGGCCGCCACCGAGGGTATCCCTGCGGTGGTGGCCCTCGGCGGCGACGGTCTCGTTGGTTCGTGCGCCGAGGGCCTGGTGGGGTCAGGAACCGTGCTGGCCGTGGTTCCCTCCGGCAACGGGAACGACTTCGCCCGCAGCCTCGGCCTTCATCCCAAAAGGCCCTTCCTGGCCCTGGAGTGCCTTCGCGAAGGGCGCGTTCGCCCCGTCGACGCGGTGCGGGCCGAGGGACCCGCATGGGAACGTCACTACGTCTGTGTCGGCGGCGCCGGATTCGACTCGGAGGTG
The DNA here is from genome assembly GCA_036000545.1 of Actinomycetota bacterium. GTDB lineage: Bacteria > Actinomycetota > UBA4738 > UBA4738 > CALAEC01 > DASYVD01. The sequence continues at coordinate 18,678 of DASYVD010000087.1, read as the reverse complement.
AACGCGTATGCGAATACGCTCACCCGACTGCATGGAGCGGCGAGGTACGTGGTGGCGGTGTTCCGCACGCTAACGCGCTTCCATCCGTCGGAGTTCACGATTCGGGTCGACGGCGACGAGTGTCGCCTCCCGGCCATGATGGTCGCCGTGGCGAACGCGCCGCAGTACGGTGGGGGCATGCGAGTTTGCCCGGAGGCCCGCCTCGACGACGGGTTGGTCGACGTGTGCGTGGTGCGAGCAATCCCCAGGCGAACGTTCGTTGCCCTTTTCCCCAAGGTCTTCACGGGTCGACACGTGACCCTTCCAGTGGTCATCATGCTCCGAGGGCAGAAGGTCGAGATTGAAGCTGCGCGACCCTTCGACGTGTACGGGGACGGAGAGCGGCTCGGGCCGCTCCCGGCGACGTTCACCGCCGTGGCCGGTGCGTTGAAGGTCGCGGCGCCGTGACCCACGAGGAGGAACCGCCATGACGACGCTGCTCTTGGTACACGCATTCCCGCTCGATGCCTCCATGTGGGACCAGGAGGTCGACGCGCTGAAAGGTGAGGCGGACGTGCTGGCGCCGTCGCTCCCGGGCTTCGGCGGGACCCCGCCGGCAGGTGAGCTTCTCACGGTGGAGGCCATGGCCAACTTCCTGGTCGGGGAGCTCGACCGGGCGGGAGCGGACCGAGCCGTCGTGTGCGGGCTGTCGATGGGCGGCTATGCAACCTTCGCCATGTGGCGGCTGCACCGGGAGCGCATCGCCGGACTGGTGCTCGCTGACACCCGAGCCGAGGCCGACGACGATGTCGGGAAGGAGCGCCGCCGCACGACCGCTGAGACGGTGAAGGCGCGGGGCAGCGAGTGGCTGGCGGACAACCCTCCGCCGTTGCTGTCGGAGGGTGCCGATCCCGGGATGTGGGAGAAGGTGAAGGAGATCATCGGGCGCCAGCCGGCCCACGCCATCGCCGCCGCGTCCGTGGGGATGGCGGAGCGCACGGACTCGCGACCGATCCTGGGAGAGATCGACGTGCCCGCGGCGGTGATCGTCGGGTCCGCCGATACCCTCACCCCTCCGGCGATGTCGGAGGCCATCGCGGACGCGATCCCCGGAGCCGAGCTGACCGTGCTCGACGGCGCCGGCCACCTCTCGAATCTCGAGGATCCCGATGGCTTCAAGGACGCGGTTCGAAACCTGCTACGTCGCGTGAGCTGAGCCGGGCGCCGCCGGGCCCGCGTGCGAGAATCTGAGCGATGGACCTCCGAAAGTTCGCTGCCCGCTATCCGTTCGAGCTCGATGCCTTTCAGGTCGAGGCCACCCTAGCCCTCGATCGGGGGGAGTCCGTGCTGGTCGCCGCGCCCACGGGCTCGGGGAAGACCGTGGTGGCCGAGTTCGCCGTGGAGCGAGCCCTGGCCGCCAATCGGAAGGCCTTCTACACCACCCCGCTGAAGGCGCTGTCCAACCAGAAGTTCGGCGACTTCGTGGCCCGATACGGCGGCGCCCGGGTAGGCCTCCTCACTGGCGACAACAGCATCAACGGCGAAGCTCCGATCGTGGTCATGACCACCGAGGTTCTCAGGAACATGCTGTACGAGGGGAGCCCCACCCTCGACGGCCTGGAGGTCGTGATCATGGACGAGGTCCATTACCTCCAGGATCCCTACCGCGGGGCCGTGTGGGAGGAGATCCTCATCCACCTTCCGCTGTCGGTCTCGGTGGTGTGCCTCTCCGCCACGGTGTCGAACGCCGAGGAGTTCGGGGAGTGGCTGACCACCCTTCGCGGCACCACCCGGGTCGTCATCGAGGTGAAGCGACCTGTGCCCCTCGAGCAGCTGTACATGGTGGGGCGGGAGCTCCACCCCATGCACGTGGAGCGGGACGGCCACCGCGACCCCAACCCGTACATCACCTCGTTGACCCAGAACGAGCTCCGCAGGCGCGAATACACTCGCCGGGGGAGCGGGCGCCGCCAGTACCAGAGCATCTCTCGGCCCCGGGAGGGGCACCGCCGGTTCTACGTGCCCCGCCGGGAAGAAGTCGTGGAGGTCCTGGCTCAGGAGGGGCTCCTCCCCGCGATCTACTTCGTGTTCTCCCGGGCCGGCTGCGACCGGAGCGTGGAGTGGATGATGGAAGCGGGGCTGCGACTCACCGACACCCAAGAGGAGACACGCATCCGTGAGTTCGTGGAGATGCGGGTCGCCTGGATAGACGAAGAGGACCTCTCCGCCCTCGGCTTCCACGAATGGCGGGACGCCCTTGCGGCGGGCATCGCAGCTCACCACGCCGGAATGCTCCCGGTGTTCAAAGAGACCGTTGAGGAGCTGTTCGCCGCGACCCTGGTGAAGCTGGTGTTCGCCACGGAGACGCTATCGCTCGGGATCAACATGCCGGCTCGCACCGTGGTCATCGAGGATCTGTGGAAGTTCTCGGGGGAACGACACGAGCTGCTCACCCCCGGCGAGTACACTCAGCTCACGGGCCGAGCGGGGCGCCGGGGGATCGACGAGGTCGGCTACGGCGTCGTGGTCCACCAGAAGCAGGTGGAGTTCGAGCGGGTTGCCGCGCTCGCCAGCGAGCGGACCTACGAGCTGCGGTCGTCGTTCAAGCCCTCCTACAACATGGCGGTCAACCTGGTCGCCAACTACACGCCGGAGGAGACCCACCACCTCCTGAACTCGTCGTTCGCCCAGTTCCAAGCGGACCGCGGGGTGGTGGCGGTGGAACGGGAGCTCGAGCGGGACCGGGCGTTCCTCGAGGGATACCGGTCCCGGATGCGATGCGACCTCGGCGACTTCGAGGAGTACTGGAGGCTCCGCGAGGAGGCGGACAGGATCCGACACGACTCCTCTCGGGCCCACGAGCGCGGCCGGCTGGACGCGGTCCGGACGGCCATGGCCGGGCTACGGCCCGGTGACGTCGTGTTCGTTCCCAGGGCGAGCCGGCGCGGGCTCGCGGTCGTTCTCTCCAACCGCGACGGCCGGCCCACGCTCCTCACCCAGGACAGGAAGTTCTTCCGGGCCAACGTAAAGGACTTCGAGGACGCACCGTCTTCCCTGGCGAAGGTGCCGCTGCCTCGGTCGGGGAGCGCTCGCAGCGCACGGTTCCGACGGGATCTGGCAGCACGACTAGTGGCCCTGAACGTCCGGCCGCCGAAGCGACGCGACCTCAGCATGCCCCGGGACGTGCTGCGCCGGGCAGCACGCCTCGACCGGCAGGCCGACGCGTATCCCGTGACCGCGTGCCCGGACCTCGCCGAGCACGAGGGATGGGGCGCCCGCGCGTCGAAGGTCGAGCGACAGATCCGCGGCCTGGAGCGGCGGATCCGGTCGCGCACCGAGACGCTTGGCCGGCAGTTCGACCGCGTCCTCCGAGTCCTGGAGACCCTTGGGTACGTAAAGGACTTCTCGCTCACCGAGCGGGGCGAAACGCTTCGCCGGATCTACGGTGAGGGCGACATCCTCGTCTCGGAAGGCCTCGCGGAGGGGCTCTTCGACGATCTCACTCCGGCCGGCATGGCAGGCCTGGTGTCCACTATGGTCTACGAGTCGCGCGAGCGAACCCCTCGAGTGGCGGACTTCCCTACGGCGGACGTTCGAGAGCGATACCGCTACCTTCAGGAGATCTGGCGCAAGGTTCGCCGAACCGAGGAGGAGAACCACGTGGAGCTGTGCCGGGAGCTCGAGCCCGGGTTCGTCGGCGCGGCCTTCCACTGGGCCGAGGGGAAGCCGTTCGAGGACGTCCTGGCCACGGTGGAGATGGCCCCCGGAGACTTCGTTCGGACCTCGAAGATGCTTATCGACCTCCTGAACCAGATCGAGGGCGTCGCTGCCGACGAGGTGGCCGCCCTGGCCCGCGATGCCCGGCGAGCCGTCAACCGCGGCGTCGTGGCCTACACGGGCCTCTAGGAGCTTCGGGCGACGCCATGGCCAGCCCCCTCGGACGCGCGGTGATCGTGGTTGACCCTGGCGCTGGGCGCGGCGAGGTCGCCCGGGAGATGCCCGAGGTCGAGCGACAGCTCCTGGCTCGGCGACTCGAGTACAGGATCGAGGAGGCCCGGGTGCGGGGAGACGCCACCCGCATCGTTCAGGAGGCCCTGGCCGCCGGGGACAGGTTCATCGTCGCCGTGGGAGACGACCTCACCGTGGACGAGGTCGTAAACGGCCTTCTGGACGACGGGCGACCGGTGGTCGCCGAAGCGGTGCTGGGGGTAGTCGCCGCGGGTTCAGGCGCGGATTTCCCCAAGACCTTCGGCCTGCCGGGGGATTCCGTGCGCGCCGTGCGCCACCTCACCGGCGACCGTACCTACCGGATCGACGCGGTTCGGCTCACGTACCGAGCCGACGAGGAAGAGCGCACCCGCTACTACGCCGGTGTGGCCCAAGTCGGCCTGGGAGCCGCGGTGGTGGGGCGGATGGCCCGTCTCCCCAGGGCCCTCGGTCGGAGCCGCCGGCTCGTGGGGTTCTGGCTGGCCATGGCGGGCACCAGGCCGCAGAACCTGGTGGTCCGGGTCAACCGAGCCGAATGGGAGGGTCGGGCCTGGAACGTCGTGGTGGGGAACTGCCAGTTCACCGGCGGGATGCGAGTCTCACCGCGGTCGTTTCCGGGCGACGGTATCCTGGAGGTGCTCATCCACCACGGGCCGAAGTCGGAAGCGTTCACGCTGCTTCCCAGCATCTACCAGGGAGAACAGGTCCCCCATCCACACATCAAGGAATACCGAGGACGGACGGTGGGAATCATCGCGGAGCGGCCGATTCCCGTAGAGGCCGACGGGGAGATCCTGGGGACAACCCCGGCCAGCTTCGAGGTCCTCCATGAGGTCCTGGCCCTCAAGATCTGACGGATTCGGCTTTAAAGTCCTCTCTGCTGGGTAAAACCCTGGTCGAAAGGGGGAAGGGAATGGCCCAGCCAGCGCTCGACGACCGGCGCGTTCTCCACGACTACCTGCGGCTCCTGGAGCGGTACGGTGAGCCGGAGGACGCTGAGGTCGGTCCGGGCCACGAGATCCGCACCTGCCCGTCCTGCGGGCACCACGCGATCTTCCACATCGACCCCGAGGGAATGTGGGCGCGCTGCTCGCACTGCGGGCACTACGCCTAATCCGAGGGGAGCGCGCCCGCTCGCGGGATCGAGGAGATTTCTTCCCTCGTCTCACTGATCACAAAAACACCGGGAATCTCCCCCTTGTCTTGTTGCTCACGAAAGGCATAGTCTCCCCTCGAGCAAACGAACGTGTGCCGTGACCGCCCGCTGCCCGCCGGGCCTCGGGAGGGGGTGGTTTCTCGGCGAGCTGAACCCCAGTCTCCCGGCTACTCCTGTCCAGCTACGTCCATCCTGGATGGAGCGTGCGCTGGTCGGTTCCCCCCGGCGGGAGGAGGTCCCACATGAGAACAAGACTGGCGATCGCCCTTGGAATTGCTGCAATGGTTTCGGTTCTGGTTGCGACGCCTGCAACTTCGGACCCCAACAATGACGCAGGGACGTTCCTGCTCATCATCGAGGTCCCCAACGTCGCCGAGGCACCGAACGGCGATCAGGTCGAGGTGACCGGCGAGGGGGAGTTCTCCGTTCACCCCAAGTCCGTAGAGGCCGAAGGGACGTTCACGCATACGGACAGCGCGGGGAACCTCGTCGCCGAAGGAACGTGGGAAGCCACCGGCCTGTTGGCGTTCGAATTCTACGGCTGCGGGGTAATCACGTCCCCCGATCCGGACATCGAGCTCCCGCCTGATCTCTGCGGAGGCGCACTGAAGATGAGCGTCCTGCTCACGGTGACGGGACCGGCTCCGATCGCCGGATTCCAGGCCGAGGGCTTCCTGGACGTCTTCTGCATCATCGGCCCCCAGGCGCCCGAGAGTCACGACGAGCCCGGCGAGGAGGGCATCAGGCTGGTCGTTCCCGGGATCATCAACTTCAACAAGACCCCGGCTCAGCACGCCAACATGAACGTGTACATCCAAACCGCGTAACCGAGGGGTCGGCGAGGCCGCCGCCTCGGAACTCGAGGCGGCGGCCCTCGCTTCCTCCCGCCGCTGCTCCTCCCTATGATTCCGCCATGGCCCAGCAGCAGGCCCGCAGGCTGGCCCGGGCCGCCGAGGCGGCGGAGCGCGAGGGCCTGTCCGCTCTGCTGATCACCCCGTCCGCCGACCTCGTCTACCTCACCGGGTACGACCCGCTTCCACTGGAGCGCCTCACCTGCCTGGTGGTGCGACCGGGAAAGGAGCCGGTGCTCGTCGTCCCCTCGCTGGAACGGCCCTTGGCAACGAGCATCGGAGCGGATCGGCTGGCCGAGGTCACGGACTGGGGCGAGACCGACGACCCGTACGAGCTCGTCGCCCGAGTGGTGGGGGACGGCACCAAGGTGGCCTGCTCCGACCGGATGTGGTCCGCACACCTGCTTCGCCTCCAACGATCGTTGACGGCAGAGTTCGTCCCCGCCTCAGGCGTCCTCGGGCCTCTGCGATCGGTCAAGGACGAACGGGAGTTGGGCCTCCTGCGGCGGGCCGCCCGGGCCGCCGACGAGACCTTCCGGCGGATCGTGCATGCCCGGCTCGAGGGAAAGACCGAGCGCGAGGTGGCCGATCAGCTTGGCGAGCTCCTGGTGCAGATGGGGCACGAGAAGGCCGCGTTCACCATCGTCGGTGGGGGACCGAACGCCGCCTCGCCGCATCATGAGCCGGGCGGCCGGACCATCCAGGGCGGCGACGCCGTGGTGATGGACTTTGGGGGCCGGGTGGGGGGTTACTGCTCGGACATCACCCGCACCGTGGTGGTCCGTGAGCCGCCCCGCGAGTTCGGCCACGTCTACGAGGTGGTCCTGGAGGCCCAAGAGCGGGCGTTCCGAGCGGTCAAGCCGGGGGTCCCCGCGGAGGTGATCGACCGAGCGGCCAGACAGGTCATCGAGGGGGCCGGCTACGGCGGGCTGTTCATGCACCGCACCGGCCATGGGATCGGGCTGGAGGAGCACGAGGAGCCGTTCCTCGTGGCCGGGAACCGTAAGCCTCTTCGTCCGGGGATGTGCTTCTCCATCGAGCCCGGGGTCTACCTGCCCGGACGGTTCGGGGTGCGCATCGAGGACATCGTCACGGTAACGGAAGAGGGGGCCCAGCGCCTCAACCACGCCGAGCGCGACCTGCAGGTCGTGGCCTGACCAGTCGTTTCAACCCCAGAGGGGGCGGGCATGATAACCTACGGACGAGTAGGTTAGCGAGCCCACCACCGCCGGGGGAGGAGGTAGGAGAGGTGCCCGTCATCCAGGTACCTGAAGAGCTCCGGGAGATCCGGTCCGCCCTCGGCCAGTTCATCGACCGCGAGGTGCGCCCGGTCGAGGAGGCCCATCGCCAGGAGATCCAGGAGACCGGTGTCTTCGAGGGCCTGGGCGAGGAGCGTGACAGGCTCCGCCGCCGCTCGGCCGAGCTGGGGTTCTGGGGAATGCACATGCCCGAGGACGTCGGTGGGGGAGGGATCTCCTACCTCGGACAGGTCTTCATGTTCGAGGAAGCCGCCTCAAGCGGTCTCATCATGGCCCAGAACGAGACCATCCTGCCCGTCGTCAGCGGCCCCTCGCCCATCTACCTCGACTGCACCGAGGAACAGCGGGATCGCTATCTCAAGCCACTCATGACGGGGGAGAAGACCACCTGCTTCGCTCTCACCGAGCCCGATGCGGGCTCCGACGCCACCCGGATCAAGACCCGGGCGCAGAAAGAAAGCGGTCAGTGGATCCTCAACGGGCGGAAGCACTTCATCACCGGGGGCAGCGAGGCCGCATTCGCCCTCGTCTTCGCGGTCACCGACTCGGAGAAGCGCGCTCAGGGCGGGATCACCGCCTTCCTGGTCGACGCGGACACCCCTGGCTTCGAGGTGACCCGAGTCCAGCACACCATGTCGCCGTGGCAGCATCCCGTAGAGCTCACGTTCACGGATTGCCGGGTCCCCGAGGAGAGGGTCCTTGGCCAGCCCGGGTTCGGGTTCTACTCCGCGGTGAAGGGGATCAACGGGGCCCGGTTGCAGATCGCCGCCCTCGCATTGGGACGGGCGCAGTACCTCTTGGAACGTATGACCGAGTATGCGAAGGATCGCGTGGCGTTCGGCAGGCCCATCGGATCCAATCAATACGTCCAGGGCATGGTGGTGGACTCCTTCGCCGAGCTGGAGCAGGCCCGGCTCCTCGTGTACAAGATGGCGGACGATATCGACGGTGGAGCCGACGGAAGACGCGAGGCTGCCTTGGCCAAGCTGGTGGCCACTGAGATGGCCGGAAGGGTCGCCGACCGAGCCATCCAGGTCTTCGGTGGCAACGGGTTCATGACCGAGATGGGCATCGAGACGTGGTACCGCGACATGCGGGCCATGCGCCTGTACGAGGGGACCTCCGAGATCCTCCGGACGAACGTCGCCAAGTCCCTCGGCCTCCCGGTGCTCTGAGAGTCAGCTGCTAGACCAGGAACTCGACGCCGGTCAGGGGCCGGAGGACCCGCCACGAGCGATCGACCCGGCGAAGCCGCCAGACCGCCCCAGTGCCGTCGGGGTTCCTCACTCGCACGAACGCGATCTGCTCCTCCAGCACCACCCGCTGGACGGCGAAACGCGAGTCCACCTGCTCCGAGAGGACGCGCAAGTTCTCGCACCAAGTCTCCGGATCGATCCTCAACGACGGGTCAAGCAACTCGTACGTGCTTTGGCAGTCTCCGGCCTCGACCTGTTCGAGGAACTCCCTGAGGACCTCGCCGGGGCCAGTAGTCCGGGTGTAGAGCAGGAACAGGAGGCCCGAGACCGCGACCACCGCCACGGCCATCGAGGCGACGACCAGGGCCGTGGGAAGTGCCGGGCGCCAAGCGGCAGCGCCGTTCGGAGGAGTGGGGGGCTCCGCCATGCCGGCCCAGGGTAGCCACGCAGGATGCGTTGCGCCAACCGGGCCGCGGGCAGTTCGAACCTGGCTGGTAGCATGGCCGCAGTGAGCGCCGACGACCCGCTCCGCTCCGCAGACGATCTGCCCCGTTCCGCGGACGCAATCGTGGTCGGCGGCGGGGTGATGGGGGCCAGCACCGCCTTCCACTTGGCCGGCCGGGGCGTCCGCGACGTCGTGCTCCTCGAGCGCGAACCCCAGCTTTGTGCGATGTCCACCGGGGCGTGTGCCGGAGGCATCCGCCACCAGTTCGCCACTGAGACCAACATCCGATTCTCGATCGAGAGCATCCGGATGCTCGAGCGGTTCCAGGAGGAACCGGGCCAGGACGTGGGGCTCCGGCTCTGCGGATACCTCTTCCTGCTCACCGAGCCCGCCGACGTCGAGCAGTTCCAGGCCAACGTCGCGCTTCAGCACCGGCTCGGCATCGAGACCCGGTGGCTGGGGCCCGAGGAGCTGGCCGGCCTGCTCCCGCTGCTTAACCTCGACGGCGTGCTCGGAGGGACCTTCTGCGAGCGCGATGGGCTCGCCGACCCTCACGGCGTGACCCAGGGATACGCGGTCGGTGCCCGGCGTCTGGGCGCTCGGATCCTGACGGAGACCCCGGTCACGGGGATCCGCCGTGACGGTGAACGGATCACCGGAGTGGAGACACCCCGCGGCACCATCGATACCTCGGTGGTGGTGAACGCATGCGGCGCCTGGGCTCCCGAGCTCGGCCGGATGGTCGGCGTGGACATCCCCATCGAGGCGATCCGCCGACAGATGGCCGTGACCGCACCGATCCCGAGCCTGCCGCCCGACTTCCCGTTCGTCGTGTTCTTCAAGGACTCGCTGTACTTCCACCGCGAGGGTCAGGGGATCCTCACCGGCAAGTCGAACCCCGCCGAGACGCCTGGGTTCAAGCTGACCGTGGACCCGGAATGGGAGCAGGTCCACCTGGCCGAAGCGGTCGAGCGCATGCCGCTCCTCGCCGACGCGGGCCTCCTGTCGCGGTGGGCCGGGCTGTACGAGGTCACTCCCGACGCCCATCCCATCCTCGGGCGGATCCCCACCGTCGAGGGGTTCTACGTCATGGCCGGATTCTCGGGCCACGGCTTCATGCACGGGCCCATCGCGGGGAAGCTGATGGCGGAGGAGATCGTCGACGGACGGGCGCACACCGTGGACATCGACCCGTTCCGCTACGACCGGTTCCTGGTTGGTGAGCTCCACCCCGAATACAACGTGATCTGACGTCCCAAGACGCGCGCCCCTTGACCTTCATTCAGGACGTGGTTATGGTTGCCTTGCTGAACTCGGAGGGTGGTTGGTGGCGAAGGCACCGCGATCTCGAGCCCGCCAGCCAGCCGAGTCGGTCCGGCCCCTTGCGGTCCTCGCCGCTGGAATCCTATTCATCCTGTACGGGGCATTCCTCACGGTCTTAGGCGGTGCCCTGTTCTTGTTTCCTCCGACCGGGCCGGACACCTCTTCGGCCCCTGTCATCGGCCTGGGCTTTGCTCTGTTTCTCGGCCTGCCCCTGATCATCACGGGTGTCATGGTGGTGCGGCTATCGAACGCGTGGAGGATCGTGGGGATGGTGCTTTCGGGATTGGCCATCTTCGGCACACTGCAGGGATTGGGAAACGAATACACGCTGACGTCTGAGGGATTGCGACCCGAGGGGCTCGGCGTCCTGGACGTCTTGTTCCTGGCCGGTAACGCCTTCATCATCGGGGCGCTCATCCGGTACCGGGGCGCCTTCCGGCGGCGAGCGGATCGGGGTCTCATCAAGTACCCGGGCGACTCCCTCCGGTCTTGACGGTAGTGAACTCCTGAGCTGAGGGCCCTTACCGGGTCGCCAGGGGCCGGACCATGGTGCCGTCCGCTGTGTCCATGACCTCCCAACCCTGGTCGGCCAGTTCCTGGCGGATGGCGTCGGCTCGGGCGAAATCGCCGGCGGCGCGGGCCAGGTCTCGCTGCTCGAGCATCCCCTGCACCTCGGCTGGGACCTCGAATCCCTCCCGAGCCAGCCGCTCGAGGTCCAGTCCGAGCACCTGATCCCACGACGTCAGGAGGGCGTACTTCTCGCCGTCGGCGAGGCCCGACGACACCACTTCGTTGAGCACCTTTACGGCCTCGGGCATGTCGAGGTCGTTGGACACGGCCGCTCGGAAACGCTGGTCGAACTCCTTGGCCTCGGGTGACAGCCCGTCACGCGGGGCGTCGCTCCATCCGGCCATCCGCTGACGGATCCGGGTGAGCGTCTTGTCGGCCGCCTCCAGCGCGTCCCACCGGAAGTCCATCATCGACCGATACCGGGTCTGCAGGCACAGGAAGCGGAACGCCAGCGGGTCGTAGCCTCGCTCCTCAACGTCCCGGATCGTCCACACGTTCCCGGTGGACTTGGCCATCTTCTGTCCTTCGGCCAGCAGGTGCCCCCCGTGGACCCACAGCTGGATCACCTGATGGCCGGTGGCCCCATCCGACTGGGCGATCTCGTCCTCGTGGTGGGGGAAGACCAGGTCCACGCCCCCGGTGTGGATGTCGAACTGGTCGCCCAAATACTTCATGGACATGGCGGAGCACTCGATGTGCCACCCGGGGAACCCCTCGCCCCACGGACTCTGCCACTTCATGACTCTTCCACCGCCCGCCGCCTTCCACAGCGAGAAGTCGGCGTGGTGCTTCTTCCGGGGGTCGGCCTCGAGCTGGCGGTGCCCGGGTTGGAGCTTGTCCAACGTGTTGCGGGAGAGGCTGCCGTAGGCGGGGAAGGACTGCACGTCGTAGTACACCGTCCCGTCGTCCAGCGAGTAGGCGTGGCCCCGCTCGAGGAGCCGCTCGGTGAGCTCGATCATCTCGCCGATGTGGTCGGTGGCCTTCGGGTACTCGCGGGCGGGGAGCACCCCGATCTTCGCCGAGTCCTCGAGGAACGCCTTCGTGTATTTCTCCGCGATCTCCTGCGGCGAGAGCCCCTCGTCGGCCACGGCGATGTCCATGCGGTCCCGGGCTTCCTGACCGACCTCCTCGGTCATGTGGCCCACGTCAGTGATGTTGACCACTTGCTTGACCTCGTAGCCCTCGAACTCCAGCGCCCGGCGAACCAGATCGTAGAGCAGGAACGTCCGGAGGTTCCCGATGTGCACCGGCCGGTAGACAGTCGGACCGCAGCCGTACATCCGGATCACCCCGTCCTCGAGAGGGCGGACTTCCTCGACCTGTCGAGTCAACGTGTTGAACAGCCGCATGACGGTCAGCATAGGGCAAGGTGCCTCGGATAGTCTCTGAGCCACCGGACTGAGGAGACGAATCTGGACCGCGACTTCGGGCTCTCGGACGAGCAGCGCGGGATCGTCTCGCTGGTGCGACGGTTCGTCGCCGACCGCGTGGCCCCTGCCGCACGGGGCTACGAGGAGAAAGAGGAGTTCCCCCGGGACCTGTTCCGGCAGCTCTGCGAGATGGGACTGGGAGGCGTCCTCTACTCGGAGAAGTACGGCGGCGGAGGCCAGTCCATGCTCACCTACCTGGCAGGCCTCGAGGAGGTCGCCGCGGGCCATCTGGCGCTTGCCGTCGGTCTCTCCGTCCACCATCTGGCGGCCTACGGCGTCCACGAGTACGGGTCGGATGACCTCAAGGAGCGGTACCTGCCCAGGCTCTTCTCGGGCGAGTGGCTCGGCGCCTACGCGCTGTCCGAGGCGGCGGCGGGGTCCGACGCGGCGTCGCTTCGGACCCGGGCGGAGCGGGACGGCGACGCCTACCGACTGACCGGAACGAAGCGATTCATCAGCCACGCCGGCGAGGCCGAGTACTACCTGGTCATGGCCCGGACGGGGGGGAGCGGTCCCGAGGGCATCAGCGCCTTCGTGGTGGAGACGGGCTGGGACGGGTTCGAGTTCGGCAAGCGCGAGGAGAAGATGGGATGGCACGCCTCGCCGATGCGGGAGCTCCTGTTCGACGGGTGCCGGGTTCCGGTGGGGAACCTGGTGGGGGAGGAGGGGCAGGGTTTCCGCATCGCCCTGGCCGCCCTCGACTCCGGTCGGATGGGCATCGCCGCCTGCTCGGTTGGCCTGGGGCAAGCTGCCCTCGACGCAGCGGTCTCCTTCGCCCGGGAGCGGGAGCAGTTCGGCCGGCCGGTGATCGAGTTCCAAGGGCTCCAGTTCATGCTGGCCGACATGGCCACCGACCTCGAGGCGGCCCGAAGGCTGTACCGCGACGTCGCCCGGGCCCGCGACGAGGGCGACCGCGACCCAGTGGCATGCGCCATGGCCAAGCTCTTCGCCTCCGACGTGGCCATGCGTGTGACCACCAACGCGGTCCAGGTCCATGGGGGCTACGGCTACATGGAGGAGTACCCCGCGGAGCGCTACATGCGCGAGGCCAAGGCCCTCCAGATCGTGGAGGGAACCAACCAGGTCCAGCGGATGATCATCGGCCGGTACCTCTCGGGCCAGAACTGACCGCGGCCCGGCAGCGCCGGCGGGGTGTCGGCCGTGTTGAAGTTGTCAATCGTTGTGCATTTCCCGCGGTTCGGTTCGGCGCGAAAGGGCAGGCGCCCTGGCAATTTCACGCATGAGCCCCTCGTCTTCTTTGCGGATTGCATGGGAATCGGGGTGTGCGGGTACCATCACGCCACGATGTTTCTGGAGGCGTCGGTAGCGTTCGGGTGGATGGTGCTGTCCGGGCTGGGCAGCTGGGGGATCTGGAGACTCGCTTACTCGCAGGGCCGTGAGGACGAGCGGGCCGCCCCATGCTGCCAGGAGCACTGGGGCCACGACGACGTGGAACCAGCGGCCGATCCGGATTGGGGGCTCGTGGTCAGCCCCATGCACCCTGCACGCATGAATTAGTAGCTGGAGGGAATCCCGGGCCGCCGGGCGCCGTTCGCGGGCGTGCGCTCGGCGGATCCGGTTGGACCCTACGTGGCTCCTCCGGGCGGTCCGTTCCCGCTCACGGGGCCGTTCCCCTGGGGCCCTTCGCCGGAATCGCCCCCAGACTGGGACTCGCCGTGACCGTCCCCCACAGCCACCGGCGCCAGCGGCTCTCGCTCGCCGAGCTCGGCCATGATCTCCTCGATCTCGTCGCCGATGAGCTCTTCCCGCTCGAGCAGCGCGTCCCGGAGACCCTCGACCACATGTCGCTTCTGCCGCAGGAGTGTGGTCACGTGCCGGCGGCAGGACGTCAACAGGTCATCGACTTCCTTCTTGCGGTCAGGATCTGAGAGGACCAGCTTGGCCGGGTTCCCATCACCCGAGAAGGGGTCGACCATGACGCCGACGGAGATGACGCTCTTGCCCATCCCGAACAGCCCGACGTATCTGCACGCGTTCCACGTGGCCGCCATGAGGTCGCTCGAGGGTCCACCGGTGGTCTGGCCGAACCAGATCTCCTCCGCGACCAGTCCCGCGAGAGCTGTCTCGATGCGGGCCAGGATCTGTCGTTGCGTGGTGAGGTAGCGGTCCTCCACCTCCTGGTAGTGAACCAAGCCCAGCGTTCCCTCTCGCTTCTGGATCGTGATGACCTGGATCTGCAGTTCGCCCTTCTCCAGCAGGTAGGAAGCAACCGCATGGCCGGCCTCGTGGACGGCCACCATCTCCTTCTCTCGTGGCGTGTACTTGACGGGCTGCTTGAGGCCGATCTCCTCGACCAGTTTCGCCTGCCACAGGTCGTCCCACCGCAGGGCATCCCGGCCGTCCTGAAGAGCGAAGATCAGGGACTCGTTGACGATGTTCTTGATCATCGCCGGGGAGTACCCCTGGGTCATGCGGGCGGCTCGCTCCACGTTGAGCGGCTCATGACGCACCTTGGCCAGGTAGTACCGCAGAATGTCTTGCCGGCCTTCGTGGTCGGGGAGCCCCACGTGGATCTTCCGGTCGAACCGCCCCGGGCGAAGCAGGGCCGGGTCCAGTGCGCCGGCCCGGTTCGTGGCCCCGATCACCAGGATGTTGTAGAAGGGCACCTTCGGCTTTCCGAGCCGGAAAATCCTCTTCAGGTGCCGCCACAGGCCCTTCGGCTGGATGAATCCGTCCATGCCGACCAGCAGCTCGTTGACGATCCCCATGCCGCCGCCCATCATCCCGCCGCCCATGAACACCCGGTTGACCAGACCCTCCGGGGGGCGCTCGGTCATCTGCTGGGAGACTCCCCCTCGGGAACCACCCAGTGCGTCGAGCTCGTCGATGAAGATGACCGCGCCCCCGTACTTGTCTGACATGTTGCGGGCCCGGGTGAACATCCGGCGGACCTTGATGTTCCCGATGCCCATGAACATGCTCATGAACCGGCTGCCGTCGGCGACCAGGATTGGGACCCCGGCGGATCCCGCGATGGCTTTGGCCATGAGCGTCTTCCCCGTCCCCGGCGGCCCCTCGAAGAGGATCCCGTGCGGCGGGTACCCGCCCATCTGCTTGAAGTTCTTGAACCCCATGAACAGGCGGAGCACTTCCTTCGTCGACCGGACAGCAGCGGGCTGGCCCCGGACGTCGTCGAAGGTGTGGTCGTACTCGTTCGGGTAGACCGTGTAGTACGTGCCTCGGGCCAGGAACCAGAACAGCCCGATGAACTGGATCATCACGAAGAAGAAGGCGAAGGACAGTTGGAGGATCAGGGGCGCGAGGTCGCTCCAGTTGGAGGTGATCCGGCTGGTGGCCGTGAGGGGGTCCTGCCCCAGGAGGAGGAGGGCGAAGAAGATGTAAGCGATGTAGATCCAGAGCGCCCGCTTCAACCATCGCCCGTACCGGCGGCCTCGATTCATGAACGGCGACCTCCTCGCCCGGGACCCAAGGGGGCCCGACCTGTCTGCACCTTTCCTCTCAGTTTACGCCCTCACCAGCCTAGAGGGTTTGGCCTCCGCTGACTGCATCGGCAATCGGGGAAGACAACTACACTCTACGTCCTGGACCTTCTGTGGAAGCGGTACTTTCGCGCGTTTCGGGAACTCGAGCAACTCGGACGACCGAGCTGAGGCGCGATGGCCTCTGATGAGAGGAGTTCCAGGCGCTATCCGCTCTTTCTGCTTGTGGCGGTGAACGGTCTGAACGCCGCTGACGCGATCCTCACCGATCTGTCGATCCGGTGGGGGATCGCAACCGAGCTCAATCCCGTGGCGTCTGCTCTCGGGATCGGTGGGAAACTGGTGCTGGTGGCGGTTGCCTCCTTCCTGCTGTACCGCATCCGCCCCCGGGCTCTCCTGTGGCCGACGCTGGCCCTGGCCACGGTCGTCGGCTACATCGCCATCGCACTCTTCCTGACACGCGTGGTAGCAGCGCCGGTCGCGTCTTGATTCCCTGGTAGGCTCGCGACGATCCCACAGATCCAAAAACAGGGAGGTTCGGTGACCGAGGACCTGCGCGCCCGCATCGACGAGCTCATGCCCGAGACCAGGGCCGACCTGGAAGGCCTGGTCCGCATCCCCTCGGTGAGTGCGCCGGGGTTCGATCCGGCCGAGGTGCGGCGCTCGGCTGAGGCCACCGCGGAGATCCTGGAGCGCGCCGGCCTCGAGGGGGTACGGTTCCTGGAGATCGAAGGAGCCCATCCCGCGATCCTCGGGACCAAGCCCGCTCCGCAGGGAGCGCCAACCGTGCTCCTGTACGCCCACCACGACGTGCAACCCTTCGGGGATCCGGCGCTGTGGGACAGCCCCCCGTTCGAGCCGACGGAACGAGATGGCCGCCTGTACGGCCGAGGCACCTCGGACGACAAGGCCGGGATCGTGCTGCATTCGGCTGCTCTCACCGCGCTCGGGGAGGACATGCCGGTGGGGGTCACCGTGTTCGTGGAGGGCGAGGAGGAGATCGGATCACCCACCCTTCGGGCGTTCCTGGAGAGGTACGGAGACCTCCTCCGGTGCGACGTGATCGTGCTCGCCGACTCGGGGAACTGGCGGGTGGGGCAGCCCGCCCTCACCACTTCACTTCGCGGACTGGTCGACTGCGTTGTGGAGGTGCGGACTCTCGATCACGGCGTCCACAGCGGAGAGTACGGAGGGACGTTCCCCGACGCCCTCACCGTGCTGTGTCGGCTTCTGGCAACGCTCCACGACGATCGCGGCGACGTCGCGATCCCCGGGCTCGTCGCGGCCGAGGCAGATCCCCTCGATCTCACCGAAGAGCAGCTCAGGAAGGACGCCGGCGCGGTGGACGGCGTCCAGCTCATCGGCAACGGAGGCCTCACGTCCCGGATGTGGACCAAGCCCGCGGTCTCGGTGCTGGCCATCGATGCCACGCCGGTGGCCGAGGCTTCGAACACCCTGGTGCCGGCCGCCCGGGCGAAGGTCAGCTTGCGCATTGCCCCAGGTGACGACCCCGATCGGGCGATGGACGCCCTCGTCGAGCATCTCGAGTCCCACGCTCCATGGGGCGCCCAGGTCACCGTCACCCGAGGAGCCAGCGCGTACCCCTTCGCGGTGAGGGCCGAGGGTTCCGTGTACGAGGCCGCCCGGAAGGCCTTCCGCGAGGCGTGGGACAGGGTTCCGATGGACATCGGGATGGGGGGGACCATTCCCTTCGTATCCGCGTTCTCCGACTCTTATCCGGAAACCTCGATCCTCCTCACCGGGGTGGGCGATCCCGACAGCCGGCCCCACGGGGCCAACGAGAGCGTCGACCTGGATGAGCTCCGGCGGGGATGCCTCGCCGAGGCGCTCCTCCTCCGGAACCTGGCGCCCTAGGCGGTCCTTTTAGGGGGATGGCACCACCGCCGCCCGGGGGAAGGGAACTTCTACCCGACCGGCCGATGTCCGGCGCTGCCTCCACGCGGTAGAAACCGGTCGGGCGGGCCTCCCCCCGACCGGGAGAGGCTTCGTGTCGGGACCGCCGTTCCACCATCCCGATCCCGTCGAGGTGGAGGTCCGCCCCAGGCAGGGCGGCCCACCGAGGCGCATGGCCCGGCTTTCCCCGCGCGATGCTCGCGTTTGGCACGCCCTCGGTGGGAGAGTGGCCTCCACCTTGGAGCGGCGGCTGGGCCCGGAAGTCGTCGCCAACCGGATCCTCCAGGCCGGAGGCGAGTGGCGCCTGGAGACCCTTGGGACATCGCTGCGGCGGCTCCGGCGGATGATGCTGCGGATCAGAAGAGCCCAAGCCGAGGGCGCGGTGGTCATGTCAACCGACGTCGAGGATTTCTTCCCTTCCGTGACTCCTGACACCGCGGCCCAAGCGATGCTGTCCGTGGGCGCAACACCCGAAGACGCCGCCCACGCCGCAGCCATGATCGAAGAGTGGGCCTCGCTCGGCTATCGAGGGCTACCTATCGGGCCCCCAGCCTCGGCGGTCCTCGCCAACGCGATCCTCCGCTCGGTCGACCATGCCGTCGGGGTGCCGTTCCTCCGGTGGGTCGACGACTACCTGACCATCGTCAGGTCTGAGGGGCAGGCAGCCGAGGTCCTCGAGCGTATGGACAAGGCGCTGGCTCGGTTGGCGCTCTCTCGCTCGACCCGGAAAACGGTGGTTGGAGGGAGCGGTCGATGGCTCGGCAGTATGGGCAAGTCGTCCCGGGCCCGAACCTTTCCGGCACGCTCAGACCCGTCCGATACCCTCCTCTGTCCTGACGGGTATCGGTAGGAGACACATCGCGACTTAAGGACAGGGCTCGCCATCCCGTACAATCCCCCGAGCCCGGCCGACCGACCATGAGAACGCTCTACCGCGCATCCCGGGTGCACACGCTCTCACCCCTTGGGGGAGGGGAGTGGGTGCTTGTCGACGGCCGCCACGTCGAGCGGGTAGGTGCAGGGGACCCGCCGGAGGCCGATCGGCTGGTGGAGCTGCCGGGCACCACGATCCTGCCCGGGTTCATCGATTCCCACGTCCACCTCACC
>DASYVD010000086.1:0-33054 GCA_036000545.1 Actinomycetota bacterium | reverse complement strand
GGGTCCGTGCTGGGCGCGCCGCCGTAGCGGCTGTTACCCGATGGCGCCTTCCATCTGGAGCTCGATCAGGCGGTTCAGCTCCACGGCGTACTCCATGGGGAGCTCGCGGGTGATGGGCTCGATGAAGCCGTTGACGATCATCGCGGTGGCCTCGGCCTCGGTGAGCCCTCGGCTCTGGAGGTAGAACAGCTGGTCCTCACCGATCCGGGCCACGCTGGCCTCGTGCCCGAGCTGTGCGGTCTCCTCCTCCACCTCCACGTACGGGTAGGTGTCGGAGCGCGACTGCTCGTCGAGGATGAGCGCGTCGCACCGGACCATGGACTTGGCGTGGTCGGCTCCGGGTTCCACCCGGACCAGTCCGCGGTATCCCGTCCGCCCGCCGTCCTTGGACACCGACTTCGAGTTGATCACCGAGGACGTGTACGGAGCGGCGTGGATGGCCTTGCCGCCGGCGTCCTGGTGCTGTCCCTTGCCGGCGAACGCCACCGACAGGACCTCGCCCCGGGCGCCCTTGCCCAGCAGATAGATGGAGGGGTACTTCATCGTCACCTTGGAGCCGATGTTCCCGTCGATCCACTCCACGATGGCGTCCTCGTAGGCCGCGGCCCGCTTGGTCACCAGGTTGTAGACGTTGGCCGACCAGTTCTGGATGGTCGTGTACCGCACCCGCGCGCCGGGCTTGGCGATGATCTCCACCACCGCCGAGTGCAGCGAGTCGCTAGTGTAGATCGGGGCCGAGCAGCCCTCCACGTAGTGCACGTACGACCCGGGCTCGGCGATGATCAGGGTCCGCTCGAACTGCCCCATGTTCTCGGCGTTGATCCGGAAGTACGCCTGGAGAGGGATGTCCACGTGGACCCCCTCCGGCACGTACACGAAGGACCCGCCGGACCACACCGCCGAGTTCAAGGAAGCGAACTTGTTGTCGTTCGGCGGGATGATCGTCCCGAAATACTCCTTGACCAGATCCTCGTGCTCGCGCAGCCCGGAGTCCATGTCGGTGAACACGACCCCGATCTTGTCCAGCTCGTCCTTGATCTTGTGGTACACGACCTCGGACTCGTACTGGGCCGAGACCCCGCCGAGGAACTTCTTCTCCGCCTCGGGGATGCCCAGCTTGTCCCAGGTCCCCCGGATGTCTTCAGGCAGGTCCTCCCACGACTTGGCCTGCTTCTCGGTGGACCGGATGAAGTAGTAGATGTTCTGGAAGTCGATCTCGGACAGATCGGCGCCCCACCACGGCATGGGCCGGGCCTGGAAGTGCTTCAGTGCCTTGAGCCGGAACTTGCGCATCCACGCAGGCTCGCTCTTGAGGTCGGAGATCTCCTCCACGACCTGCTCGTTCAGGCCCCGCTTGGGCGTGAACACGGAGTGCGAGGGGTCCCTCCAGCCGAACCGGTACCCCTGCTCGAGCTCCTTGAGGTCTGGTTTCGTGACCATCGCTATCAGTCTACACGGCCACCCGGGTGAAAGTCTATCTACCTGGTCGGATTTCGGTCATCCTACCAGGCCGGACAGCCCTACCAGCCGCCCGATCAGGTAAGCTACCCCCACTCCCACGGCGGCCATCCCCACTAGCTCCAGGCCCGCGGTCAGCGGCCGCTCACCCGTGAACCGGCTCCGCGCAGCCCCGGCCACCAGCAGGGCCGTGGTGGTCAAGAGGATCGAGGCGCCGAGGGCGACCAGACCTTCCAGGAACACGAAGGGAGTCACCGGCACGGCTCCACCGATGATGAAAGCCACGAACACGACCCCGGCTGCGCCCAGAGGCCGGGCGAACTGCGCGGAGAGCCCCAGCTCCTCCGTCATCATCACCTTCAGCCACACCCGGGGATCGCCGGTGATGGTGTTCACCACCTGGTCGAGGAGCTCGCCCTCGAACCCCCGGCGGCTGTAGATCTCCCGGATCTCCCCCCGCTCGACCTCGGGGAGCTCCCGCATCTCTCGGATCTCCCGCTCCAGCTCCTTCCGGTAGAACGCCCGGTAGGCCTTGGCGGACACGTACGCCCCCACGCCCATCGAGATGGCGCCGGCCACCAGCCCGGCGATGCCCGCGAGCAACACCACGTCGCCGGATGCCGCGCCGGCCACGCCTGCCAACAGAGTGAGGATGGAGACCAGGCCGTCGTTGGCACCCAACGTGACGTCGCGGATCCACTCCCCGTGGACCTTGTGAGCCTCGGGATCCTCCTCGATGGCGTAGTCGGGACCCAGGGCCTCCAGGGACTCTGGGGTCGTGGAAATCTCCCGCTCGAACCGCCCCAGGTCGCGCACGGAGCTCAGAACATCCCCAGCGCCGCCCTAGCCTCCTCGGACATCTTGTCCGGGGTCCATGGCGGCGTTAAGACCATCTCGGCCTCCACCTCGCTGATACCAGGGATCCCATCGAGGAACTGCTTCATCTGAGCCTCGATCAGCGGCCCGATGGGACAGCCCATCGTGGTCAGGGTGTACTCGATGTGAACTTTGTCGTCTTCTACCGCAACCTCGTACACAAGTCCGAGGTCGACGATATTGATCCCCAGCTCCGGATCCACCACGTTGCGAAGGGCCTCGAGGATCTTCTCCTCGAGCCCGTTCCGCTCCTCCACCTGGCCGTGCGCGGGGTCCGGGGCCGGACTGGGCCCCATTCGCTCCGGGGGGTCCGCTCGCTCTGCGTGCTCGCCAGTCTCTTGCTCCGGGCGAGCTACCCCCCCGGACCCCCCAGCCGCGCTGGGCGTTTCAGGAAAAGTTCCGCGTTCCGCACTCATCGGTCTACCGTTTCAGGATATCCTACTCTCGCTCGAACCCTGCTTCGGAGGGACGACGATGCGCGTGCTGATCGTCGACGACCACCCGGTGACCCGCGACGGCCTCAGGGCTGCCCTGGGGACGGCGGACGACGTCCAGATCGTAGGTGAGGCGGCCAGCGGAGAGGAAGCCGTTCAGGCCGTCGACACGCTCGCTCCGGAAGTCGTGTTCATGGACGTAAGGATGCCCGGGATCAACGGGATCGAGGCCACCAAGCAGATCCGCGAGTACCATCCGGACACCCGGGTCATCCTGTTCACGGTGGACGAGTCCCGGGCCAGCATCTCTGAGGCAATCCAGGCCGGCGTCTCCGGATACCTTCTCAAGGACGTGGGAGCCGACGAGCTGGTCAATGCGGCCCGCCTGGCCCTCCAGGGCAAGGCCGTGATCCATCCCGCCCTGACCCAGGCCTTCATCGAGGAGGTGCGCCTGGTGGACCGGCGCCCGGAGGCTCCCCTCTCCCGCCGCGAGGTCGAGATCCTCCAAAAGGTCGCCTACGGGTCCACCACCAAGGAGGTCGCCGACTCCCTGGGCATCTCGCCGCACACGGTCAAGACGCACCTCGAGCGGATCTTCGAGAAGCTGGACGCGAACGATCGTGCTCAGGCGGTGGCGAAAGCCATCCGTCAGGGCTGGATCGAGTAGAGAGCCGGCAACCTCGGCCGCCTAGCCGTCGCCCGGACGGTCGAGCTCCTCCTCAAATCCGCTCTTGACGTGCCGATACGGGTAGTGATGCCTGTAACCGTCCTCGTATGCGACCGTCCCGAGACGGTCGATGAAACCGCGCTCGCGGTCAGCTCGGCCGGTCACGAGGTCGAGCTGGCGGTGGAGGGCTTTCGAGCCATCGAGCTCGCCGAGCGATCCCACCCCGAGGTGGTGGTGTTCCGCACCGGCCTCCCGGGCAGGCCGGCGGCCGACATCGTCCGTCGGCTCAAGGAGTTCCGGCTGGCCCCCCAGGTGGTGGTGATCCTCACCGATAACGACGTGGAAGAGGCCGCCGACGTGCTCGCCGCTGGGGCGGACGCGGTGATCGGCCCGGACCCGCATCCCCAGTACGTCTCCTGGACCGTGGACCGTGTGGCCGAAGGCGGCGCGGTGCTCGCTCCAGGCATCGCTCGAGAGCTGGTGGACCGCTTCGTGGAGACGGTCCGAATGAAGGAGGAGTGGTCGCGCTCCCTCGCGGACACTGCGCTGCAGACGGAGGAGCTCTCTCGAGCCAAGGCCGACCTCCTGGCAAACGTGTCGCACGAGCTCCGCACCCCCCTCACGGTGATCAAGGGGCTGGTGTCGGTGATGCGCCGATCGGAGGCGTCGCAAGAAGACCAGACGGAGTTCCTGCGGCTCGTGGAGGAGGCCGCCGACAAGCTCACCGCGATGGTCGACAACCTGGTGACGCTGTCGGAGATGGAACGAGGAACTCTCCGCCTCGACCTGCAGCCGTGCGACCTGGCCGAGCTGGTCCGGGAAGGAGCGGAGCAGGCGGGTGCGACCTATCCCGACGTTTCGGTGGAGGTCTCGGTGCCTCACTCCATCCCCGCAACCGTGGACGTGGACCGGCTCCGCGAGGCCGTCCGTCAGCTCGTGGACAACGCATGCCGCTACTCCGCCCCCGGTGAGACCGTCAAGGTGCGGGCTCGCCTGGGCGACGAGGGGATCGCCGTGCATGTCTCCGACCGCGGGAGGGGTCTCCGGCGGGACACCGTGCGGGCGGCCTTCGGCCAGCCCTTCACGCCCGGCGAGGACATCTTGAGGAAGGAACGGGCCGGGCTGGGTATGGGACTCAACCTGGCACGCAGCCTTGTGGTTCTCCACGGGGGCATCATGTGGGCCGAGCCCCTCCCGGGCGGCGGGACCCGCGTGGCCTTTACCCTCCCCCCCGGTGGCATCGGCGCCGAGGCCCGGCGCGAGCAGCCCGCCCTCCGGTCCCGCCTGAAGGACCTTCCGGCTCCCGAAGGGTTCCGTCCCATCGAGGAGGACGCCAAGGAGGAGGTTCCTCACCCCGCCGAGCCCGGGGCCGGGTCCGACTCGGGCCAAGCGGAGTCGCCGCCTGAGGAGGCCCCGCCCAAGGAACCGGATCCAGCCGCGGACCAGTCCGGATGGGCGAGAGGCCACCTCCGTGCGGTCCGGCCCCTCGACCCGGGGCCCCCTGCTCAAGAGGGTGGGGCCGCCACGGCCAGCAGCTCCTCGTAAGACCGGGCCACCGCGGCCCGCTCTCGTAGCGCCCGCCACAGACCCGTTGCCTCCCCTCCGGTGAAGTCGCGTTCCTCCACCGGTACCTGCTCGAGCAGGCACACCCGCCCTCCCTCCTCCGCCACGAGGGTGGCAGCCACCAGATTGCCCACGTTCGCCGGGCCGTACGGCGCGTCGCATACCACCACGACCTCCGCGCGGCGCATCAGAGCAATGACCTCTCGACGTGCCTCCTCGTCGACCTCGGAGAACGGCGGAACCACGACGGCCTTTAGGTTGAGCCGCTCCGCGACGACAGCGTCGGTGTCCTGGGCGTGGAGCACGCCCGCCGTGACCGCGTAGCCAAGGGCTGCCAGGCCCCGCATGGCCGGCGCCCCTCGCCCGGCCCCACCGACCACGTGGGCCAGGGGAAAGGTCCCTCGTGGGGCCGGCGAGAGCGGCGGACCGAGCAAGACTGTTGGGCGGCCCGTGGCGAAGTGCGGAGTCACCTCCGCATCCACGGCGTAGAGATCGCGGAGAAGCTCCCGAGTGACCACCTCCTCCGGAGCTCCTTCGGCGACCACTCGCCCTCGGTCCAGCGCCACCAGGCGGTGGCAGAATCCCGAGGCCAGATTGAGGTCGTGGAACACCGCCAGCACGGCCTTCCCCTCATCCCGGGCCAACCCCATGACGGTCTCCATGATGCCCACCACGTGGCGGAGGTCGAGGTGTGTGGTCGGCTCGTCGAGGAGCAGCACTGGGGCATCCTGGGCCAGAGCCTGGGCCAAGACGACCCCCTGCTTCTCGCCGCCCGACAGCTCCTCCAGCGGGCGGTCCGCGAGATGATGCACGGCCGCGGCCTCCATGGCCTCCCGGGCCTTCCGGTAGTCGTGCGGCTCTCCGCCGCCCCAGGGGGAGAGGTATGGAGAGCGCCCCATGAGGACTACCTCCAGCGCGGTGAACGAGAACGTGGGGGCGAGCTCCTGGGGAACCACGGCAACCAGACGCGCGGCTTTCCGCCCAGGGATGGCGTAAGGGTCCGTTCCAGCCACCCGGACCGAGCCGGCCATCGGCCGAAGCGCCCGGGAGGCCACCCGCACCAGCGTGGTCTTCCCCGAGCCGTTCGGGCCGATTAGCCCGACGACTTCCCCGGCCCGGACGGAAAGGGTCACTTCCCGAACGACCGCGCCGCCGTCGTACCCGGCGGTGACCGCCTCCATCGAGAGAAGTTCAGGCACGAGCACCCGCCTCACGGCGCTGCCTCCGCAGCAGATACAGGAAGAACGGGGCGCCCAGGAGGGCCGTGACCGCGCCGACAGGGATCTCTTCCGGGGCTCGGAGGGTCCTGGCCGCGAGGTCGGCAAGCACCATGAACAGCGCCCCTCCCAGGACCGACGCCGGAAGCAGCCGGCGGTGATCCGCTCCCAAGACGAGCCGCAGGAGATGTGGAGTCATGAGCCCGACGAATCCGATGACTCCCGCAACGGCCACCGCCGCTCCGGCCAGGAGAGCGCCCGTGGCCAGGGCCACCCGCTTGAACCGCTCCACTTCCAGCCCCAGCTGGGCCGCCCGCTCCTCACCTAAGGCGACCAGGTTGAGGTTGCCTGCGGTTCCCAGGGCGGCCACCACTCCCACCGCCGCCAGCGGGGCCGCGGCGGCCAGAGACTCCCAGCCCCGGGCGGACAGGCCGCCCAGCAGCCAGAAGTAGATGGAGCGGATCCGCTCTCCCGAGTAGGTCAGGACGAGGGCCATGACCGCGGAGATGAGCGCGGCCACGGCCACTCCCGCCAGAAGCAGCGTGGCCACCTGGACGGCCGGGCCCACCCTGGCAAGGCGGTAGACCAGCAATCCGGCGGCCAGGGCTCCGAGGAAAGCGACCGCCGGAACCACCAGGCCGCCCGCGAAGGCCCCCCCGGTGACCAGCATTGCGGCGATGGCTCCGAGGGCGGCGCCCGACGACACCCCGATGATGGCGGGATCGGCCAGGGGATTGCGGAACAGCGCCTGGAATACCGCTCCCGAGGCCGCCAGGGCCGACCCGACTACCGTCGCCAGCAGGACCCGGGGGATCCGGAGCTGGAACAGGATGATCTCAACGGACGGGGCGACCCCGTGAGGCCGCTCGGCCATCCCCAGCTTCCACGCCACCAGCCGTATCGTGGTCGCGGGAGGGATCCAAACCGCGCCCACCCCCACTGCGACCAGCACGGCCGCGACGAGCAGTACCACCAGGATGATCATGGTTCCTTGTCGGCGCATCCCGTCCCTCAGAAGAGATCGGGGTGGAGTGCTTCGGCCAGCTCGGCGATTCCGTCGACGAGCCGCGGGCCTGGACGAGAGATCAGATCACCGTCCACCAGGAAGAGTCGTCCCTCTCGCACCGCTCGAAGGTCCCGGATCCCGGGCCGGTCGGCCACCTGTGCCACCGGCTGACCGTACTCCGAGGCGAGGAAGACGTCGGGGTCGTCTCGCACCAGCCGTTCCGGGGACCACTGCGGATACGGCTGCCCGGCATCGGCGGTGATGGGCTCGCACCCAGCTCGCTGGAGGAGGTCGAACTCGAGGGCCCCCGGGCCCACGGTGAACAGGTCGGAAAGCTCGAGGAAGCACGTCACGCTTCCCGCCGACTGAGCCTGGGCGGTGATCGTCTCCACCTTCGCTTGCATCCGCCGGGTCACCGTCCCGGCCTCCTCGGCCGCCCCGGTCAAGCGACCAACCGTCTCGATGTCCTCCAGGGCGTCCTCGAACGAGGACGCCAGTGTGGTGAACACGGGTACCCCGAGCTCCCGCAGCCGATCCTTCCACTCGCCGCCGATGAACGCCGTCAGGAGCAGGTCGGGCTCCAGCGCCACCACCTTCTCGATGTTCGGCTCGGTGCCACCGGCTCCGGCCACAGGCTCGATGCGGCTCGCCTGGGGCGGAAAGTCGTCGAACGGGCCCGACACACCGACCACACGCTCTCCGAGCCCCAGAGCGAACAGAATCTCCGTATGAGAGGGAGCGAACGTCACGATGCGCTGGGGCTGAGCCTCCACGGTCACCTCGACGCCCTCGTCGTCGGTGAGGGTCACGGGGAAAGCGGTCTCCGCGGGCGGGGAACGGAGCGGCTGCTCCCGGGCCTCGCCACAGGCCGTCGCTGCCAGCATCAGCGCCAGCGCGACCGCTGCGGTGCGCCACCACCTGGGCATGGCTCCTCCTTCCCGGCCGAACGCGCGGCCGTTCCGCGTCCGTCGCGACGCGGCTAGGAGCCCCGCAGAACGAAGCCCCCGGCCCTCTGGCCGGGGACTCGTCGCGGCGAGACCCGCCCGCTTGTCGCGAGGGACGGCATCTGTGCCCCGAGGCAGGTCTCCTGACTCCCGGATCGTCGCTCTCCCGAGCCTTCCCGGGGGGTCGCCGGACCCCCCAGTGGCATCCTCGGCATCGCTCCCCGGTCACAGTGGCGCGACCGTGCCGGACTCTCACCGGCTTCCCTTTTCAGCCGGCGGGATGCCGCCCCCGCCGGGCCACCTCGAAGGCGCTCTTCGGTTGTCGGGCCGATTCTGCACGCTTCCACCGAGCTGAGCAAACGAACATATGGCGTTTCGGGGATCCCGGGCGCTACACTCGCCCTGACGTGTCCTGGGGACGCCTGCTCGTGGTGGTGCTCCTGGCCGTGTTCCTGGCTTCAGGCACCACTCCCGGCTCTGTGCGTGCGCCCGCGGCCCAAGCCGGCCCGCTCCGGCACGTGGTCTCGGGACGGGTGGCCGCGCTCGTTCCTCGAGACTGGGACGTTCGGCCACTGGCCGCCCATGCCGCCTATCGTGAAGGACTCGCCGCCTCGGTCGAGGATTCCGCGCGCAGGGACCCTTCTTCCTCTCCGGAGCTGGAGTCGGGGAAGCGGCCCCCCCAGTTCGGGCTCCAGGCGTATTGGGTGAACGCGGCCAGCGTCCAGGTCCCCACCGACTACTACTATCTGGCTGCCCGGGACACCGCCCTCAAGCCACCGTTCGCCCTGGATTCCTGCGAGTCACGTGAGCGCCACGTGCTCGCCGATCACCGCCCCGTGCTCGACCGGCGACTGTTCTCGCCGGGCGACTTCGTGGCGATGTCTGCCGGGACGTGCCGCGTCGGGGAGATCACCACTCGGCGGGCCTCGTTCGTGGCCGCGCCGGGGTACGGGCCCGTCCGGGAGCTCGGGATCCCGGAATCCGGCCTGTACTACGCAGTCGTGGTGATACCCGACGGGCCACACGCCCGCCAGCGCGTGTGGGAGGTCCTGATGCAGGTGTCGTTCGGCGGAACGACCGTGTCGGAGTTCCTCCAGGCCGCTCGGGCGGATCATCAACTGTAGGCGCCCTCCGGGCGGACCGAGCGACGCTACTTTGGGCTGCTATCCACGAACGGTGGCTTGACCACCTCGGCCTGGCCCCGGCGGCCCCGCACGTCGACCTCCACCGTGTCCCCCAGGCCCACTCGGTCCGGCGGGGAGATGTACGCGAGGGCGATTCCCACCCGCAGCGTCGGTGAGAACGTCCCGCTGGTCGTCTCCCCCACCTGCTGGTCGCCGACGAACACCGGATAGTGCGGCCTGGGAATGAGCTTGCCCGTCATCCGGAGACCACGCAGCCGGGCAGGGACCCCCGCCTCCTTTTGGCGGAGGAGCGCCGACGATCCCCGGAACTCTCCCTTGTCGAACGACACCGCCCACGACAATCCAGCTTCGAGCGGGGTCCTCTCCGTGGAGATGTCGTTCCCGTGGAGGGGGTAGCCCACCTCAGTGCGGAGGGTGTCCCGTGCGCCCAGCCCACACGGGGCGAGTCGCAACGACTCACCTCGCTCGACGAGCTCTCGCCAGAGCGGAGCTGCCATCGAGTCAGGAACGAACAGCTCGTAGCCCCGCTCGCCCGTGTAACCGGACCGCGCCACGACCACCACGACCTCCCGGTACGAGCCCACCTGGCAGTGCATGTATTCGATGTCCTGCGCTTGAGGGAAGATCGCCTCGACGAGCTCCGGCGACCGCGGTCCCTGCACCGCGATGGTGCACAGATCCGGCCGGTGCTCGACTACCACGTCTTGTCGGGTCTCCTCGGACAGGATGCCGAGCACGGCGTCGGTGTTCGCCGCATTTGGCACCACCAGCCACCGTTCGTCCTCCACCCGATAGACGATGAGGTCGTCGACGATGCCCCCCTCCTCGGTCAAGATCAGGTTGTACTGGGCGGCACCGATCTCGATGCGGGACAGGTCGTTCGTGAGGGCCCACCCGAGCCACTCCCTCGCGCCCGCACCGGCGACGTCGATCTTCCCCAAGTGCGTGAGGTCGAACATCCCCACCGCCGTGCGCACAGCCGTGTGCTCGGCGAGAACGCCCCGATACTCGATGGGCATGAACCACCCGGCGAACTCGCCCATCTTGGCCCCGAGCGCCTTATGATCCTCTTCCAGCGGCGTGCGTTTCAGCGCCAACTCCATTTCCGTCCCCCCTGAACCCCGCGGTTCCTCAGGACGCGCGTCGTTGGGCCGTTCCGTTCGGCCGGCGGTAGTATGACCAGCGAGGATCAGACATGCCAAACGACTCCTTCGACGTGATCGTGATAGGAGCGGGGACCGGCGGCTACTCGGCTGCCCTGCGCGCGGCCCAGCTCGACAAGAGGGTCTCTTTGGTTGAGCGGGACGACCGACTCGGCGGCACCTGCCTCCTCCGCGGGTGCATCCCCACCAAGGCCCTGCTTCAGTCGGCGGCCGTGATGGACCAGATCAACCGCTCCGACGAATGGGGGATCAAGGCGTCAGGGGAGCCCGACTGGAGCGGCGTCCAGAGCTTCAAGCAGAAGGTCGTGGACAAGCTGGTGAACGGACTCACCGGACTGGTGAAGGCCCGCAAGATCGAGGTGGTGAAGGGCAAGGGCCGGCTGGCAGGGCCAACGAAGGTCGACGTCGATGCGAATGGAGGGACGCGCTCCCTCAAGGCGGAGCATGTCGTCCTGGCCACCGGGTCGTTCGCAAAGCTCCTCCCGGGCATGGAGCTCTCCGAGCGCGTCATCACCAGTGACCAGGCCCTCGAGCTCGACCGGATCCCGTCCTCTGCGGTGGTCATCGGGGCGGGGGCCGTGGGGCTGGAGTTCGCCTCCGTGTACCGGTCGTTCGGGGCCGAGGTCACCGTGGTGGAGGCGCTCCCCCGCCTGGCGCCCCTGGAGGACGAGGACATCTCCAAGGAGATCGAGCGGGCCTTCCGCAAGCGCGGCATTCAGACCCGGGCGGGGGCCAAGGTTCAGGACGTGTTCGAGGGCGGCGAGGGCGTCACCGTCACCTTCGAAGCCGGCGGGAAGACGGAGAAGGTGGAGGCGGAGATCTGCCTGGTGGCCGTGGGACGCGGGGCCATCACCGACGACCTGGGTCTCGAGGAAACGGGGATCGAGCTCGACCGCGCGTTCGTGAAAGTGAACGGTCAGCTGCGCACTACGGCGGACAAGGTGTGGGCAGTCGGCGACGTGGCGGCCACGCCGTTCCAGCTCGCCCACGTGGCTTTCGCCGAGGGGATCGCGGTGGCGGAGCGGATCGCCGGGCAGGAGGTGCCGGAGATCGATTACGTGGGCATCCCCCGGGTGACGTACTGCACACCGGAGGTGGCGTCGGTCGGGCTAACCGAGGCCCAGGCCCGAGAGCGTGGACACGACGTCGAGGTCGAGAAGCTCAGCCTCCAGGGGATCGGGAAGGCGAACATCGTGGGCGAGGGCGGGCTGTGCAAACTGGTCGCAGAGAAAGGTGGGCCCGTGCTCGGCGTGCATCTTGTTGGGCCACACGTCACCGACCTCATCGCCGAAGGGATGCTCATCACGAACTGGGAGGCGGTGCCGGCGGAAGTGGCTGCTCTCATCCATCCCCACCCGTCGCTCTCGGAGGCCATCGGGGAGGCGCACCTGGCCCTCGCCGGCAAGCCGCTGCACTCGATGTGATGCGGCGAGCGAAAGAGGAGGATCGTACGTGGCCACAGTGACGATGCCACAGCTCGGGGAGACGGTCGTGGAGGGAACCATCACCAAATGGTTGAAGGGGCCCGGCGACAAGGTCGAGCGCGACGAGCCCCTGTTCGAGATCTCCACCGACAAAGTGGACACCGAGGTCCCCTCTCCTGTCGCGGGCACCCTCAAGGACGTCCTCGTCCAGGAGGGTGAGACGGTGAAGGTCGGCACCGAGCTGGCCACGATCGAGGAGGACGGCGGGGCCGCCGCCGAAAAGAAAGGCGATGAGGCTGAAGCCGCCGCCGGAGAGCCGGAAGAGGAACAACCCGAGCCGAAGGGCGAGCCCCAGCCAGCGGAGCGCCAGGAGAAGGCGGACGCAGAGGAGAAGGCCGAGGCTCGTCCGCGCGCCGAGGCCCCCTCCAAGCCCGAACCCGCCGGTGCCCCCGCCCGCGAGGAGGAGCGACGCCCGGTGACCGCGCCCGCCGGCCGCGGACCTCGCAGCCACATCCTCTCCCCCCTGGTTCGTCGCCTGGCCCAGGAGCACAACATCGAGCTCGCCCAGGTGGAGGGGACCGGCACGGGTGGGCGGATCACGAAGAAAGACATCAGATCGTTCATCGAGTCGGGCGGTGCGAGGCGGCCGGCTCTCCGTGCGGTGCCCGAGGAAGGGACGGCGCCCGCGCGTGGCACTCAGATCCCCGCCGGCGAACCCGAGCAGACCGTCAAGATCTCTCACATCCGCAAGCGGATCGCGGAGAACATGGTGGCCTCCCTCCAGACCTCGGCCCGCGCGTGGAACCTGGTCGAGGTCAACATGGAGAACATCGTTCGCCTCCGCAGCCGGGCCAAGGACCGGTTCAAGGCGGAGGAGGGCATCAACCTCACCTACATGCCTTTCGTCGCTCGCGCGGTGTGCGACGCGCTCTTGGCCTTCCCCGACGTCAACGCGAAGCTCGACCTGGAGGTGGGAACGGCTACCTATCGCCGGTACGTGAACCTGGGTGTCGCGGTGGCTTACGAGGACGGGCTCATCGTGCCGGTGGTCAAGGGAGCAGAGGTGATGAACCTCGTCGGGCTGGCCCGGGGGATCAACGACGTGGGCACCAGAGCTCGGGCCAAGAGGCTCAAGCCCGACGAGGTCCACGGCGGCACGTTCACCATCACCAACCCCGGGCCGTTCGGGTCGATCATCAGCGTCCCGATCATGAACCCGGGAGAGACGGCCATCCTTGCATTCGACGCGATCGAGAAGCGCCCGGTGGTGATCGACGACGCCATCGCCATTCGCCACATGGTCTACCTGTCCTTGTCTTGGGACCATCGGATGATCGACGGGGCCACCGCCGCACAATTCCTGGGACGTCTCAAGCAGAACCTGGAGGAGTGGGACTTCACGCCCGAGCTCCAGGCGTATCTGGAGGAGTAACGCTCTGGCCGACGGCGCCTGGCTGCTGGCCCCCGGACGGGTTGCGTATGGGCCCGCCTACCGGGCCATGCACGACCTGGCGAATCGGCGCGCCGACGGCGAGATCCCCGACACACTGATCCTCCTGGAGCATCCGCCGGTGTTCACCGCGGGCAAGCGATGGGAGCCTGGACACCTGCTCTTCGACGAGCCTTCCCTGGCACGGATGGGAGCCGAACTGCATTACGTCGATCGGGGCGGCAGTGTCACCTTCCACGGCCCCGGGCAGCTCGTAGGCTACCCGATCGTGCACCTCGGACCGGAGCCCGACGTGATCGCCTATCTCCGGAAGGTCGAGGAGGTGATCATGCGGGCGTGCGCCGACCTGGGTGTGGCGGCGGGGCGCTCGGAAGGCTTCACCGGCGTGTGGGCCGGTGAGCGCAAGGTATGCGCCATCGGCGTGCGGGTGCAGCGGGACGTCACCCTCCACGGGTTCGCCCTCAATTGCGCGACCGACGTGGCGTGGTTCGGTGCCATCGTGCCGTGTGGGATCGCGGATCGCGGCGTCACCACCCTGACCGAGCTCACCGGACGGGAGATCACCGTAGGGGAAGCGCTCCCGGTGGTGGCCCACCGGTTCGAGGACGTCTTCGGCTCCAAGCTCCGGCCCGCGCCAGACGAGCTCGTCTCGGCCTTCGCCTCCAACACTGTGGTGGCCCCGGCGAACGGATAGCGCCCGGCGGACCAAGGCTCCTCAGGCTTCTCTAGCTCGCTTCGGCCAAAACGGGGCCTCGGAACTGCTGGAACGAGGCCGCGGTCGCCCGTGGGAGGGGTGAACAAGCCCAGGGCGGGGAAACATGGGGAAGCAGAGACCCGGGGGTCCAGGGGGGCGGAGCGAAGCGGACAGAGGCTGCTGAAGTCCCCAGGTCGAAGCGACTCGCCAAGGGCGAGGCGCTGAGGAGAACCGAAAAGGAGGATCCGAAAATGGCCCGACGGGATATCGACGAAACCGGGACCGAGCCGGTCCACCACTCCACGGCCGATCCCGGGGTAAGCGGGACGGCGGCCACGCCTCACGTGCACGAGCCGGGCACCCCTCCGCACACCCATGAAGCGGGATATCCGACCCACCCTGGGCACGAGCCCGGCGCCACGGCCCCTGTCTACGAGGAGGGCGAGTTCAGGACCGTTCGCGAGGAGGAGACCACCAGGATACGGCCCGGCGGGATGGCCGCCCGGGTGCTCCTCACTCTGCTCGGCGCGGCCGGCATGATTTACGGCGCGTTGCTGGACTGGCTGATGGAGCCAGCCACCCGAGGCATCGACGCCGACTGGTCCATCTTCTTCAACCCCGACGCCGGGGAGGCCGCCAGTATCTGGGCGTCGGCCGGGTTCGTGATCATCGTTCTCGGTTTGCTGGCGGTGATCGGCCTGGCGTTCCGGACGGGATGGCTCACGTCCCTCTCCGGCGCGCTGGCGGTGGCCGCCATGGTCCTGTTGGCGATCACGTTCTACCGGTTCGAGGACAGAAGCCTGGGGGTCCAGGACTTCGGGGTCGGAGCCTGGCTGATCGTCGCCGGAGGCTTGGTGGCGCTGATCGGTGGCTTCTTCGGCGCGCGGCAGCGGGTGATCGTGGTGGATCGGGAGCGAGTGGTCCCCGCCTAGAACCCGTCGTCCGAGTGTGGAGGCGCCGCCCTCTGGCGGCGCCTCCCTTCTGTATTCCGTTCTGACCACGGAGCGCGTTCGGGAGGGCTAGGCTGGCTCACCCGTCCTGACCATCCCGGATGACCGAAACGGGGCCGGAGATATGCCTCCGTGGTGCTATGGACCCCTTTGCCCGGTTTTCCGATAATCACGGAGAGATGTCCGACAACCCCCGGCACCTCCACCTCCTGGAGAGCCCCGCGGCAGCGACCCTTCTGGCCGAGGACGACCCTTGGAGCGAATCGCGGTCCCTCGCCTTCCTCCACCAGTGGCGCGCCGAGAAGATCGCCAGGTCCATGGCTATGCACCCGACCAGTCTGGCGCGCGCCACGGCGCTACCGGCCCTCCGGCTCGTCCCCTGA
Organism: Actinomycetota bacterium; assembly: GCA_036000545.1. Taxonomy (GTDB): domain Bacteria; phylum Actinomycetota; class UBA4738; order UBA4738; family CALAEC01; genus DASYVD01. Next base: position 17,680 of record DASYVD010000086.1, on the reverse strand, counting down.
GCGAATCGCTCGCCCGCACCACTCCCCGCTCGAAATGGACCATTCCTGACCATGCGGCCGGAAGGCTGCTCGCCGGAGGGTAGGCTAGTATCCGGGCTGCGGGCCCCGGCCCGCCCCTCGTACCATGCACAAGGGAGGTGGCAGGGTTGGCGACACGCGTCAAGCAGGCTGAGGACCGACATTCGCGTCTTGGCCTGACCGGGGACGACCTCCTCTCGATGTACCGGACCATGCTCACCGCCCGCCTGTGCGACGAGCAGCAGTTCCGGCTGAACCGGCAGGGCCGTGCACCGTTCGTGGTCCCGGTCTCCGGTCATGAGGCCGCCCAGGTCGGCACGGCTTGGCCATTGGTGCGGGGCAAGGACATCTACGTCCCCTACTACCGGGACATGGCGGTGTGCCTGGTGGCGGGATTCAGCGCGAAGGATGTGTTCCTGGGGCTTTTCGGGAAGGCCGATGACCCGTCGTCGGGCGGGCGCCAGATGCCGGCCCACTGGGGATCCAGGCGCCTGGGGATCATCACCGGCTCCTCCCCTATCGCCACCCAGATCCCCCACGCGGCGGGGATCGCCTACGCCATGAAGTACCGGGGGGAGGACTCCGTGGTGGCTTCGTGGTTCGGGGACGGCGCCACCAGCGAGGGCGACTGGCACGAGTCCCTCAACTTCGCGGGGATCCACAAGCTCCCCGTCGTGTTCGTGTGCGAGAACAACAAGTACGCCATCTCAGTGCCCCTCAACAAACAATGTGCGGTGGAGGAGCTGTCGATCCGCGCCGAGGGGTACGGCTTTTCGGGTGTGACGGTGGACGGAAACGACGTCCTCGCCTCGTTCGAGGCCATGAAGGAGGCGGTGGAAACGGCCCGGGGCGGAGGAGGGCCCACTCTGCTCGAGACGACGTGTTACCGCTTCTACCCCCACACCTCCGACGACGACGACCGGACCTACCGCAGCCGCGAGGAGGTCGACGAGGCTCGCAAGAACGATCCCATCGTCCTGTTCGGCAACTACCTGAAGAGTGGGGGGATCACGGATGACGCCCAGCTGGAGGGCCTCCGGGAAGAGCTCAAGGCCGAGGTGGACCGGGCGGTGGACGAGGCGTGGAACGCGCCGGACCCCGAGCCTGCGTCCGCCACGCGCCACGTGTTCGCCGAGGGTTCCGGAGACGGGGGCCCCGGGGGGAGTACCTCCCCCGGAGATGACGAAGCCCTGAGTGGCAGAGCGAGCGGTCCCCCCGGAAAGAAACGATCCTGATGGCGGAGAAGAACATCGTCCAGACGATCCACGACACCCTCCACGAGGAGATGAAGGCCGACGACCGGGTCGTCGTGCTGGGCGAAGACGTAGGTGCCCGCGGTGGTGTGTTCCGGGTGACCCAAGGATTCCTTGAGGAGTTCGGGGAGCAACGGGTGATCGACACACCTTTGGCGGAGTCGTCCATCGTGGGGGTGGCCATCGGGATGGCCCTCCACGGCCTGATCCCCATCCCCGAGATCCAGTTCGCGGACTTCATCCACCCCGCCTTCGACCAGATCGTCTCGGAGGCCGCCAGGATCCGGTACCGGTCCAACGGCGACTTTGGGGTGCCCATGGTGATCCGCGCTCCGTGGGGCGGCGGGGTCCACGGGGCGCTGTACCACTCTCAGTCCATCGAGGGTTTCTACGGGCACGTCCCCGGGCTGAAGGTGGTCATCCCGGCGACGCCGCACGATGCCAAAGGATTGCTCCGGGCGGCCATCCGCGACCCGGACCCGGTGATGTTCCTGGAGCACAAGAAGACCTACCGCCTGATCAAGGGGGAAGTCCCGGACGAGGGTTACGAGGTCCCCATCGGGAAGGCGGACGTAAAGCGGGAAGGTGACGACCTCACTTGCGTCTCGTACGGCTTGATGCTGCACCACTGCCTGGAGTCCGCCCAGAAGCTCCAGGACGATGACGGCGTGTCGGTGGAGGTCGTGGACGTCCGCACGATCGCTCCGCTGGACAAGGAGACCATCCTTGAGTCGGTCAAGAAGACGGGAAAGGCCGTGGTGGTGTACGAAGACAATCGAACCTACGGGCCGGGAGCCGAGATCGTGGCCACCATCGCCGAGGAGGCCATGATGGACCTCGACGGACCACTGGTCCGAGTGGCCGGCCCGGACATCCCGGCCATGGGCTTCTCCTCCAACATCGAGCACTTCTACATGCCCGACGTGGAGAAGATCCACAAGGCAATGAAGGAGCTGGCCGAGTTCTGATGCCGACCAAGGACAAGAACCCGCACCGGCGAAGGCTTCACCTGCCGATCGTTGGCACCAACGGAATCGGCCACGGCAACGAAGCCGTTCAGGGTCCAGGGCTCGCGGACACCCACGTGGTCCATTCCGTCGGCTGCGCGCAGACCGTGCGGCCGGACACCCCTCGTCCCGAATGGCTGAAGGTCAAGGCCTCGTTCGGCCCGAACTACTCGGAGCTCAAGGGGATCATGCGCGGGCTCGACCTCCACACGGTCTGCGAAGAAGCGGGTTGTCCCAACATCTTCGAGTGCTGGGAGGACCGGGAGGCCACGTTCCTCGTCCTCGGGGATCGATGCACCAGACGGTGCGGGTTCTGCGACGTGATGACGGCAAAGCCCCTGGGGCTCGACGAGGACGAGCCCGACCGGGTGGCCAGCGCGGTGAAGGCCATGGGTCTGCGGTACGTGGTCATCACCGGAGTGGCCCGCGACGACCTTCCCGACGGCGGAGCTCGCATCTGGGCGGAAACGATCCGGGCGGTCCGCCGTGAGGTTCCCGGGTGCCGGGTCGAGGTGCTCCCACCGGACTTCAAGGGGGACCGAGACGCCATCGCCACCGTGATCGAGGCGGAGCCCGACGTGTTCGCCCATAATCTGGAGACGATCCGACGCCTCCACCCGCGGATCCGCCCCGGCTTCGACTACGACCGGTCGCTCGAGGTCCTGCGGCTGGCCAAGGAGCTCCGGCCCGGACAGATCACCAAGTCGAACCTCATCCTGGGGATGGGCGAGCGCCCCGGGGACGTCGCCGAGGCCTTCCGGGACCTCCGGGCGGTCGATGTCGATCTCATGACGCTGGGCCAGTACCTCCAGCCCACCAAGTTCCACCTCCCGGTGGATCGGTGGGTGACCCCCGAGGAGTTCGCCGAGCACGCCCGGGTCGGCAACGAGATGGGATTCGCACATGTAGAAGCCGGCCCGCTGGTGCGTTCCTCCTACCGTGCCGGCAAGCAGCTCCGCAGAGCGGAGGCCCGCACCGCGGCAGGCTAGCGTCGCCCCGTCAAGCTGAGGAGCCCATCCCTTCGATCACCTGGGTGGTGACGTCGCGCACGGCGTCCTCCTTGTCGCCGAAGACGCCGACGATGAGAGCACCGCGCTGCCACAGGATGGCAGCCCCTCCTCCCTGCGGCGGGGTCCCAACGCGAACCTTCTGTCCGCTGATCTCCTCACCGGACAGCTCTCCCCCGAACCCCTGCTCGAACCCCACGAACACGCCTTCCGTGAAGAACGGGTTCGAGGCGGCCTCGGGGTCCACGGCCATGGCGAAGATGAGCACGGTCGTTCGCTTCCCGGCCACCGCGAACCGCGCGTCGAACCCCACGAGCACCTGCCGGGCCTGCGGGTTCGCGGTCAGCTGGGCTTCCATCTGTTCCCGGACCTGTTCGGGGACCTTCCGATAGCGGAATCCGTCCAGGTCGACGAAGGCGTCCTGGGGGTTGGCGGGGGCGACCGACGGCGGCTGACTGGATGATTCGGGTTCCGACCGGCAGGCGGCCGCGAGTGCCAGGGTCAGCGAGACGGCGGCAAAGGTCCGCTTCGTGGTGGTGATCATTCGGCGAGAAGCTCCTCGATGTAGGCGCGAACCGTTTCCTCGGCCTGGGCGCCGAGCAGATGGTATCGGAGTTGCCCCTCCCGGTCGACGATGAAGGTCGTGGGCGGAGCGAGCATCCCGAACCGAAACGCCAGCATGCCCGTGGGGTCCGAGACGCTCGGGTACGTCACATCGAACTCTTCCAGGTACTCCAGCCCGGCGGCACGATCGTCGTCGAAGTCCACCCCGATGAACTGAACCCCTCGGTCCCGATACGATCGCCACAGCCGCTCGAGCCCCGGCTGCTCCAGTCGACACGGTCCACACCACGAGGCCCAGAAGTTCACCACCACCACCTTGCCGCGGTAGAGGTCCGGCGAGACCCGACCCCCCTGGAGGGCGGGGAGGTCGAGCACGGGCATGGGGCCGGACACGTCGAGGGCCTCCGCATCTGAGCTCGGGCCGCGGAACGAGATGACCGCCGCCAGGATTCCGCCGGCGACCAGCAGCGTGGCCGCCACGAGCAACAACAGCCTCCTCCGATCGCTCGCCCGCACAGGCCGCTCCACAAAGAGGGGGGTGAGGAGCCGGCCTGTAAGCCGGATTCTGTGCCCGCTCGCGCGGGCGGCGGCCATCTCTCTGGGGGCCGCGTCACCGCGACCCTCAGGGCCCGAAGGCCCACGCGGCCTACCCGGGAGCATCGGACGGGCCGCCCGCGGCCGGCGAACCGGCCTGCTCCCTGCTTGGCCTTGCTCCGGGTGGGGTTTGCCGAGCCGCGTCGGTCGCCCGGCGCGCTGGTGAGCTCTTACCTCACCGTTTCACCCTTACCGCCCGGCAGCCGTACGACCCGCCGGGAGGCGGTTTCCTTTCTGTGGCACTTTCCGCGGGTCGCCCCGCCTGGGAGTTACCCAGCACCCTGCCCTGTGGAGTCCGGACTTTCCTCGATCCCTCGCGGGACCGCGGCCGCCCGGCCGGCTCCTCGCTAAAAGTATACGAGGCCGGGCCATCCCTATAATTTCCCGATGACCCCTCAGACCGCCGTTCTGCTGGTCGTCCTCGGTGCCCTTGGCCTTACGGCATGCACCTCACGATCTGAGGGGGTCCGGATCCCTCCCGAGGGTACCGCGAGCAGCTCCGCGGGTCTCGAGACGGCGGCCATACGCGAGACGGTCCTGGAGTTTCTAGAGGCCTACGCGAGAAGCGGGGAAACCGTCAAGCCCCTCCGGGACCTCGTGGCCGGACCGGAGCTCCGCGACTGGGTCCATTGGCTCGGGGTCCAGAATCGCCACCTCGAACAGGCCACCGGCGAGCTCGAGGTTCGAGGAGTGCGCGTTCTCCAGATTCAGGACGATGTGGCCGCTGCGGCCGTCGACGCCGACGTGAGTTTCACGTTCATGGCAGAGGAAGGCGAAGAAACGATCCTCCCGCGCAACTTCCAGAGCCCGGTGATCCTGACCCGGCTGGACGGGCCGGCCTCCTGGGCGGTTCTGGACGTCGTTCGGGACGGGCGGTCGATGACCGACTCCATCACCCTCCTTGATCCTCCGGCTTCCGCCCGCGGCGAAGGACTGGTCGTCGAAGTGGTGAGCATCTATCGGTTCTCTGCGGGGACGGTGGTGAACCTCCGCGTGCGCAACATCGGCGGCGATCCGGTCCGGATCGACCGCGAGCGCACGGAGCTCCAGGTGGGGGGCATGTCCCTGAACCCAATCGGAACCACGCGAACGTTCGCCCGACCGCTTCCGCACAACGAACTGGTGCAGGGAGCATTCGATTTCGACAACGTCGAGCTCACCACCGTGCCCGAGGCGATGGTGCTGCGGTTCCACGGCGACCGCGAACCCATCGCTCTGGCATTCCCGGCCGAGGCCTTCGCGCAGGGCGACTAGGGAACTCCAGCGGGTTCCGGAGGCCGACCCCTAGCTTTCGAACAGCTGGGGAGGCGGCTCCGGGCGCCGGTACGCGCGTCCCTCATCAGTCGTGAGCCACTCGTCGATCCCCTGATTGGCGAGACGGTCGGCATCCGCGTTCTGCTCCCGAGGCACGTGCTCCAGTGTCACATCCTCGAACTCCGACATGAGCCTCCGGGCCTCTTCGTGGTGGCGCCGGAGCGTCGGGTCCTTCACCCGGAACCTCCCCGCGAGCTGTTCCACGAGGAGCCGGCTGTCGGAGCGGAGGAGCACCGCGCGGGCGCCGTGCTCGGCAGCCAGCCGGAGACCCATGAGAGCGGCCCGATACTCTGCCTGGTTGTTGGTGGCGTGTCCGATGCCCTCTCCGAGCTCAGCCACGAGTCGCCCGGCCTCGTCGACGACCGACACCCCGATGCCTGCGGGGCCCGGGTTGCCCCGGGCTGCGCCGTCGACGCTCACGATCAGACGAGGACCAGGATGCGCCGGCAGTACTCGCACCTCCGGATGCCCTCGGACCGCTTGATGCGCTCCAGCTCGAGGGGAGAGAGCTTCTGGTGGCAGCCCTGGCACACCCCGTCCTCCAGGGCGGCCGCTCCGACGCCGCGCTTCTGGGCCCTGAGATCCTCGTACAGCTCCACGAGCTCCTCGTCGATCGCCGGCACCAGCGCGGCACGCTCGACAGTCCGCTCCGCCAGCGCCCTCCCGATGTGGTCGAGCTCCTGCATCGACTCCCCCCCGATCTCCGACAGCCGCTCTCGGGCCTCCGCCAGCTCGGCCTCCAGGGGAGGAAGCCGAGACTCCAGGTCCTCGCGCCTTTCCATCTGCGACAGTACCGCGTCCTCGATCAGCGACTTCCGTCTGCGGAGCGCTTCCACCTCGTGCTGGATCGACTCGAGCTCCTTCGGATTGGCTACGCTTCCGTCGTAGAGCCGGCGCTCCTCGGCGCCGATCTTCGCTTCCAGGGTAGCCACCTCGGTCTCCAGCCGACGCTGCTCCTGGTCCACCGAGCTCAGGGCGAGGCGGGTCTCCCCCACCCGCTCCTCCAGTCCTTCGACCCGCTCCCGGGCGATCCGGACGTCCTCTCCTAACTCGAGCTCCTGGCGGCGTGCCTGAAGCCGATCGATGGCCAGGTCGATCTCTTGGAGCTCCAACATCCGGTCCAAACCTCGCACTCCCCGGTCCGCGCTCATGGCGCTCCGCACGCGACGGTGGGTCCAAGTCTCATGGCGAACGCGAAGCGTAGCGTAGCCCGAGCCTCTAGCGCCTCGCCTGGCCGGCTCAGGCCAGCCCCTCGACCAGCACCACGCGGGCAGGAGCGCCGTCGCTCCCGGGAACGGCGAGGGGAAGCGCCGCCACCAGGTACGGTCCGGGCTCGACCGTCTCGAGCTCCAGGCCCTCGACGATCACCACTCCTCCTCCGAGCAACGCACGGTGCACCGGATGCCCCTGGCTCCCCGACCCGAAGGGTTCGATCGACAGGTAGTCGATCCCCACGAGTCGCACGCCGCGGGACACACACCACTCCGCCGCGGAGGGATCGAGCGCCACGAAGTCCTCTCGAAAGCTCGTGTCCGATGCACTCCACCCGGAGTTCCGCGTCTTGAGCAAGAGCCGCTCCGCTCCCTTGGGAACCGCAGCCTCCAGGTCGCTTGCGGTGATCGCGTCCTGGGCGGTTTCGAGGCCCGCGACGAGCGCCGGCCCCACCAGGGCCTCGGGGGCGAGTGCGTCGATCCCTCCACCTCCCACGAGGAAGTGGACGGGTGCGTCGATGTGGGTCCCGGTATGCGCGCCGAGCGACAGGTGCGACACCGTGGAGCTGTCGCCGCGGGACTGATCCTTGACGAGCCGGCGGCGCAGCCCCTCCTCCCCCGGCCAGGCCGGGAGATCCTCGCGGAGCGGCGCGGTCACATCGTGGATTCGAAGGGTCACACTGGCGAGCGTATCCCAGGGCGCCCGAGATCAGAGAATCAGTGGAAGGTCAGGAGGTGTGCGGATGCTGTGGCGAGAGTTCGAGGACAGCTGCCCGGATATCGCGGCGATCGCCCGTGAGCGATTCGCTCGCGACGAGGTGGTGATGCTGGGCACCCTGCGCAAGGACGGGTCGCCCCGGATCAGCCCGTGTGAGCTGGACATCGCGGCGGGACACCTGTTCCTGGGGATGATGTGACACTCACCGAAGGCGTTAGACCTGTTCCGTGATCCGCGCAATCGTCGTGCATAGCGTCACCTGCAATCGTGAGGGAACCGACGGTGACCTGAAGCTCTACGGTCGCGCCGTCGACGTGTCGGATCCCTCGCTCCGAGAGGCCTACCGGAAGGCCATCCGGGCCCGGATCGATTGGGCCCCCGATGAGGGGACGTACCACCTGTTCTCGCTGGACGTCGAGCGGGCGGGCCATGTGATCTTCGGGGGCGGCGAGGAGCGGCTCACCACGTGGAAATCCGGGACCGGCCTCCGGTCCTGGACGAAGCGGGCCTGAGGTGGCTTAGGAACGGCGACGACCCGGCGTCTTCGGCGGCAACCGCTCGGCCCAGGCCAGTGAACGTTCGATCCAGGCGCCGGCCCGGGCGCGGTCCTTCCGCCAGCTCCGCGGAAGCGAGACGTACTCCTTCATGGCCCGCCCGGGCATGGGTTGGAACTCGGCTCCTCCTTCCGCGATGAGCTCCTCCCTATCCCCCTCCGAGAGACGCACGAACAGGTCCTGTCCGAAAACTCCCGTGAACATGTTCCCGTTCACGAACGCGGCGACGTTGCCGAACATGGGCCGTACGGCGACTTTCGGATGGTCGGGCACCAGGGAATCGAAGGCCTCCCTTGTCTCGGCATCGGGCCGGGGAAACGATCCCTTCGTGGGCTTCGGGCTCATGTGTTCCAACGATAACCCGACCCGGAGCAGGTAAGGCATCTCCCGGAGGCGGGGCCCTCGTGAACCATGGCACCCTGGAGAACGTCATCTTGTACAGGCGAGAGACGACCTGAAGGATCCCGATGGCCTGTCAGGAAGAAGATCCCGGCCTACCGATCAAGCTGGGTCCGTGCTCGAACGCGGAGTACGACCCGGAGCCCTTGCCGCCGGTCCTCCGTGAGACTATCCGCCGGGTCCGGCTGGCCTCCGAGCGGCACGCCCGTCGCGTCGGGCTCTCCCGGCGGGACTTCCTGCTCTCGACGATGGGTGCGGCCGCGATGCTCCTCACGCTCGACGCGTGCACGCGGGATCGCATGCGTGCAGTGGAGCGGAGAGATCCAGGCGGTCGCTACGAGATCCCGTCCGAAGCCGCGGAGGACCCCGTGACGGCCGAAGACGCTATCTCCGGGGAGGAGTTCATCTTCGACGTGCAGGGTCACCTCCTCGAGTACGACCTGGACCCGGCTTCCAGGTACGAGCCATTCTGGGGGGACGGATTTCCCCAGGCCAACTGTGGTGAGGAAGACCCGCGGGCGTGCTTCTCCATTGAGCACTTCATGCAGGACATCTTCGTGAAGAGCGACACGAACATGGTCGCCCTGGCCGGACTACCCATCGCGCCGCGTGGGAGCCCACTGTCACCCCAGATCATGGAGGAAACCCGCCGGGTCGCCGAGGGCCTGTGTCAGGACGAACGGGTGGTCCTCCACGCCCTGGCTCTCCCCAATGTGGGATCGCTCTCGGCCAACCTGGAGGCCATGGAGGAAGGGGTTCGCCGCTACCCCATCGCCGCATGGAAGGTGTTCACTCACTACCCAGACCTCTACGAGAGCAGCGGGAGAGGTTGGCGGCTGGACGACCGCGACACGGGCCTGCCCGAGGTGGGGACGGCGTTCATCAGGAAGGCCGTAGAGCTCGGGGTTCCTCGGATTACCGTGCACAAGGGCCTGAGCGGGGGAAGCGCGCTCGCATCTCCGGTGGACGTCGGCCCGGCGGCCCGGGAACACCCCGACGTGGACTTCATCGTCTACCACTCGGGGTTCGAGGCCGGGACCCCTGAAGGCCCATACACTAGGCAGTCTGCCGGCGTTGGGGTCAACCGGCTCATCACGTCGCTCAAGCGAAGCAGCATCCGGAGTGGGCGCAACGTCTATGCGGAGATCGGGTCCACGTGGTGGTACATCATGCGGTTTCCGGACCAGGCCGCCCACTTGATCGGGAAGCTTCTGAAGTACCTGGGGGAGGACAACATTCTCTGGGGCACCGACTCGATCTGGTACGGGTCACCCCAGGACCAGATCCAAGCGTTCCGCGCCTTCCGCATCACCGAGGAGTTCCAGGACCGCTACGGCTACCCGGCTCTTTCCAAAGGGGCCAAGAGGAAGATCCTGGGACTCAATGCCACCAGGCTGTACGCGATCGATCCGGTGATCGTGCCCTGCCGGTTCACTCGCCGGGAGCTGATGCGTATCCGGCGGCAGCTACGCCGGGGGAACAGGACGAACGGCCCGCGGACACCGGCTGAGGCCCGGACGGTTCGCGATCATCACCGCGGCCTGCCCTGACCCGGGCCCGCCGGTTAAGACGGGCTCGGTCGCCTCGGGCCCAGTCGAACCCGTGGTTTTCCGTCCAACCGGCTGCTAGTGGGTTCCCCTCCCCTTGTGGGAGCCTACCAGAAGGCCGAAGATGATTAGAGGGGAGGCGTCTAGGGCAGGGGGAGAAGTGGTCAGAGCCTACATACTGATCCAGAACCAGGTGGGTCTGTCCGCCGGTGTTGCTCGCGACGTTGCTCAGATCAAGGGGGTGAACTCTGCCGAGGTGGTGACCGGTCCCTACGACGTGATCGCTCAGGCCGAGGCCCCCAACCTCGATGAGGTCGGACGCCTGGTGGTAGGCAAGGTCCAGGCCATTGAGGGTGTTACCCGGACTCTGACCTGTCCCGTCGTCCGACTCTAGCCCAAGGAGCGCGGGCCCGACCGTTCCCGCCAGTGAGCGCCGTCCTCCTTCGGGGTCTTAGTCGGTAATCGGACCACCTTTGCTATGTGGGCCTGCGCCCGCCGGCGGGAAGAGCGGCGTGGACGGCCCGCCAGCAGTACCAGGCAGCCACGGTTCGAAAGGGCCGGAAACGTTCGCCCTCGACCTCGAGCTGCTTCGGTGTGAGGAGATCTCGCAGCCCATAGGCGAGCCAGTACCCCTTGCGGACCCCATAGTCGTCGACCGGCCAGACGTTCAACCGGCGGAGCTGGAAGATCAGGAACATCTCTGCCGTCCATCGCCCGATGCCCCGAACCACCGACAGTCGTTCGACGATCTCCTGGTCGGGGAACCTACTGATTCGTGTGAGCGGGACGGTCCCGTCGGCCACCTTCGTGGCGAGGTCCCGGATGGAGGCGGCCTTGCTGCCCGAGAGCCCAGCGATCCGGAGCCGCTCCTCGGGGAGGGCGAGGACCGCCTCAGGAGAGAGGCTGCCGTCGAACAACGCCACGAATCGCCGGTGGATGGCGGCGGCCGCCGCTCCCGCAAGTTGCTGGTAGAGGATGCTCTCGGCCAGCGCCGCGAAGTGGTCACCGTTCGGTTTGGGCAGGCGGAAAGGACCCGTCCGCCGCATGAGCTCGGCCATCACCCGATCGCGCCGCGCCACTTCGACGGCCGCGGCTCGGAAACTGGTCCTGGGCATGGTCCCGACAGCCTATCGCCTGCGGCAGGTCGAACGACTCCCGGCGAGACCGCTTCTAGCCGGTGAAGGCATCCAGGGCGAGCACGGCGACACCCGCGGCGAACACGAGGCCCCCGAGCAGGTTCGCTCTCTCTCTTCGAGGATCGCCGGCGGCTCCAGCGGTCTTCACCGCGGCTCTCCAATACAGGTAGGAGCCGACCGTGACGAGCGCCAGCTCGACGGCGATCGATGCCACAGGCTCCCGCCAGAGGCCGAATCCGACCCGTGGGAGCCCGCCGACGTCACCAGGCAGGATCGACATGTCGCCACGGTGGACGACGAGGTCGAGCAACCAGTGAGAAAAGACCACGCCACCCAGGACGGCCCCGACCCGCCTCCCCCAGGGGATGGCGGCCACGACCCCGAAGACCACCGCAATGATCGCCGCACCGACCAGCGAATGGGTGTAGTCGGCGTGGATGATGACGTCGCCGTACCCCCCCAGCGTGCCGGGCACGGAGGCGAGCGTCTCGATCCCCGCCGCATACAAAGGCGCGAAGAGGACATCCAGCCACGCGGTCGCCAGCATCAGCGCCCACAGTGGGGCTCGCCGCTCCGCCGCCTTGACGCCCGCGGCGAAGCCGAAGTGCCCGGCGACCACCTCAGCCCTCCCTCGAACGCCGATCCGGCCACGGAAGACGAGTGTCGAGCCACCCGATGACGACGACGAACACGATCACCCCGAGAACGAATGACATCGTCGGTCTCCTTTCATGGCCAGGTCGTGGACGGCCTGTCAATCATTGTCCCCAAACGGACAAGAACGCTCGGTTGAGCACCACCAGGACCGCGAAGGCCACGGCGTCGACAGCTCGAGACTCACGATATCGGGGACGCTATCCTTCGAGCAGCGCTTTCAGATTGTCCAGCACGGTCTGCCAACTCTTCTCTGAGACCGCCTTCGCTTCCTTGGAAGGAAGGTTGACTTCCGTGACTGTGAGTTCAGTCTGGCCCTCGCGCTCCGACAGTACCCAGGAAACACGTTGATAGTTCTCAGGGGCGTCTGGAAGTCCCGAGAGCGGACTCCAGTGACTATGCACCAGCAACCTTCTCGGTTCGATCTGCAGGATGCTTCCCTTGTCCTCATAAGGCTTGTCCTGCCACTCGCCTCTGTGAACGATAGGGCTGCCCACGTTCCAATCTGTCTCCGTCTCGACGCCGAAGAACCACTGTTTGATCAGCTCTGGTGTGGTCAACGCTTCCCAGACACTTGCACCGGGGGCATTGATGGTGACGGTACTCTCAGTCCTTAGATCGTCCGGCATTCCGTACCCAGTCCCTTCCCACTCTCCGTGGGCGGGTCCGCCGGTCAGCGGGCGCGACCCTCCTTCAGGATGGCGACCGATCTTCCGATTCGGCGTTGCCTGGTCTCATCGGTCTTGGCTCCGGTGACCTGCAGAACGTGCCATAACTTGTTGCTGTACGAGAGGCCGTCGAACGTGCGGCGGGCCTCGGGCTCCGCATCCAGGGCCGCGGCGAAGTCCACCGGGACGGCCACCTCGCGCGGGGCGGTGTCGAGTTCTATGTCGACGTCCACCTCGTCGCCTCCGGCGACCCCAGCGCCGGCGCGGTGCTCCGCGCTGACCCCGACCATGTACGCGCCGCCCATCACGGCGATGGTGCTCCGGTACGTGTAGCCGTTGATCGTGACCTTGACCGCGGGCCGCTTCCCGGCGCCAAGGTCCTCGACGACCTCGGGAGGAACCTGGATGCCGGTCGCGGTCTTGCCGCTCTGCTGGATTGTCGTGCGGAATCGCATGTCGATGCTCCTTGGGTGATGCGCGTGGGAACCCTGATTATCGGTCAAGCTCAGGGCCCTCTGGGGACGCCTTCTTCGGTTCGGCCGGACGCTCTACCATGCCCCCTGGAGAGCGTCAGATGCGGGACCTGCCGACCGGAACCGTCACCTTCCTGTTCACCGACATAGAGGGGTCGACCACGCTCCTTCAGCAGCTCGGCAACCGGTACCAAGAAGTGGTCGATGAGCACGGACGGATCTTGCGTGAGACCATCGCGGAAGGAGGCGGCGCCGAGGTCGGAACCGAAGGCGACTCGTTCTTCGCCGCGTTCCCCACTCCCGCGGGAGCCGTAGCCGCCGCCGCGCACGCCCAGCGGGCCCTGGACGCCCACCGATGGCCCGATGGCCGTGCGGTCCGGGTTCGAATGGGCCTCCACACCGGCGAGGGGGTGCTCGGAGGCGACGACTACATCGGGCTCGACGTGCACCGAGCCGCCCGGATCGCCGCGGCCGGGCATGGCGGACAGGTCCTCCTCTCAGACACCACGCGGATCCTCGTGCAACACGCCCTTCCTCCAGGCGTCGCCCTCCGCGACTTGGGCCGGCACCGTCTCAAGGACATCGAACACCCCGAGCACCTCTACCAGCTCGTGATCCACGACCTCCCGGCGGAGTTTCCCCCGATCCGAAGCCGGGACGCCCGGCTGACCAACCTCCCTCCGGAGCGAACCTCGTTCATCGGCCGGCAGCACGACGTGACGGAGGTCGCCCGGCTCCTCCGAAAGAGCCGTCTGGTCACCCTCACCGGGCCGGGCGGCACCGGCAAGACCAGGCTGGCCCTGAAGGTCGCCGCCGACCACGTGGGGGGCTTCGCGGACGGCGTGTTCCTCGTTGACCTGAGCCCCGTCGGTGACCCGGCCCTGGTCCCCTCGGCGATCGCCGAGGCGGTCCGGGTGCGCGAGCAACCCGGACGCGAGCTCTTCGACTCCCTGGCCGACTACTTTCGCGACCGGGAACTGCTCCTTGTGCTCGACAACTTCGAGCAGGTCGCCCCAGCGGCATCCGTCGTGGACCGACTCCTCGACGCGGCTCCTCGTATCAGGCTCCTGGCAACCAGCCGGGTTCCCCTGCACCTCTCCGGCGAGCAGGAGTATCAGGTGCCGCCCCTGGCTCTCCCCGACCCGTCCCGCCTCCCCAACACGGAGACCCTCAGCCAGTACGAGGCCGTCAGGTTGTTCGTCGACCGGGCTACAGCGGTGCGTCCGCGGTTCCGGGTCACCAACGAGAACGCTCCGGCCATGGCTGAGATCACCGCCCGGCTCGATGGGTTGCCCCTGGCTATCGAGCTCGCCGCCAGGCGGGTCAAGCTACTCACCCCGGGAGCCCTGCTGGCCCGGCTGGGACAGCGTCTACCCCTCCTCAGCGGCGGGGGCGGGACGGGGGACCTCCCCAAGCGTCAGCGAACCCTCCGCGGGACCATCGAGTGGAGCCATGACCTCCTCGAGCCGGAGGAGCAGCGCCTGTTCGCCCGCCTTGCCGCCTTCGCCGGCGGATGGACGCTGGAGGCGGCCGAGGCCGTAGCCGGCGCAGGGCTCGAGGTCGAGGTCCTCGACGGGTTGGGCTCGCTCGTGGATAAGAGCATGGTGCAGCAGGAGGAGACCCCGAACGGGGAGATGCACTTCCTGATGCTCGAGACGATCCGGGAGTACGCGACCGAGCGACTCGCCGAGTCGGGCGAGGAAGAGGAGATCCGGCGCCGCCACGCCGAGCACTTCCAGCACCTGGCGGAAGAGGCGGCGCTCCACCTCACCCGCGAGGACCGGGTCCTCTGGCTCGCGCGGTTGGAGTCTGACCATGGCAACCTGCGAGCCGCGCTGGACTGGGCCGAGCGCACCGAGCATGCCGACACCGGCCTCCGCACCGCCGCTGCCGTCTGGCGGTTCTGGCTGCAGCGGGGTCATCTCTCTGAGGGGCGGGCCCGGCTGGAGCGCCTCTTGTCCTTACCGGGTGCCGAGGCTCAGGGCCCGGTGCGGGCTCGCGCGCTGAGCGCCCTCGGCGGGATCGCCTACTGGCAGAACGACTACCCGCCGATGCGGGCCGCCTACCAGGAGGCCGTCGACCTCGCCCGAGAGGTGGGAGACTCCAAACTACTCGCTTCCGCACTCCTCGATCTCTCGTACATCCCCTACTTGGAGCAAGACGCCGACCGGGCCGAGGAGATCCTTCGGGAAGGCCTGGCCACCGCCGAGGAGGCCGGCGACCGAGTCCTCACCGCGGAGTACTGGAACAGCATCGGGTTCCTCGAGGTCATCCGAGGCAACCCCGCCGATTCGATCGAGCTACGTCACACCGCGATCGAAATCCTTCGTGAGGAGGGGGCGGCGTGGGAGCTGGGCCAGTATCTGGGCGGACTGGCCATGATCACGCGGATGGTCGGCGACCTCGATGCCGCGAGGCGCCACCTCCGGGAGGCCGTCGAGACGTTCGCCCAGGCCAGCGACACATTGAGCATCTCCATGGCCTTGACGTCGTTTGCCCTCATCGCCAACGACGACGGCCACCACGAGCGGGCGGCTCGCCTGGTCGCCGCCGCGGCACGGATCCGCGACGAGCTCGGCGGGGGTGTTCCCCCCGAGTTGGTAGGCCGCTGGGGAACCCCCGAAGAGGACGCACGGCGAGCCCTCGGCGAGGACGCATACCGGCGAGCCCGTGCCGAGGGCTACGCCATGAGCAGCGAGGAAGCCGTCTCGTACGCCCTCGAAGACAGCAAATAGAAGATCGTGATACACAGCGACACGCGCATTAGCTGTGGGAAGAAGGGAAACCGAAAGGAGGCACGGCGTGATCGACACATCGGACAGCGTCACCATCAACCGCCCGGTCGAGGAGGTGTTCGCCTACGTGACCGACACCTCTAACGACCCGGCCTGGCACACCGACGTGCTCGAGGCGCGGAAAACCTCCGAGGGACCGATCGGGATGGGGACGAAATGGCATTCACGGTTCAAGCCCTCCATGGGGATTTCGGAGGGAGACATGGAGGTTGTGGCCTTCGAGCCGAACCGTATGGAGGTCATGCGAGGTGAAGTGGGGCCAATGCAGCCGACGCTCACCTATCTGCTCGAGCCGGCGGATGGCGGGACGCGGTTCACCCGCCGCGTCCAGATCAAGATCTCCGGCATCATGCGGGTGATGGAGCCTCTCATGAGGCTCATGACTCCGAAACGCAACGCCGACTTCGTGGCGAACCTCAAGCGGGTCCTCGAGCAGTCATAGCGCAGATATGAACGATGTGCTGTGGGCGCTTGCTGGTTTCGAATGCCCGACCTTCTCGTGCGTGGATGGCTGCATCAGCGCGCTCCTTTCCAGTAGCCTCCTCATCGTATAGACCGTCGGCGAGGCCGGACCTCATCGCGGTGCCTGCTGCCTGTGGCTGCGTTCGTGCTCAGCTTCGTCGACTACACTCTGTTCGGCAAGCAGCTCGCGGCGCTGAGCGCCGCCTATGCGAATCCGACGAGGAAGCGACTCGTACTCTCCGTCATAGTCAGCGTCTGGCGGTGAGTGGCCTGGCGTGGCGAGACCGATGAGTTTTCGCCGTGGCGGGGGTCTCAGTTACCGGGCGGCCGACCACCCCGATCAGGAGAGGAGGGATCGATGTTCGCCAAGAGCAAGGCATTCAGTGGCTTCGCCGTGGACGATCTGGGCGCGGCCAAAACGTTCTACGGGGAGACGCTCGGGCTGGACGTGGCCGAGAATCCGCCCGGCCTGCTCACGCTGCGCATCGCCGGCGGTACGAACATCCTGGCCTACCCGAAGCCGGACCACACGCCGGCGTCGTTCACCATCCTCAACTTCCCGGTGGACGACATCGACCAGGCAGTCGATGGGCTAACCAAGCGAGGCGTGAGCTTCGAGCGCTACGAGGGCTTCGAGCAAGACGAGAAGGGCATCGCCCGCGCCCAAGGCGGCCAGGAGGGCCCGCCGATCGCGTGGTTCAGGGACCCCGCCGGAAACATCCTCGCCGTGCTCGAACAGTGAAGTGACACGGAGGGCGCAGCGCCGCTGGCCCCGCCGGGACTAGGATTCGGACGCGAAGACCCCGAACGCGGCACCCTGCGGGTCGCGTAGGACGGCGGCGCCCCCCATGCCCGGGACGTCGACGGGCGGCAACAGAACCTCGCCGCCGAGCTCCTCAGCCGTACGAGCAGCCGCATCGACGTCGTCTGTCCCGAGGTAGGCGATGCAGTGCGCCTCGGGACCACCAGACTGATCGGGCCGTGGTCCCGCGATTCCGCCCACCGGCTGACCATCCACCATAAGCATCTGATAGGCCCCGGGCTCACCCCCAATGGCGTCACCGAGACGCCGGCAACCCGCTGGTAGAACTCCTCTGACTGCTTGGGATCCGTGAACATGAGCTCGTGCCACACGAAACCGCTCCGTGGGATCCGTACAGCCTCCTGCCCCATCATCCCTCCCCTCTTATGGGTTCCCGGCGACACCCTAGGCGAGCCGATCGAAAGCCTGCAGCCAGCAGGCCCCGCCGGTCATCGCACGACGCGATAGGTGATGTGCGTCGCGAACGGTGACTGGAGCAGGCGC
>DASYVD010000085.1:0-16229 GCA_036000545.1 Actinomycetota bacterium | reverse complement strand
AACGCCCTGCCACCACTCCAGGTCGAGGTACTGGTCCTCCGGCACGTCCACCTCATCGCCGGTGCCCAAGACCCCCGGGCCGCCGAAGTAGTCGAGGACCGAGTACGCCGATACCGAAGCCGCCTCGGAGTTGTCGAATCCAATGTAGGCGGCGACGGCGATCCCTTCCTGCTCCTCCAGGAGGTTCACGATGATCACTGGGATGCCGGCCTCGTTGGCCTGGCGAACCGCGGGCTTGATCGCCTCTGTATCCACCGGAGAGATGGCGATGACGTCGACCTTCCGGGACACGTAATCCTCGATGATGGCCACCTGGTCCGCGAAGGCCACGTGCGTCTCCGGCGAACGGCTGATGACCCTGACGTTGAAGCCGTTCTGGTTGGCATCGGCCGCCGCCGCCTCGAAGAAGTCCGTGGCCGTCTGGAACACCCCGGTGATGTCGGGGGGCGTCCACCCGATGACGATCTCCTGCTCGAACCGAGTGCCTTCCTGGTCCTCGTCGCCCCGTCCGCACGACGCAGCGACGAGCACGAACACCGCCACCAGGGCCACGTACCCGCGTATGCGCATCTTGCCTCCCCCCTCCTCTCAGACGGCGGTGTAACCGCCGTCGATGACGATCTCGGACCCCGTCATGTACCCTGCCTCGTCGCTAGCGGCGAACACGATGGCGGCAGCGATCTCCTCGGGCGTCCCGAGCCGGTTGGACGGTCGGCTCGACGCCAGCCATCGCTCGTGCGCCTCGGGATCCGGAGCGGACTGGATGGCCCGCTCCACAAGCGGGGTCTTGGTAGTCCCCGGGCACACGGAGACCGCCCTGATCCCGTCCTTAGCGTGATCGGCCGCGATCGACTTGGTGAGCATTAACAGCCCGGCCTTCGAGACGTTGTAGGCCACTTGGTCAGGCACGGCGACCAGCCCGGCCTCGCTGGAGACATTTACGATCACCCCGCCGCCTGACTTTCGCATCGCCGGGACGGCCGCCCTGGCCAGGAGGACCGCGCCCCTGAGATTCGTGTCCATGAGCCGGTCGTAGTCCTTCGGATCGGTCTCCTCCACCGTGGCCAAGAAGTGGACTCCTGCGCAATAGACCGCCAGGTCGAGGCGCCCGGTGGCTTCAACCGCATGACGGACGAGCCGCTCGGCGGTCTCGTCTTGGGTGAGGTCCCCGGCCATGAACTCACCGCCCGACCGCCCGGCGAGCTCGGCAGCGACCTCCTCTCCCCGGCGCTCGTCGGTTCCCCCCGCCAGCACCCACCAGCCTGCGTCGCCGATGGCCAGAGCCGCGGCCCGGCCGATCCCGCTGGTTGCCCCGGTGACGATGGCGGCCTTCTGCGGTTTCATCGCGCCTCGATCCTCAACGTCCGTGCGTCGAACCCCGCTCGGCTGGCCACGGCCCGCGTGACTACCTGAACCTCGATCCTGGTGCGGTCCGCCCGATGCCATGCCCGGTAACACTCGAACGGGAGGTGCTCGCGGTCCCACGACACGGACTCCACGAGCAAGAGAGGCGCCCCAGCCTCCACCTCGAGGAGCCGAGCCAGATCCTCCTGGGCGGTCACGGCTTCCACCACTCGGCGCCCGCCGAAGACCTGTAGGCCCTCCCGATCCTCGAGAGTTCGGTACAGGGATCCTGTCGCCAGATCCGCTTCGATCACGGCGTCCGTGAGACGAGCCGGCAGGTGATTGACGACGTACATCACGAGCCGGCCGTCCACCCATCGGAGACGCTCGATGGTCACGCCCTCGCTCCCAGGCGGCAGTTCGAGCGCGTCGCACGCCCAGCTCGGCAGGACCTCCAGACCCCCCCGGAGGAGCTTCGAGATCACGGTGTGCCCGGCGCGCACCGCCTCCTCGTAAAAGCCCGCAGAAGACTGTAGGAGCCACGAGGTCGACTGGGGATCGGCCACGAAGGTACCGCGGCCCTTGTCTCGTCGGATCATCCCCTCGGCCTCCAGCTCGGCCAGGGCTTGGCGCACGGTCGTGCGAGAGACCTCGAAGTGCTCGCAGATGGCCGGCTCCGACGGGAGCCTTTCCCCAGGGGCCCACCGTCCGGTGAGGATCTCCTCGGCCAGGGTCTTCTTGAGCTGGAAGTAGAAGGGGACGGGCGAGGTCCTGGCGATGCGAGATGTCGGCAGCCTGACGGCCACGTCTTGCCCCCGAACCCCGGGATAATCCTGTCCGGACAGGATGACCTTACGGTTGGCCAGGACTCAGTGTCAAGATGGCGGGCTCGGCCTCAGGGGCTCTGCGGCACGAGCCATCCGCTCGAAGAGGGACGGCGTGAGGTCCAGCGCGTAGACCTCGGCGATGACCTCTGTCCATCCGTGGAGGAAGTACCGCCACCCGTCGTGGATGCGGAGGCCGAGCTGGTCGATCCTCTGGCGAGCGAGGCGAAGGACGGCCAGCTCACCCCGGTAGTTGAGGTCCCATACCACGGCCCCCCGAGGGAAGTTCGCCGCATCGGACACCGGCGAGCCGGGAAGGTCCTTCCCCATGCCGGTGGCGTTCACCACCACCGACTCGGGGCGAAGCTCGGTGAGCAGCGCTTCGGTCTCCTCCGGCCCGCTCACGAGGACGAGTTGCACCGCCGGTGCTTCGAGCTTCTGGCAGATCGCCGCGAGGGATTCGATCCGGGCGGGCTCGACATCAGTGACCACGATCCGGGCCGGACCGTGTTCCGCCGTGAGCAGCCGGACCGTGATAGCAGTGCCCGCCCCGCCCGCCCCCATGCAGAGTACGTCCGCCTGGCGATTACGCCAGTAGTCGATGCCCAGCATGTGGTCCATGGCTCGCCCGGCCGTGATCGGGTCCTTGGCGTGGCCTACGAGCACCTCGCCACGCTTGGAGATGCAGGAGATCTCCCTACAGAGGTGGGCGTATCGATCGAGGCTGCCGAAGAGAGACCCGGCATGCTCGTACACGGCGACCTTGTGGGTGGTGACCAGCGCACCCGCGATTCCTGGGTCGTCAGCGATCTCGCCGACCGCTCTCAGGTATGCATCGGGCTCTGCCCCGAGGGGGATGTCCCGTCCCTCGATACCCGCATCCAGTCCCAGGATCTGGGCCCACCGAGGAAAGAGCTCCATAATGCTCGACCCGGAGGTGCTCACCCCTATGAACAGGAGTTGCCCCCGATCGGAGTGAGCCCTGGTAGCCCGCGGCCCAGGCGAATGGGCACCTGTCATGACATCCGGACAGATACCTCCGTCGCGCGGCGTCGGTCAAGGTGGGCCGGTAGGGAGCATAGGCTTTCGGTCTCTCCGGAGAATGTTGACAAAACAGGTAGCTCGCCCGCGGAAGCGTCCAACATCCCACGCCCGCGACGCGGCTTGGACGGCCAGCATGAGGAAGTAAGCGGGTGTCCACCAAAGTGCCTGCTCACGTACCCAATCCGAGCTTCTCGCCCTT
Organism: Actinomycetota bacterium; assembly: GCA_036000545.1. GTDB lineage: Bacteria > Actinomycetota > UBA4738 > UBA4738 > CALAEC01 > DASYVD01. The sequence goes on along the minus strand of DASYVD010000085.1, from coordinate 12,818 downwards.
CAAGCCATGCCACCGTGCCGAGGAGGTGCTCCGGGAAGTCGGTGGGGGAGGGCAGGCGAGCGGACGCGGTGCTATGGGGCGTCGCCGAGGCGAGGGCGCGATCGCGGCTACCCTGTGACATCAAGGCGCCTTCCGCAAACGTCCTGATTTTGTCACTCTTGCCCTTCGACACCTCGCGTATAGGCTCGGTTCTGTCCCTGGAGTGAACCCGGGCACGGGACGCAGGGTAGGAAGCAGGCAAGGGACCTAGCCGAGAGCCGCCCGATGTCCCGAGGCCACGGAGCGGTCGCGAGGTCGCTTCGTCCCGGAAGCTCCAGGGACATTCTCTCGTGAAGCGCCGGGCTCTTAAGGCGTCCGCGCTTGCTGGACCATGGCGGCGGTGGTGACTGGCGGCGCTGATGGAGCCCCAGGACATCGCCTGGGCTCATACACCGGCGTGAATGGGCTCTCGGGAGAAACGCCGTTTACGCGCGAAAGGTCGTGCCCCCCCCTCTCGGCTCCGTCTCACGCCTTCTCAACCGACCCTCCTCAGCGTACGGTTCAAGAGGGACAGCGGCGTACAGTTGGAGGGCGAGATGACGACGAGCATTCGCGATGTCATGAGCACCGATCTAGTCACCGTTAATCCGCCGACCATGATGTTCGAGGCGGCTCGCGTCATGTCCGTCGCCCGGGTGGGTTCGGTCCTAGTGATGCAAGGCGACACGCTGGCGGGCATCTTCACCGAGCGCGACGTCCTCCGGTCCTTCGAGCACTTGCGCGCCGACCCCGCCCGTGTATCCCCCGTTTCGGAATGGATGACGAGGGATCCCGTGACGATCTCTCCGGACGCCTCGGTGGGGGAGGCGCTGGACCGGATGCTCGATGGAGGATTCCGCCACCTCCCGGTGATGGAGGGCGGCACGCTCGTGGGCGTGGTCTCCATGCGCGACCTGGCAAGGAGCATGGCGAAGGGCTGATTCGTTGAGGCAGGGGGGCGATCGCCCCGGATGCCGGCTACGATGCGCTTCCCGGTGAGTGAAGGTTGGGGCAGCTCGTCGGCGGCGAATGCTCAGGGCGGGAAAGCTGGGTTCGGTCTTCCGTCCTAGGATGGACCATGGGGTGTGGTCTCGCCCGAGAATGTTAGCGAAACAGGTGGCCGGGGAGGTTCGGGAAGCTGCGGAATCGATAGCGTCATGCTCATGGGGCGCCCGGGGCGGGACGTACAACTCGAACCTCCCGGAAGGCCCCGCTCAGCAAGAACCACTCCGGGTTCCGGACCGTCTCATGATAGGCAATGCGATCCCTGGCCCTCGTTGTCACGGTCAGCATCGCGGCGGCCGCCTGTGCGCCCGACCCTCCTCCGGCCGCCCGGGAGTCGACTCACTCCCCGACTCCGCGTAAGAGGCCGGGTCTGTGCCAGCCGTTCCCAGACCGGCTCATCGACGATCTGCTCGCTGCATACAACGGCCGGGACGAGGCAGCGCTCAAGGATCTGGTGACAGCGACCCAGGTTCACGATTTCGCAGCCGTGGGGCACGCCGGCACCGCTCTGTTCGAGGACGCTGTCTCCTGGGCTCGGGCGGGATGGGAGGCCGACGACCGTTTGGGGATCAGGGGCTACAGCGCGTTCTCCCCGACCGAGCATGGGTTCCAGACGCTGCTCGTGCGGCGCAACGACGCACTCCGCCAATCGGGGATCCCGGCAATCTCGTTCACCCTTGATGCCAAATCAGTCGTGGCTGCGAGATCGTGGCGCTGGAGTCCAGCGGGCCCGCAACGGCGGTCCGCTCTTCGTCGACGTCGCCCCACCGCAAGGCCAGGAGCTGGCTGAGACGAGCGCCGGTCGAGACCGCCAGCCTGAGGAAGCAGAAGAGCGGCGGGTCCTCGCGCCTCGCCCACTCCAGGAGGACGGCCACCTGCTGGGGGCGTCGCGTTCGAGGCCGGGTTCAGCCAAATCCAGTCCCACCGGGCCGCCTGGGCGAGACCCCGGTGCAGCACCCCGTGGACGCGGGCGACCGTCCCTGGCGCGAGCGGGCGGTCGCCTCGGCCGCCGGCACGCAGGAGGAACCCGTAGAAGTCGTCGATGTCTGCCGCGGTGAGCTTGGCCACGTCCAGATGGCCGAGATGCGGGGTGAGATAGCAGTCGATCACGGAGCGGGTGTGGCTGGCAGTGGTTACTGCCCAGCTGGGCGATGCGGCCTCGAACCAGCGGTCAAGCAGATTGGCGAGGGTGCCGGCTCGGATCCGGGCCCGACCAGCCTCGGCGACCAAGTCCTCGAGCTGCCGGCGGGCGAAGCGTGAGGAGCCGTGCACGGTCTTCGTCAGCCACCGCTCCCGTCCGGTCTCCGGATCTCTGCCCTGGTAGACCCGCAGCTCCCAGGAATCCCTCCCCCGCTGGCGCAACGAGCCCTTTCCCACGGCAGGGCGACTGTACTCCGGCGTCCATGGGCAAGCCATGGGCAACTCATGGGCAAGCGGGAAGGGTGGCGACTCGTCGGGTCACGACAAGAGGCAGGTCAGCGGCCCATTGCTCGAGCGGACGACGGGATTCGAACCCGCGACCCCCACCTTGGCAAAAAAAAAGGCGCTCGATCCGTCCAGCTGTGTTCACCTCGATTCATCGTCCAGATCGGGGATAGCGGGAGTTTCTCGTGGACAGTAGCGGATCACCGGGAACCGGAGCGAACGGGTCGTTTGGTGCAAAGTTTGGTGCAAACTCCGAGCGCGAGCCTCACTAGCTGTCAGGGTGGTGGGCTCGCGCCGCTTCATCCCGCGGAGACCGAGGCTCCCGGTTTGGGTTAACGTCCACGCGGCCCAGGACATGATGGTAGGCATACCCCTCGTCATGCCAAGGCTCCTGCGCATCTTCCTGGATGGTGAACCCCGCACCAGTGACCCACACCCGAACCTGCTCCATCCCCGGGTAATGGTGGTAGAACCCATCGGGTTCTTCCCAGATGACCTCCCCGTCCACGACCGGATGACCTGACCTTCGGGGCGCCTCGTTGGCGGCACGGAGGTCCCCACGCAGGAAGGCGAGCTACTCCGTAGCTGACTCTCGACCCGAGCCGGGACTACCAACCTCTGCGGAGGAGGTAAACGTGGAACGATGTCCCGGGACACGTGCGCACGATGTCTCGAGACATCACACCCGATGGGCGGGCCGCACTTGAACCCGTGCTTCACGGACCTTTGGGAGCGAGCCACTGCGGGGATGGGTAGGCCCTCCCAACTCGGCCTGCTGCAGCCTCGTAGGGTCCGGGTCATTCCACATGCATCTTGCGGCATTTGTGCGGCATCCTTGGCAAGCTCGGGGGCGAGACCCTCTGAGCGCGCTCAGTGGTGCAGGGGCCAGCGCGAGAGATCCCGGAAAACGGAACCGCCGGGGTCCGAAGACCCCAGCGGTTCCACTCCTTATTTATACGTCCCGGCCGGGCGACGCAAGAGGGCCCGATCCCAGCACTTTGGACCCTCCGATTGGCTCTAGGGAGAGACTCCTGGAGGTCGACACCGCACGGTACTCACGCGATGAACTCCGCCGTGAGGGCGTTCCCAGGTAGGCCGACGACCTGCGATAACGGACGAAAGGGCTGCTCAGGCGGGTCTCAGGGTTCGACTGGCTCCAGTCCGCTGCGATGCCCTTGCATGCCTTATGCGTACTTTTGCTTAATCTGCTTGGCGTAACCACCAACTCCCCAACGAGGACACGCTCTTGGTCCAGGCCGGCTCCCCCAAGGCCAAGATCCAGAAGTTGCTGGAACCGGGGGAAGCGGGTCGGTGTTCGTGGGCACCGGGAACGAGACCCTCGTCGACTATGCGGGGTGGAGAACCTGAAGACCTCGAGGTAAGAGGGCGGTATAGGCTGACGTGGTCGCCGGGTGCAGCCGGCGCGACGGAGAGGGCAGGATCGTGTAATCCAGGACTCGAGTGCTCGCAGAGATTCTCCTGGTGGCCGGACTGGTCGCGGCTACCGGCGCGCCGGTGGCCGCCGTCCTCGGCGAGGAGCAGAAGGTCACCGCCTCCGACGGGGCATCCCTCGACGAATTCGGCGCCTCGGTGGCCGTCTCGGGGGACACGGTCCTCGTGGGGGTACCCGGCGACGACGACGGCAAGGGGTCGGCCTACGTGTACAGCCGCGCGGGGGGAACGGGGACGGAGGAGCAGAAGCTTCTCGCCTCCGACGGGGCATCCCTCGACGAATTCGGGTTCTCGGTGGCCGTTTCGGGCGGCACCGCCCTGGTAGGGGCACCCTTCGACGACAACGACAACGGGGTCGGCGCCGGATCGGCATACCTCTACGCCCGCGCATAAGCCGGAGCAGCCGACGATGACCGCATCGACGGGGAGGCGGGCGCGGACTGAGGGATGTCCCTGGTTTCGGCATCGTGATGATCGACCTCGGAGGGGGACGATTCCGTCGTCCCGATCTCGTCGCGCGCGATCACCGGGACCTGGTGCGCCGTCGCCGTGTCGACCTCCCCCGCCAGGCGGCCGCCGGCAACCGCATCCGATTGCGCCCGGCCATCACGCGCTCGGGAAGGCGGCCATTATGACCGTGCGGACGGCGGGGCTGCATCGGCATTTCGGTCTAAGCGGCGCGGTGCTGTAGGACGTTCGTCCGACTGCAAGGGCGACACGACTGCCACGTAGACTCCGGCTCCGGACGTGTCGGAGGTCCGATGAGGGTCACGAGTACCGTTGTCTGTCGTTCGATCCGTCACGTTCTGACCGCGGCGGTGGTCCTCGCGGCGGCGGCGCTTCCGGCCGACGCGCAACCTGCATCCTCGTGCGCGTTGCCCGGCACGACCGGCTTCGGCGACCTGACACAGGGCACGACCTACCGCGTGGGGGATGCGTTCTCGAGCGGAGCCGCCGAATTCCTCGTGCGGCCATTCACATGGAGCGATGGCCGGACGACCGAGGACGGGTTCGCGAGCGTCGACCCCGCGGCGGCCATGGCCGGCGGAACTGGGCTCGAGCTCCAGGTCAACAACGTCCTGCTCGACATCGGGTTCGGCGAGCCGCTCGAGAGCGCGAGCCTCCGCTTCGGCGATCACGGGGGCAACATCAACCTCGAGGTCAACGGCGACCCGCGAAACGTCGACGACCTCGCCGATCTGAGCGGTTCGACGGTCGACGGCGTCCGGGTCACGGTCGTGCAGGAGCCCGAGGAGCCGACCGGGATCCTCACCCTGGACGGCCGGATCGGGTCGTTCGCGATCGGCGGCCAGGAACTGTGGATCGACGACGTCTCCGGCTACCCCCTGTGTCCCGACCTCGCGATCGCCGACCCCTCGCACCGATTCGAGGAGCAGGGCCGCCGCCTCGTCGTCACGGCCAGCGTTGAGAACCTCGGCGAGGTCGAGTCGCCGGCGACCGCCGTCGCGCTCACGCGCGAGGGCTGGGGCGTCGCGCGCGAACCCGTTCGGTCGCTCCAGCCCGCCGACCGCACCGAGGTCACGCTGAGCCTCGAGGTTCCGCCGGGGGCGCACGGTCGAACGGTGTCGTTCGTCGTTCGCGTCGATCCCGACGACGTCGTTCCTGAGACCGACCCGACGAACAACGAGGTGACGATCGCCGACGTGCTGGTGCCGGCGGCGGACATGGCGCTCACGGTCGGGTCGATCCAGGTTCGGGACGACGAGGTCGTGATCCCGGTAGTCGCGAGGAACCAGGGCGGGCTGACGTCCCGACCGACGACCGTCGTCACGACAGCGGAGGGCTGGCCGGCGACCACGGCCGCCGTCCCGCGGCTCGCAGCGGGACAGGAGGCGGCGCTCTCGCTCGAGGTGAGGATCCCGGCCGACCGGCGCGGTGAGACGGCCGCGTTCGTCGTGACGATCGACCCCGACGACGTCGTCCGGCGCGAGCTCGACGAGTCCAACAACTCGACCGAGACCTCGGTCGAGATCCCGCTGCTCGGCGACGTCGCGAGCGACACGATCGACGCGGCCCCGTGGCTCCCGATCCTCCTCGCGGCGATCGCCTCGGCCGTGATCGTCTCGTTCGCGGCGAAGCGGCGGTTCCTGCGAAGGTCGCGGCGTCCCCGCATGCCGGAGCTGTCGCGGCTGGGGCTGGAACTCCACCCGAGCGAGCCGGACGTGCACGTCACCGCACGGCCGGACGGCACGCCGCGTCACACGGTCCGCGTGATCCTGCGATCGGACCGAGCCAGGGAGCAGGTTCGGGAAAGGACGCTTCGATGACCGACGGGGCCGGTTCCACGCTGACGCTTCGCCAGATCCTGTTGGAGCAGGGATCGGACGGAGGCGGCGTCGCGGAAGGTGCGCAACAGGAGACGAGAGCCGACACCCTCGGGGTGCATCTCGAGGGTCTCCCCCCAGCGCTCCGGGCCGCCGCGGCCGAGCAGATTGTGACGCTCGTCGCGCGCGGGCTGGACCGGCGCCTGGTCGATCTGCTCGCCTCGGGCTGGCAGAAGTGGGAGCAGCTTGCTGAGGCCGCCCGCCGGACGCTCCACGATCCGGGCGAGGTCGAGATCGTCGAGCTCGTCGACCATGAGATCTCCTCGATTCAGCGTCCGCACGTCGACGTCACGTTCGACGGACGCAAGGTCGCCGAGGTCGGAGCCGAAGCGGCCGTCGAGATCACGCTCCACGCGGTCACCGCCGTGGTCGAGGAGGGCCGTCTGTCGGCGCTCCGGTCGGGCCGCGCCGATATCGACGCCCGGTTGTCGATCGAGGGCGCCCTCGTCGCCGAGGCGAGTCGCCAGGTCGACCTCTCGATCGAGATCGCGCTCGGCGACGGGATCCCCTTGGTCGAGCCCGCGGAGCGGGTAACGGTTCTGCCGGACGCCGATCGGTAACCCGCCCCCGGTCCAGCCGTGCCGCGAGGAGTGCCGCGATCGTCGGCGGGACGGGGACCCGAAGGGTGCCAGAACGCAAATGGCTTCATGCCGCGCGTTCGTACTCGTGGATGAGCCCGCCGAGAATGTCGCGGCGGATTAGCCCATTGGCTTTGGCCGGTGCGGAGCGGGCAAATTGCGGCGGGTCGGGCGTCGCGAGCTGCAGCCCCCGATGGGGTCTCCCACTGTTGTAGTGGGAAGCGTAGGCCCGTAAGAGGCGCTCGAGGTGCCGACGGCCCCGGACGACTATCCAATCCAGGCATTCCGCCCTGACGGTCCGCACCCATCGCTCCGCGAACGTGTTGGCGCGGGGAGCCCGGACCCGGGTACGGATCACCCCGGTCCCCTCCGTCCGGAACACCTCGTCGAACGGACCCGAGTACTTGGCGTCGCGGTCGTGGATCAGGTATCTGGCTGGTGCCGGTCTATCTTCGGCCTCGATGACCCGGTTCCGAGCTTGCTGGGCGACCCAGGCCGAGTCCGGGTGGACGGTCACACCGGCCACGTGGATGCGGCGGGTGGAAAGCTCGATGAAGAACAGCACGTACAACGTCTTCAGCCGCAACGTCTCCACAGTGAAGACATCGAATGGGGATCTGTGTCACCAAGGCAGCCGACGCCGGCCCGGCCCCTACCCACCGGCTGCCGGCTTCGAAGGGACTTGGGTTCCTGAGGGTCCCCCAGGGCAGCGTAAGTTGACCGGCCTCTGTCAGCGAGACGCCCGCGAATGCCGTAACTCCGATGGTCGTCTGCTCGTTTCCGAGCAGCCACTGCCGGAACGCGTCCAGATCTGCCTTGACTCGAGCAACGAATCGCTCCTCGGTCAGTTCACCGGTTGCGAGCACGTAGTCTCCGGCAGAACTCAACAGCCCTTCGGCGAGGAGCTCAGGGGTGACCCGCCAGCCCAGCCCGGTGCTCGTAGAAACGAACAGGCCTTCCCCCGCCTCCCGGAACAGCCGCGCGAGGACCGGATCCTGCGACGCGGCGTTCCGAAAGTGTGACTGCGCCGGATGGTCTGTGGAAACGAGGAGTCTCCCGATCGGGAATGCTTCTTCGCCCTGTGGACTGAGAGGTCCATGACACGCTGGAGGGAGGCGTGAGCAACAAGGGGAAGGCGCTGCGGGCCATTTCCAGGAGAGGCGACAGGACTGGGTCAGACACGATAGGAGCGTACTCCGCTGAGCGAGGTCTTCAGGCCATCGTCGTGACAGGAGATCGCCCTATATTGATTACGCATGCGTGATTCATCTTCGTGGACGGAGTGGAACAGTTCTGCGAACGTCCGCCCGCCCGACCCGGAGCGCCTCGCTTTCCCTACTCGACGACCGAAGGAAGCGCCCGGAGCTCAACTCTATTCGGGCGGCCGCGACTCGGGTCGCCACCTGGCCCAGGGACGAGCTCTTGGGCCCGGCCCCGGCCGGCCCCCTGCTCCACAATCCGATCGGACTGCCCTCTCCCAAGTAGCGGTGCCTTCGAGCGCCAGTTACATCGAACGGCGGCCCAGAAGAGAGCCTCCATTTCCTGAGGTCCTGTCGGCACTTGGAGGCGGCTCGGTGGTTCCGGTTCCCATCCCCCACGACTGCCAGGGACGGGTTCACTCGGGCCTTCTAGCATCGGCCCGAGGCCTACTTGGATCCCGATGTCCGAGCGGGGATGTCCACTTTCGCGGCGATCAGCCAGCGGCAGGAAGAGGCGGGGCTCCGGCGGCTGGCGGAGGATCTCCAGACGGGGGCATGGCTTCGCCGGTTCGGGCATTTGCTAGATCTGGACGAACTCGACCTGGGCTACCGCCTCATCGTAGCCGGCCCTCAGCGCTCTCTCGGATGAAGGGGAATGGAGCTCGCGTCTCCGGACCGCTTGCGTGCGCCGCCGTCAACTGGGCCATGGGTCCCCGTATCGCCTGAGAATGTGCAGAAACTAGGTGTCTGGCCCGGGGCCGCCAGCTACGCAGGGCGAATACTGCGCTTGTTTCCCCCGCGCTTCCCCCGTGCTCCGAGAACCAGAATGGATGATCTGGTCAGTGACGCCGTAGAGATCGGACAGCGGAACAAGGAAATCCTCGAGCTTGCCCGGGCATGGTGCCGGCATGTCCGGCCAGACCGGGGAGGCCTTGGGGTCGGCCTGGTCGAGCAGGCGACGGGACTACCGGTGACCGGCGGCACCCTGACGTGTGACTACGCCTGTGCCGCCCGAGCCCGGAGGCGCTCCGAGGCGAACTCCGGCTTCAGGCCCAGCCCCACTCCGTAGATCTCCCGGGCGACGGAGCCGGTCAGGTACAGGGCGGTCTCGCGCAGCGTCTTGGTGGGGATCCCGCCCCGGTTGACCGGGGCCCCTCCCGGTGGTCCGTCGCGCTCCACGACCGCCACCCGCTTGCCGAAGTACGCGGCCAGCGCGGCGGCCTTCTCCCCTGCCGGGCCGGAGCCCACCACCAGGTCGTACGTTTCCATGGCTGATCTCCCCCTCAATTTCCCTAGGGCGCGTCGCCCTCAACGACGATGGTTCCTTCCATGCCGGGGTGAATGGTGCACTCGTAGGCGTACGTCCCCGGCTGCTCGAACGTGTGGCGGAAGGTCCCGGAACTCTGGTCCGGGCTTTCGAACCCTTGACCGACGACGTCGTGCGGCGCCCGCCCCTCCCACACCCACGTCACGGTGGCCCCTGCCTCGACGGTGAGGGAGGCCAGCTCGAACCGGTAGTCACGGACGGCCACGGCCGGTCCCTCGACGGAGGGGGGCGGTTCCGCCGACCCCTGGGTCGCACACGCCGTCGCGGTGAGCGCCAGGGCACCCACCCACAGGAACAGGCGGATGATGGATCCTCGAGTCATGTCTTTCCTCCTCTACGTCTTGGCCAGTCACGGTCCCTCACCGGTCCGCGGTCCTTGCCCCCAGCGGCTTGAGGCCGGATGCCACGACAAGTCCCGCCGTCAGCAGCACCAAGTTCTTGACCACGAACTCCCCCACGGCCGTCAGCAGCAGGGGGTTGCTTCCCTCAAAGGCCACATTCGGCAGGGTGATCAGCACGAGGAACGTCCCCGCCATGTGGGCGGCGAACACCGGGATCACCATCCGGAGGAGCCTCCCAGTGGCGAAGGCCAGACCGATCACGATCTCGACGACACCGAGCACGGGAACGAACCAGGTGGAGTCCGCGAACGGCACCGTGGCGGCCACCAGCCCACCGACGGCCGAGACCCCGGCTACCTTGAGCGCCCCGAACCACACGAACACGATGCCGAGGGAGACCCGGAGGAGCAGCGGGCTGGCCCGGCCGAGGAGCTCCCGGATCGTGTGGTCGAGGGCCTCGAGGCGTCGGCGGAGCTTCGCCCGGCGTGTTGCGGCCTGCACCGGTCCCTGACGGATCGGCAGTTGCGTGGTGGCCTCTCCGGCCCGGAGACCTTCGCCACCCGGGCGGACGCCGTCGTCCATGCGAGTCTTCATTCACTCCTCCGTTTCGGTCGCGGCGAACCCTGTACGGGGTCGCCATCTGTGACGGATCCGTGTCGGTTGACTCCGCTCGTTGGCACCAGACGAGACGAATCGGCGCGTGCTCGTGTGACACCACGCTGGCTCATGTGCGTTTCGAAACGGCCGTCCGGACCGGTGCGCTGCGGAGAGACCTAGGAGGTGGGGATGGGTCCGCCGGCGAAGGTGCCGAGATGACCCAGCTTCTCCGGGTTGGTGATACCGCGGATCGTCTGCACGAGGCCGTCGGCGATGTCGAGCGCCACCGCCACGACGGGCCTTCCCTCGCGATTGAGGAACAGGGCCCCTGGCTGTCCGTTGATGACCGCCAGGCGCATGGCGGTGACCCCCAGGCCGGCCGCCCATCGGCCCCCCCCGGCCATCAGCCGGGCCACCCGGTCCCGGCCGTGGACCGGGCGAGGGTGGGCAGGAGCCTTGCCGCCCCCGTCGCCGTAGGCGACCACGTCCGCGGCGAGCAGGCTGACGAATCTCTCGGTATCTCCCTTGCTCACGGCCTCGAAGAACCGCTGAGCGAGCTCCTCCCGGCGCTTCCTGGAGGCCTCGAACCGGGGCTTCTTCGCCTCGATCTGCCGGCGGGCCCGGACGGCAATCTGGCGGCAGTTCTCCTCGCTCTTGCCGACCACCTTGGCGATTTCGTCGTAGCCGTAGTCGAACACCTCCCGGAGCAGGAATACCGCCCGCTCCACCGGGGTGAGGCTCTCGAGCAGCACGAGGAAGGCCATGGAGAGGGAGTCGGCGGTCTCCGCGTGTTGGGGGACGTCGTCGGTGACGACCGGCTCGGGCAACCAGGTGCCCACGTAGCGCTCCCGGCGCACCCGGGCCGAGCGGAGGTGGTCGATGCTGAGCCGGGTGGTCACCGCAGACAGGTAGGCCTTCGGGGACTCGATCGCCGTCCCCTTGGCGGACTCGCGGTGGAGGCGCAGGAACGCCTCCTGGACGATGTCCTCGGCCTCGCTCGCGCTGCCCAACATCCGGTAGGCGATGGAAAACATCAAGGGTCGGAGCTCCTCATACAGCTGGCTCACGTCCGCCTCCTGCGGCACGCCCATCGCCATCATGACAGGTAAGACGAGATAGCTCCCCTGCCTGTGACACCCGACCAGGTGGCCGGGTCTCCGGCCGGCGCCAATGTAGGCGGCGGTCGAAGATCGCGACCTCGAACTGTCGATGTGTCACAACGGCGGAGGCCATTTCGTCTTCTCTGCATCGAGGACGAAAGGAGCCACCGATGGGACCCATCTTGCGGAGAGTCGTGCGCTTCTTGATCGGATCCGCGCTGTTCATGGCCGGCTCGATGCTGATGCTGCTGGCTGCGGTCACGGTCTTCACGCTTCCGATCGGTTTCTTCATGCTGGCCCTCGGCCTGGAGCTGATGGTCGCCCCGGGCAGTCCCGCTGAGCGGGCGACGCCCCGGGCCGTCGACACACCGTCGGCAGCGGATGCAGCGCCGTTCGTCGAGCGTCCGTCCGATGGATCTCGAGGCGTTCCCCGTGCCGCGTAATCCCGGCCCCTTGGATGGACGCCTCACCCGTCACTTGGGCCGTGGGTCACGACCTCGAGGATGTGGGCCGTCGGGGTCACGGATGAAGGCCGCGAGCCCCGTCCCATGATGGCGGGACTCTACGCCCGGAGTCATGGGCAAGCCATGGGCAACTCATGGGCAATCAACGAGTGAGGGCAATCGGACCGGCCGTCAGATCGGCAGGTCAGCGCGTTCTACGTGGAGCGGACGACGGGATTCGAACCCGCGACCCCCACCTTGGCAAAAAAGGGCGCTCCCTTCATTCACCGCCGTTCGCTCCAGTTCATCCTGGCAGGTCGGGGGCGACGTCGAGCTCTCGCGGTCGGCCCCGGACAGCGATGAACGACCGCGAACAGAGGAGATTGGGGCGAGATATGGGGCGAACTCTGTGCGGGGCGAAGTCCCCACGCTGTCTCCAGAGGATGTCGACGAAACAGGTGGCTTCCTTGCTGACGTGATCGAGGCGAACAGGTACGTCGAGACGGGGCAGAAAACGGGGAACGTCGTTCTAACCGTCAGCCACGACCGCACGACCTGAGCTGGCCGTCGCCACTACTTCTTCTTCTCGAGTTCCTCCTCGAGGTCGCGCGCCCGGTCGATCGCCGGGCTCTCACCGAACTCCTCGAGCTCGAAGATTGAGGGTCCCCCGCTTCGTGGTCCGGCTGCTGGCCGGCGAGGCTCCGGTGATGATGACCGAGATGAGGGGCGCGTCGAACGCCAAGGCCAAGAGCGAGCTCGGCTGGCAGCCTCGCTGGTCGACGTGGCGTGTCGGCTTCGCCAAGGGCCTCGGAGGTTAGCCGCTCGCCGCCTCCAGGACCTCGAGAGCTCTCCTGTAGTCGACGGTCGTTACCTGCGGGTTCTCGAAGAGAGCGTCGAAGGCAGGCTTCTCGCCGATACTTTTCGGAAGTGACTCGACGAGCCGATCGAACCAGGTGTTGTCCGTCGGGGGCACCTGATCGCCGTTGAT
>DASYVD010000084.1:0-9252 GCA_036000545.1 Actinomycetota bacterium | reverse complement strand
ACGGCCGCCCGTTCAGGATCTCGTGCGCAAGGACCGATGGCTCCGTGGTGTCCCGCACCACCACCCGCACCTTCCCTGACTCGATCCTGCCCACGAGCTCCCGGAGGCCATCGATGTCCATGGCCTCGTGCAGGCAGTCGTGAAGCGTCTGGCGAACAAGGGGATGGTCGGGGATCTCCAGCGGGCCCGGCGCCACGTTCTCCTGGCACGCTGCGAGCGTGGGGAACACCGCCGCCATGAGGTCATCGGCCTCCATGCGTTGGATCGGGGCGGGGTTCTTGCGGCCGCCCCGCATCCGGAGCACGGCGAGCGCCCGGTTCAGGTTCCACCGCCACCGCGCCGCGAACATGGGAGAGGTGAGCACGGCCTGGCGGACCACGCCCTCCACCGTTTTCGACGCGAGGAACTTGGGGACCCGCTCCAGGGGGAAGCTGTGCTGAGGGCCAAGGGAGAGGAGGATCGCGTCGTCGCTCGCCGCGGCCTGAAGCTCGAAGTCGAACGTGACACAGAACCGCTTGCGAAGGGCCAGGCCGAGCGCGCGGTTGACACGCGCTCCGAATGGGGCATGCCCCACCAGCTGCATCCCGCCGCTCTCGTCGAAGAACCGCTCCAGGACGATCGTGCCCTTGGTGGGAAGGGCCCCCAGCGCGGCCTGCCCGGGCCCGAGGTAGCGAACGATGGTGTCGGAGGCTGCCTGCTCGATCCCGCACTCCTCCTCCAGCCAGCGGCGGGCGGTGTCCAGATCGCCGGCCAGGAGGCGCTCCCCCACCGCCATCCGGAGGTCAGAGACTTCCCCTGACAGCTCCTCAGTACGGCCCGGGGCCTCGCCCAGCCAGAACGGCACCGATGGCGCCGCGCCCTGGGCGTCCACCACCCGAACGGTCCCCGATTCGACCCTGCGGATCCGCCACGAGGTCGTGCCGAGCAGGAAGACGTCGCCGGCCATGCTCTCGATGGCCCAGTCCTCGTTCACCGTCCCCACCAAGGTGTCGTCGGGCTCGGCCAGGACCCGGTAGTCGCCGGTCTCGGGGATGGCCCCACCGGAGGTCAGCGCGGCCAGGCGGGCGCCGCGGCGTCCCCGGAGGCGCCCGTTCACCCGGTCGCGATGCAGGTACGCCGCCCGCCGCCCCCTCCCGGTGCGGATCCCCTCGGAGACGAGCTCGACGACGTCGTCGAAGTCCTCTCGGGGGAGCCCGGCGAACGGGGCCGCCCGACCAACCAGCTCGAACAGATCGTCCTCCGACCACTCTTCGGCGGCGCACTCGGCCACGATCTGCTGGGCCAGGATATCGAGCGGGGCCACCGGCTGGATGATCGCGTCCAAGCGGCCGGCCCGAACCCCGCGGAGGAGCGCCGCGCACTCCACGAGCTCGTCCCGGCTGGTGGGGTACAGCACCCCCCGGGGCGTCCCAAACCGGGTGTGGTTCGAGCGGCCCACCCGCTGCAGGAACGTGGCGAAGCTCCGGGGCGAGCCCATCTGGCAGACCAGCTCCACCGGGCCGATGTCGATCCCGAGCTCCAGGGACGCCGTGGCGACCAGCGCTCGGAGATCCCCGGCCCGCAAGCGAGCTTCCACCCGCTGCCGCCGGTCCTTCGACAGGCTCCCATGATGTGCGGCCACCTGATCCTCGCCGAGGCGCTCTCCCAACTGGTGGGCGACGCGCTCTGCCATCCGCCGGGTATTCACGAAGACGAGGGTTGTCCGGTGGCCCCTCACGTGCTGGGCGATCCGGTCGAGGATCTCGCCCATCTGCTCCGCCGAGGCGACCGCCCCCAGCTCGTCGTCGGGGAGCTCGAGGGCGAGATCGAGGTCGCGTTGGTGCCCGATGTCGACGATCGAGCACCGGGGAGAGCCCTGGGGGTTCGATCGGTCGGCCCCGGCCCCCACCAAGAGCCGGGCCACCGCTTCGATCGGCCGCTGGGTCGCAGACAGCCCGATCCGCTGCGGGGCCCCCTGGACGACGTGAGCCAGCCGCTCCAGCGTGAGCGCGAGGTGCGATCCCCGCTTGCTCCCGGCCACGGCGTGGATCTCGTCGACGATCACCGTCCGGACGCTGCCGAGCATCGCCCGGCTCCGCTCCGCGGTCACCAGCAGATACAAGGATTCCGGCGTGGTGATGAGGAAATGAGGCGGGCGCCTCAGCATCGCCGCCCGTTCAGAGGCGGCGGTGTCCCCGGTCCGAACGGCCACCCGGACGTCGGGGGCGGCAAGCCCTAGTTCGGCGGCGACCTCGCCGATCTCTCGGAGCGGCGCCTCGAGGTTCTGGTGGATGTCGACCGCCAGGGCTTTCAGGGGGGAGACGTAGACGACCTGGGGTCCTTCCAGGACACCGACACCCCCCTGATGGGCACGGTACATCCGGTCTATGCACACAAGGAACGCCGCGAGCGTCTTGCCCGAGCCGGTCGGCGCCGCGATCAGCGTGTGGCGGCCCGCGGCGATCTCATCCCACCCTCCCGCCTGAGGCGCGGTGGGGCCGTCCGGGAAGCGGCGCTCGAACCAGGTGCGGACTGCGGGGTGGAGCATCTCAAGCACCCCACAACTGTATCGGCCGCCGCGGACACCATGGAGACGGCCTGAGGAACGGCGGACATTCGGACCGCCCCTGGCACTTGGCGACATCGTTCGTTCAATCACATTCGGTCTGGTCCGCGTAACAGATTCGCGCCGCCATCTGGAAATGAGCCATGGGGTCCGGTGTGGCCTGGCAATGTTGAGAAAACAGGTGACTCGCCCACGCCGCCATGCGCCCCCGGGAGTTCTCGAGGCCTTGCCCTACCGCGGGAGCACTGTCAGCCCTCTAAGGGCAGCACGACGGGCTAAGGCCGTCGGATCGAGATGACCATGTTGGCCGCCCGGGTGGCCAGCACGCGCTCTCCCGGCCGGAGACCGTCGGGGACGGCCTCAGGCCCCAGACGAGCCTGCTCGACGGTCCGATCAGCGAACTCCACAGTGACGTCGTAGTGGGTCACGCCGTGGAGCCCGAAGGGCTTCACCCCCACGACCATGGCGTCCTGCTCACCCAGCATCGCTGCCAGCTTATCCCGCGGCGTCCAGGGTCCTCCGCACGTCCTCCTCGACCTCGGTCCAAGAGAACAGCCGCCCCAGTCGGACCCACACGTGCCCCGGTTCCAGGATCGCCTCCACGACGCCGGGGACGCCGAAGAGCGCCCGGAGGATCGGTTGGGACCCAGCCATCTGGAGGCTCTCGGCCACGAGCCGGGAGCCACGGTAGCGCACGGCAAAGGTCCGGGCCGGATCGGCCCGTTTCGAGGAAGCATCGCCCCACTCCTCGGCCAGGAGCTCGCAGACCTCCCGGGTGATCGCCTGGGGATCGGAACCGGGGAGGAGATTCAGGCGCGCCCGATACCGATGGAGATCGATCGACCGGATCCCCGGGGTCTCGAGGAGCCGATCGAAGGGGTGCTGCGGGGTCGAAGGCGGGCAGGTTTCGATCGTCGCCTGCGTAAGCTCCAGGGAGGTGTGCAGGCGGAGCACCGCCGGATTGGATGCCCGCGAGAGCGCCCAGGTGGTCATCGACTCATTCGACGAACTCCCTGGCGGGTTCGATTCCCGTCCGCCTCCGCTACGCCGTGACCAGCGGAAATGCGCGACCGCAGGGAACACTATAAGAACCCCGGTCTGGAGAGAGCCTCGTTCCAACTTGGCTCCGGGGACTCACCGCCGAGCGGAGACGTGGACCGCCACCGGCGGTGAAAGGTGGCATCAAAGCCAGTCGCGGCGACGGAACAAGAGGTAGAGGCCGGCGGACGCGAGGATCACGAGCGCCGTGGAGGCGATGACGCCTCACACGCGGCCCGAGCCCGGGTGGGGGACGTTCATGCCGCCGTATCATGTGCGCGGACTCTGTAGTTGTACGATCCCTCCAACATGCGAGGGCTGGCTGCATCGGGCGCGTCGTTGTATCGGCGGACCTTGGGTGATGGTGGGGATGTCTTCGACGAGACGACCTGACGTTCCAGGTCCGAGCGTCGCGCCTGAAAGCCTTCCTCCGAAACGCAAGGGTCGCATCGGCCTCATCGTTGTCGCGAGCATGCTCGGCGGTCTCATCTTGGCGCTGGTCCTGACACTTCTAGTGTTCGGGGGCGCTGAGGAACCGGTCATCAATGGCGTCGCTCTGCTCGCTTTCGCACTTGGCTGGGTGACGCTTGCTTGGCTCTCGACCAATCGGACCGATCAGCCGCAGCGGTGGGCCTTCGTCCCGGCGATCCTCATGGGTGTCCTTGGTCTTGCCCACCTTGTCTTCCAACCAAGCGACAACGTCCTCAGCGCGGTCGGCTGGGTGTGGCCGATCCCCGTCGGTGCGCTCGCGATCTGGATGATCGTCCAATCGCGCCGTTCTCTTCGCAACTGGTCGCGCCGTGCGGTCCTCTACCCGGTGATGGGGGTTCTCCTCCTTGCCGCTATCGGCGGCGGCTACCAGACGATCCGCGATGCGCAGGACAGCGCGAAGTTCACCATGGCCGGCGGCCAACTGATCGACGTCGGCGGCCACAAGCTTTACATCAGCTGCACCGGTTCAGGCAGCCCGACGGTGATCCTCGAAGCTGGACTCGGCGAGCCAGCCGCGATGATGGCCGGATGGATCCAGCCGGGTGTCGCCGCAAGCACCAAGGTCTGCGTCTACGATCGCGCCGGCGAGGGTTGGAGCGAACTCGCCGACACGCCGCAGGACGGTCTCGCGATCGCGACCGACCTCCACACGCTCCTCAGCCGCGCCCAGGTCGACCCCCCGTACGTCCTCGTTGGACACTCATCCGGCGGCCCGTTCGTGGAGGTCTATGCTGCGCGATACCCGGCAGACGTCGCCGGGATGGTGCTGCTGGATGCCCAGCCCGCCGACGCGTTCGCCAACCTTCCCGGCTACGCCACCGAATACAAGTACGGCATCCGGGCGGCCGCTGGCCTGACTCCGGCCCTCACCCGCCTGGGCGTCATGCGACTGATCTACGGCTCGGCAGTCCCCGGCCTCCCGCCCCAGGAGCGAGCCGAAGTGCGCGCCTTCTGGTCAACCTCCGCCTACAGCCGAGCCTTCCGCGATGAAGTTGCCGGGCTCCGAGACGCCCTTACGCAGGCCCAGGCTCTGACGAGCCTGGGAGATAAACCACTTGTCGTCGTTACCGCCGTCAAGAACGCCCACAAGGGTTGGCTTCCGTTGCAGGACGAGATGATCCACCTGTCGACGAACAGCGTTCACCGCGTCATCCAGGACGCGACCCATACGTCGCTGATCGAGGACCAAGGCGATTCTGCGAACTCCATCAAGGCGATCCTCGATGTTGTTGCTTCCGTTCGCTCCGGAGCGCAGCTCCGGTAGCTGGGAAAGGCCCTCACAAGGCTCCGGCTACGTCTCGATTGCCAATATCGGCTGGCCGGCAATCTCGATCATCAGAAGACTGAGGCGATCGCGAAGAGGCGCCCGCCAGGGCCAGGACACGGCCACGCCTTCGCGAGTTCGTCCCCTCCCGCACCGGACGGTCGAGTCCCATGACCAGTCCTCAGGCCATGACTCGGAAAAGCTCGATCGGTTCGAGCCCTTTCAGGACCGCCGGGCCAACAGCTTCGTAGCGAACCCCTGAGCCCTCGGTAGCCGCCACGACTGCCTGTGTGACCTTGATTTCGCCAGCGCCGGCCGTCGAACTCACCCGTGAGGCCAAATTGACAGTCTGTCCGAAATAGTCTCCGTCACGCTCGATCATCGGTCCCGCGTGGACGCCGACATGTAACGAGAAGTCCGCGTTCGCGAACATCCGGACGAGCTCGATCGTGCCACGGACGCCGTCCTCAGGGTCCCGGAAGTGCAGCATTGCCCCATCGCCGAGTAGCTTGACCAGCCTGCCACCGTGCTGGCGGGCCACCTCGAGGGCAGCCTCTCTGAGCCGCTCCGAGAATCGCACGGCTAGTTGGTCTCCTCTCTGGATGGTCATGTGCGTGTACCCGGAGATGTCAACGAAGGCCATCGCCGCCGGCCGATCCGGTATAGGAGGCGCCAGGCCATGACGGGCGAGCCGCTGTTCGATGGCTTCGAAGTTTGCCTGATCAATCGCACTCTGCAAGTGTCGCTGCTGCAGCCACGTCAGCATCTTGGGAAGCAGTGCTGTGGTTCTGGGTCCTGTTCGGGCCATGGCCTCGATGAGCTCGGCTAGGGGAAGGTCGGTTCGGTCGTGACCTCCGAGTACGCTTTCGTAATACAGCTCCACCCACCCATAGCTCACTATTCGCGCCGGCTCTCCAACGAGTCGAGCCGCACGCGTGAAGGCCTCCTCATCGCTGCTTTCACTCCACACAGCGAGGAATTCCGTAAGGATCTCCTCTTCGTCCGTTCGAAGAAGCGCGGCCGCCTCAGGCTCGGGTAGTCCCATCGCCGCGTAGATCGCGGGAAGGCGTGGAGCGATCCGCCCGATCGATCGCTTGAACTCCTCATAGGTATGTCCGGACAACGGAGCCCTCTCGGAGTACAAGGCATCAAGGAACTCGAACGTGAACAATCCCTGCCCGCTCGCGGAGGCGATCTGATCTAGGCTCAGACCGGAATCCACGAATGCTTGAACGGCCTCCACGCGAATGATGTCGCCAGGAAGGAACCGATCGAAGGAGCCCGGTTTCAGGACCCCAATTTGGACGAGACGATCGACGACATCCACGGAGGAACCTGCCTCGAGCGCCAGCTGCTCGCCAGTGAGTGTCCTCGCCACGAGTTGGGATTCTAAGGAGTTAAGCCCAAAGGGGAACCCTCGTTGGTCGCCGGGGTCCGCGAGGCGGCGCGAGCCAGGAGCGAGTTGCACCAGCCTCCTACTAGATGACCGTCTCAGGGGAGTCCTTAGCCGCGACGACTGGATCCGTCGTCCCACGCTGGCGGCCCCAGGAACTTCCTGCCGCTCTCCCGCCTCGCGGACCTCGGTGTCGTGCCCATGAAGAAGTGGCCGCCTGCCTCGACCGTTACGAGCGTTGCTCCAGGGATCTGGGATGCGGCCCTGGCGGCGAACCGGTACGGCGCGAGGGGATCTAGCTGACCAATCTGACGCCATCATCGTCGCGACCAAGGACGTCCCCGCCGATCCGGCTAGCCACCCCGTCCGGACCAGACTTCTTTCGACTCTCCGTTGGCGTTGGGTCGCGCCAACCGTAGGTGGCGGGGCGAATGCGGCTGCGACTACGCTCTGGTCTCGCGCAGGTACGGGTCGTCAGGGCATGATGCACCCGTTCAGGGGGTGGCATGAAGGCAATCGTCCAAGACCGGTACGGCTCGGCCGATGTCCTGAAGCTCGGGGACATCGACACGCCGGTCGCGGGTCACGGGGAAGTCCTGATCCGCGTGGGCGCTGCGAGCGCGTTCATTGGCGATTGGCACATCATGACCGGCATTCCATACGCGATCCGCCTGGTATCGGGGATGCGAGCACCCAAGCAGCGGGTCCGGGGTCAGGACCTCGCGGGGCGCATCGAAGCAGTTGGTGACGACGTCACCCAGTTCCGTGTGGACGACGAGGTGTTCGGCGTGGCCGATGGAGCGTTCGCCGAGTACGCGACCGCGCGGACTGACAAGCTTGCGCCGAAGCCTGCGAACCTGAGCTTCGAGCAGGCCGCGACGGTACCGACCACTGGCTGCACCGCGCTCCAGGGAATGCGCGACGTGGGCAAGGTCCGGACCGGGCAGGAGGTGCTGATCATCGGAGCGGCCGGAGGAGTTGGGTCGTTCGCCGTACAGATCGCGAAGGCGTTCGGTGCCCGCGTCACCGGCGTGTGCAGCACCTCGAAGGTCGAGCTTGTCCGCTCGATTGGCGCGGACGAGGTCATCGACTACACGCGTGAGGACATCGCTGACGGCACGCGCCGCTACGACGTCATCTTCGACACCGCGGGCAACCGCGAGTTGTCAATCCTGCGGCGTGTCCTCACCTCGAAGGGGACGCTCATCCTCGCAGGCGGCGAGGGCGGCGGACGATGGTTGGGGATGGGTCGCGTGATGCGGGCCAAGGCGATCTCGCCGTTCGTCGGGCAGAAGATGACGAACTTCCTCGGGCGACCTAAGACCCAGGATCTCCTCGTGCTCAAGGACTTGATCGAGGCCGGCAAGGTGACGCCAGTGATTGGTGCGAGATATCGACTTAGCGATGTACCGGACGCTATCCGCGAGGTGGGAACTGGGCACGGGCGGGGCAAGGTGGTCATCACCGTGTGAGGTGCCAACCATCGCCGAGATCACTGAATCTGGCCGCATCTGGGGGTGCACGCAATCACCCTCCTTCGCTGCGCGATCCCGGTGCTCGGCGTAGGGTAAATCAGCCGCGCTCCGCGATGAAGCCTCCCTAAGTGGCTCGGGCAGCTGGCCAGGAGACCCGGCACCCGCCGACGACGCGATCATGAAGTGGCCACGGGCGAGGGCGCGCGCCACCCAGCCCACCAACTCGAGGCCCGCTCTTTCAGCTCGAATAGACATTTCCCCCGCCCTCTGGGGATTGCCTGTTGTTCATGCCCAGCTGCGCGAGGACTTGAAGGGGATCACGCTGGCTGGGACCGGTGCAGAATCTGACGCCGAACGCTGACAAACGTGTACTCCGGACATCGCTCGGCGCTCAGCGCACCTCCACGTGCGGGCCTGCCAACCGCCGCGAGGACCTGCCCTCAAGCCGGAGATGGTGGAGTCAGCGGGGGGAAATCGTGGAGTCTCGGTATGCATGCTCTGCTAGGTGCGAATACACGGCTTACCGCCCGACCCGCCGATTCTCGACCCGCATGCCATGCCTGACGAGATAACTCGCGGTCGCGGCGATGAGCATTGGATGCGGCAGTGTTCGAGCGTCGCCAGAATCAGAAAACGCGACCCCACTGCCGAGCGCCTACCCAGATCGCCTGACCAGCGGAGTTCGGGTTCTTATACTGTTCCCTTCGCCTCCGCGACTGGGAATCGAATCTTGTTCAGGGACGACCGCCCCACAGCGCCACGATGCTGCGCGGCTTGTCAGAATCAGCGCTTCAACCGCACGCGGAGCCGCTGTCGGAGCCGCACCAGGCGTCGCAGGTCTGGTCCAAGCCCCCCCGGGGGCACTTTGCCCTCGACGATGTCCCTGACTGCTCTGACGCGCGTGCGCTAGGAGCTCACCGTGAACGCCGTGCGCATGCCTTGGGCGTAGTGGCCTCCGTCCGTGGAGATGTTACAGATCAACACATAGTTGCCGGGCTGGAGGTTGACCTTCAAGTCCGCAGAAGCGCCGCTCGCGATGTCCTCG
>DASYVD010000083.1:0-1989 GCA_036000545.1 Actinomycetota bacterium | reverse complement strand
GGCGACCGAAAGCCCCGCCGCCGCGAGGAGGATGAGGAGCCTTCGCGAATCTCGATGCATCGTTCCAAAGGCAGCGTGCCACGGGGAGACCGGGATAGCTAGCCAAAGTGCCTGCTGCTCCGGCTGCCGAGGACTCCTCATGTTCACCGAGGACCGGCGCGCGGTAGGTGAGATTACGGATGGTACCAGTCGCTGATCGCGGACCACTGCTGGTGCCCGCCCCGGCCCGGGGGCGCTCCCCAGGTCGGCGATGGGGCCCACGGCGGCGGCGGGCCGACCCCTGGAGGCAACCTCCAGCAGCAGATCACGCGCCTGTTGAAGCAGGCCCTCGGGTCAAGTCGCTCGCGTACGGCCCGATCAGGATCTCTACTGCGTCCGCGTCGAGCAGCCGCTCGGCGTTCGCCGCGGCCCTGGCGGGCGAGCTCGCATCGTCGTAGTAGACGAGCCTGACGGGAGCCCGCCCCCCGGCCCCGTCCACCTTCAGACCCCCGCTGGCGTTCACGGCCTCGACCCAGGCCCCCAGACCGGCGATCACCTTCTGGCCCTGCAGGGCGTACCTGCCGGACACGGAGACGCTCGCGCCGAACCTGATGGCACCGGCCACCGCTCGCTCCAGGCTCCGTCGCGATTATCGTTGTTCCCGGGTCTGGCACACGGCGCTCGTGGACCGCCGAGATGCCGTTCCTGGCCACCGTTCGTGTGACCGAAGGAGGAGGCGATGGGCGGGTATCTACCTCAGGTCTTCGAGCGGTTCGGCGCCCACTACCCCGCGGTGATGGAGGCCTTCCGGGGCCTCGCGGAGCGCCTGCACGAGGCCGGGCCCCTCTCGGGCGAGGGAGCGTCGGCTGGCGAAGCTCGGGATCGCCATCGGGAGGGAATCCGAGGGCGGCGTCCGCTCCCACGCACGGAAGGCCCTCGCCGAGGGCATCGAGCGCGAGGCCATCCGGCAGGTGGCGCTGCTCGCCATCTCGACCGGGGGTTACCCGGCCGCCATGGCTGCCTACGGCTGGATCAAGGTCCTGGATCCAGGGATAGGGCATCTTCAGTCGACCGTCTGGGGACCTCGTTCCGAGATGGCCTCGGGCCCGAGACCCCCGTGACGACAGCAGGCCCCTGAGGAGATCCGGCCGGCCGTGACGTGGGCCCTGGAAAGAGCGCCTAACCCCCGGGTGATCCGTGTCCACACCACTGTGGAGCTCACCCGAGCCACCATCGAGAAGTGCCCACCGGCGAGCCCACCCGAAGGGCTCCGCTCCCTGCTCGCAGTGGATGGGGTCCGCTCCATCGACCTCCACCGGTACCGGGCGCGGCTGAACCTGAGCCCCGGTTGCGACGCCAAGGCGGCGTGGGAGGGGGTAGCTCGGACCATCGAGGCAGCGTGGGGGGCTCCCGCTCCCCTCCCCGACGAGCCTCCGCCACGAGCGTTCGAGGTCGCCTACGAAGGACCCAGGATCGTGGCCGAGAGCCCGGAGATGGCCGGTCCCGATCCAACCCTCGCGGCTCTGTTCCGGTCCCCGGGGTGGCCGAGGCCGTCCTCGAGGGTGGCAGGGTATGGGTCCGGCCGGGCCGTCTGTTCTCCTGGGAGGACGTGGAGGCCTCGGTCCGCGGGGCTCTGCACAGTACCTAGCGGGCGCGGCGCTTCCTTGCACGCGATCTCGATGTCCTTCGACGTCTCGCCGGACCGTGAGCCGGGCACGAGCCCGCGACGGAGCACGATGAAAGGATCGACAGGACTACGGGGCGTCGATCCTAGAGAGGAGTGCTCAAGATGCGAATCCGGGTCTCGGCACCCTTCACGCTGATCCCCGGCACAACGCACCGCCAGACGGAGGGCAGGCGTGGACCCGGCCTTTGAGCGCCTTGGGAGATTCTTTGGGTTCCGCTGCCCCACTGGCCCGGGACCGCGGTCACTTGGTCGGTCCGCCCCTTGGTTAGGCTGCCTCGCGCCGCTTCCTGCGGCCCCGAACCCTGTAGACGTGGGCGGGCTCA
>DASYVD010000082.1:0-15382 GCA_036000545.1 Actinomycetota bacterium | reverse complement strand
GGCTCGAACGTGGCCATGTTCCTGGCTCCGCTGCTGGCCCTGGCCGCCGCGATGCGGGCCTCCTCGGCAGCGCGTCTCCTCGTGGGGATCGCCGGGGTGGCCTTCTTCGCCCTGCTCACCAGGTGGGAGCCCTCGGTGCTCCGGGCCAGCGCCATGGCCGGGCTGGCCCTGGGTGGGTCGTTCGCCGGGCGGCCCCGCAGCTCGGCGCCGATCCTCGGAGGAGCAGTCCTCCTTCTCCTCGTGGGAGATCCGTGGCTGGCGAGATCGGTCGGGTTCCAGCTGTCGGTGGCGGCGACGGCGGGGATCGTGGCCCTGGCCGGTCCGCTCGCGTCGCGACTGTGGTGGTTCCCGCGCCCGGTGGCACTGGCTGCTGCGGCGACCCTCGGGGCACAGGTCGCGGTCACTCCTCTCCTGCTGCTGCGGTTCGGGGTTGTGCCCGCGGCCACGCTCATGGCGAACATGCTCGCGTTCCCAGCCGTTCCTCCCTCGTTGCTGAGTGGGCTGGCCGCTGCCGGAGCTGCCCACGCGTGGGCCCCCGCCGGGCGGGTGGTCGGTGCGATGGCGGAGCTCCCGCTCGGCTACGTCGAGTGGGTAGCCGATCGGCTCGCCCGCGCGCCCCTGCCCCAGATCGTGTCCGAGGGGCCCGCGCTGCCTGTCCTCGTGTCGGTCCTCGCGGTGGTGGCCGTGTGGCGTCTCCGGCGCGGAAGGCGGTCGATCCTAACCCTGGTGGCCCTGCTGGTTGCGGGCGGGTTCCTGTGGCCGGTCGGGGGCCGTGCCGGCCCTCCCTCCGCGCTCACCGTCACCTTCCTCGACGTGGGCCAGGGTGACGCCGCCGTCGTGCGCACACCCGACGGAGGGACCGTGCTGATCGATTCGGGCCCCGACGAGCAGCTGGTGTCCAGGAAGCTGGCCCGGCTCGGGGTGCGGCGGATCGATCTCGCGGTGGTTTCGCACCCGCACGCTGACCACGTGAGCGGATTCCCGGCGATCTTCGCCCGGTTCCCGGTGGCGATCCTCATCGAGCCCGGCTGTCCGCACGAGGCCCCTCAGTACCGACGGATGCTCGAGTCCGCCGACGCCGAGGGGATCCCGGTCCGCAACCCTCGGGGAGGGGAGCGGCTGGAGGTGGGAAGCCTGGTGATCGAGGTGCTCGGGCCCGAGGCCTGTTCGGCGGACGAGCCCAACGACAGCTCCCTGGTGCTCCTGCTACATCTGGCCGGTCACGCTGATCCGGGTTCGTCGGTCCTGTTTACCGGGGATGCCGAGGAACCCGCGCAGCGCGACCTGATCGCCGACGGCGATCCGGTAGCCGCCGCGGTGCTCAAGGTCCCCCACCAGGGCGGGGCCACCTCTCTCGAGGAGTTCTTCGACGCCGTGGGGGCGGAGGTCGCCGTGGTGAGCGTGGGTCCCAACGAGTACGGCCACCCGGTGCCGTGGGTCCTGTCGGCTCTTCGGCGCTCCGGGGCGCTGGTATTCCGTACGGACCAGTCCGGCGACGTCACCGTCCGGTTCGACCCGCAGGGAGTTCTCGTAGAATCCGCCCGGTGACCGATTCCCCCGTGATCGTCCTGTGGGGCGAGGACCCCTTCCTTCTTCGTACCGAGGCGCGAGAGCTTCTCGGTGATGTCCGGCCCCGCGAGGTCGATGCCTCCGAGTGGGTTCCGGGGGGAACGGGGGATCTGGCTACGCCGTCGCTGTTCGGGGAGGCCCGCGCTCTCCTGATCACCGACGCCGGGAGCCTCCCCGAGGAAGGCCGCGATGAGGTGCTTCGCTACGCGCGGTCCCCGTCGCCGGACGCGACACTGGTCCTCCTGGTCGAGGTGGGACCCCGAGCGAAGGGTCCTCCTGCCGCCCTTGCGAGAGCGCTCCCCAAAGAAGTGGAGGTCCGGCGGGTGGCCGTGGAACGACGCGAGCTGCCCGCGTGGGTGCGGGCCCGGGCACGCCGTCGGGGGCTGCCTGCCTCGCCCGCAGGCGCCTCGGCTCTCGTCGAGACGCTGGGGGAAGACCCCGCCATCCTCGATCAGGCCGTGGAGCAGATCGCCGCGGCCTTCCCGAAGGAGGGGCTCACGCCGGAGACGATCGGCGCCCAGTTCCGGGGATTCGGGGAGCGGCGCGTCTGGGAGCTCTCCGACCTGGCCTTCGGGCGCGACGTCCGCGGGGCCCTGCGGACGCTGGCCGCCCTCCTCGACGCTCGGGAAGAGCCTCTGGTGATCCTGGGAGGTCTGGCCGCTCGCCTCAGGGACCTGCTCCGGGTCCGGGCCCTACCCGAGCGCATGGCCCCCGCCGAAGCAGCCAGAGCCGCGGGACTCCGGTTCGACTGGCAGGTTCGGCGGTACCGTGACCAGGCCCGGCGTTTCTCAGAAGGCGAGCTCGCCGGGCTGCACGAGCACGTGAACGAGGCCGATCGGTTGCTCAAGCAGGGATCGCCGGGCGACGTGGTTCTGGCAAAGCTCCTGGTGCGGATCGCCGGGGCGCCGGACGTGGCCCGGACGGCGGGGCGCGGCTAGGCCTCCGTCAGCTCTCGGAGGAACCGACCCTCCGAGCCAGCCGGGACTTCCGCCGCGCCGCGGTTCGCTTGTGGATCGCTCCCTTGGACGCCGCCTTGTCCAGCAGTTGGGCCGCTCGCTGGAGCTGCGCCGCCGCTGCCTCTCGGTCCCCGCCCTCGGTAGTCGTGCGCACCTTCTTGGCCTCGGACTTCAGCCTGGTGCGGACGGCCTGATTGCGAACACGCCGTCGCTCGTTCTGGCGGTTGCGCTTGATCTGCGACTTGATGTTGGCCACGAGCGGGCAGTTTAGCAGGTGGAAGCCATTGGGCCCGGCTACCATGGCCGCGTGACCGATCCGGCGCGCATCCGCAACTTCGCCATCATCAGCCACATCGACCACGGGAAGTCCACGCTGGCCGACCGCTTCCTGGACCTTACCCACGCCGTGCCGGAGCGGCAGATGCGGGAGCAGTTCCTGGACCGTATGGACCTGGAGCGGGAGCGGGGGATCACCATCAAGGCCCAGGCCGTCCGGCTCCGCTACGAGCTCGACGGGACCGAGTACGCGCTGAACCTCATCGACACCCCCGGCCACGTGGATTTCACCTACGAGGTTTCCCGAGCCCTGGCGGCGTGCGAGGGCGCGGTCCTCCTCGTCGATGCCGCCCAGGGCATCGAGGCCCAGACCCTGGCGAACCACCACCTCGCCGAGCAGGCGGGCCTGGCCATCGTTCCCGTGGTGAACAAAATCGACCTGCCGCAGGCAGACGTGCCCGAGGCTGTCCGGGAGCTCGCCGAGCTCACCGGCCAGGCCGAAGAGGCCATCCTGCGCGTGTCGGCGAAGACGGGCGAAGGTGTGCCGGACCTGCTCGCGGCGTTGATCGAGCGAGTGCCCCCACCGACGGGTGACGCGGACGGACCGCCCCGGGCCCTCATCTTCGACTCCGCCTACGACGCCTACCGAGGCGTGGTGGCCTACGTGCGGGTGGTCGACGGGCAGCTGTCTCCCCGCGGGCGGATCCTGATGATGGCCACCCGGCTCGAGTCCGAGACAGAGGAGGTCGGGGTGTTCGCCCCCGACCCCTTCCCCCTGCAAGCGCTGGGCGTGGGGGAGGTCGGCTACGTGGTGACGGGGGTGAAGGACGTCCGCCAGGCCAAGGTGGGCGACACGATCACGCTCGCGGCGCGGAAGGCCTCCCAGCCGCTGCCCGGATACCGCGAGCCCAAGCCGATGGTGTGGAGCGGACTGTACCCGGTCGAGGGTGACGACTTCGCGCCGCTGCGGGATGCCCTGGACAAGCTGCGCCTGTCCGACGCCGCCTTCGTGTACGAGCCCGAGTCGTCCCGGGCGCTGGGGTTCGGCTTCCGGTGCGGCTTCCTCGGGCTCCTGCACATGGACATCGTCCGCGAGCGGCTGGAACGGGAGTTCGACCTCTCACTCATCGCCACCGCTCCGAACGTCGCCTTCCGGGTGGTGAGCGCCGGGGAGGTCCGTGAGGTCCACAACCCATCGGAGATGCCCCCGCCGGGCACCTACGAGCGGGTCGAGGAGCCCTATGTCGTGGCGACCATCGTCACCCCCTCCGAGCATCTCGGCGCGGTGCTCGACCTGTGCCAGGCCCGCCGGGGATCGCTCGAGGAGATGCGCTACCTGGCCCCGGAGCGCGTGGAGATCCGATACCTCCTTCCGCTGGCCGAGATCATCTTCGACTTCTTCGACCAGCTGAAGTCGCGGACCCGCGGCTACGCGTCGCTCGACTACGAGCACGCAGGGCATCAGGAGGCCGATCTCGTGCGGGTGGACATCCTGCTGCATGCCGAGTCGGTGGACGCGTTCTCCTCGGTGGTTCACCGTGAGAAGGCGGCCGCGTACGGGCGGAGGATGGTCGAGCGGCTCCGCGAGCTCATCCCAAGGCAGCTGTTCGACGTGGCCATCCAGGCCGCCATCGGCACGCGCATCGTCGCTCGGGAAACGGTCCGTGCCAAGCGGAAGGACGTCCTGGCGAAGTGCTACGGGGGCGACGTGACGCGCAAGCGCAAGCTGCTCGAGAAGCAGAAGGCGGGGAAGAAGCGGATGCGGCGGGTGGGGAAGGTGGACGTTCCGCAGGAGGCGTTCATCGCCGCCCTTCGCGTGGACCGGGGCCCGGGACAGTGAGACCGTCCGCGGCTTCCGCCGACGCCGGGCTCTACGTCCACGTGCCCTTCTGCCTGACGAGGTGCGGATACTGCGACTTCAACGCGTACGCAGGCCTGTCGCATCTGGGTCCCGCGTACGCCGATGCGCTCCGCAGGGAGGCCCGCCTGCACGCGGGGGAATGGGCCGGCGTACGCTTCGTCTCCATCTATCTCGGGGGCGGCACTCCGACCACGCTCGCCCCCGAGGCCATCGCTGCGCTGATCGAAGCCTTCAGGGGTCACTTCGACGTCGCCCCGGGCGCCGAGGTCACCTGCGAGGCCAACCCCGATACCGTCGACCGGGCGTACCTGGAGCGGCTTCGCGCGGCCGGGATCACTCGCCTGTCGATGGGCGTCCAGTCCTTCGACCCGGCGGTGCTCGCCTCGCTCGAACGCATCCACTCGGCCGACTCGGCCCGCCGCGCTTTTGGGGACGCCAGAGCGTCCGGCTTCGACGATGTGAACCTCGACTTCATCTACGGCGCCCGGGGGGAGACCCTGGCCTCGTGGCGGGGAACGCTGGACGAGGCGGTCGCCATCGAGCCCGACCACCTCTCGTGCTATGCGCTCACGGTGGAGCCGGGAACGCCGCTGCGCCACAAGGTCGCCTCCGGGCGGATCCCCGCTCCCGACCCCGATCTCCAGGCCGACCTGTACGAGGCCGCGTGCGAACGCTTGGCGGCCGGGGGATACGAGCACTACGAAGTGTCGAACTGGGCCCAGCCCGGACACGAGTGCCTCCACAACCTGGGCTACTGGGAGGGTCGGCCGTACCTGGGGCTCGGCGCCGGGGCCCACTCCTTCCATCACGGCAGGCGATGGTGGAATGTCCGCCTCCCGCAGCGCTACCTGGACCAGCTCGGGGCCGGGAGGCTGCCGATCGAGGGAGAGGAGCGCCCGGACCCGGCCGAGGCAGAGCTGGAGCGGGTCTTCCTGTCGGTTCGGCTGGCCCGCGGCGTCCCCGAGTCGTGGGTCCCCGCCGACGTCGCCCGGGCATATCTCTCCGGAGGGCTGGCCCGGCGCCGAGCCGGCCGGTTCGCCCTCACCGACCGGGGGATGTTGCTGGCAAACGACCTGGTCCTAGCACTCGAAGCCCGTGACTGCTAATAATGGGTTCGAGGAGATGACAGCGAAGCGCGCTCGGGCAAGCTCCCGGCCCGCCCGCCGGAGAGCTGGGGAGGCCCCACGGCCTGGCGAGGCCGTGGCGGACCTCGGGCCGCGGACGGCGGTCGTGCTCCGCGCCGTGGTCACGGACTACATCCGGTCGGCGGAGCCGGTTGGGAGCGGGACCGTAGCGGTGCGGTACCGCCTCGGCGTGAGCCCCGCGACCATCCGCAACGATATGGCTCTTCTCACCGAGCTGGGCTTCCTCGAGCAGCCTCACACCTCTGCCGGACGGATTCCCACAGATCTCGGCTACCGCTTCTACGTCGACACCCTGCCCGCCCCTCCGCGCCTCTCACCGGGACAGCGGCGGGCCATCGCCGAGTCGCTGTCCGAGCTCCAGGGCGACGTCGAGGAGGCCCTCCGGCGGACCGCGCAGGTCCTGTCCCGCCTCACCCATTACGCCGCGGTGGCCCTCACCCCGGTGGTCGAGGGAAGCAAGGTCGTCCGGGCCGAACTGGTCCCGCTCGGCTCGACCGCGCTCCTCCTGGTCGTGTCCGACACCGGTCGGGTGGACAAGAGGGTCCTGGAGCTCCCGGCTGCCGGGGATGAGGCGGCAGTCCGGGGGGTCTCCGAGGCCCTGGTCCGGGAGATCAATGACCTCTCGTTCGGCCAGGCGGGCGATCGCGTGGAGGCCCTCACCGCCCGGGCGGAAGGCAACCAGCGGTCCTTGCTCGCCGCGGTGGGGTCGGCTTTCCGGGACCTCGAGCAAGGTGCCGAGCACGCATTCCTGGGTGGCGTGGCCAAGATCGAGGAGGCCTTCGAGCGCCGGGAGACCGTGCGGCAGCTGTTCGAGGCCCTCGACGAGGAGGCCGCGGTGCTGCGGCTGTTTCGGGGGCTGCCGGCGGAGCGCGAGGACGTCACCGTGCTCATCGGTCACGAGATCCCTCTCCAGGCCATGCGTGAGGCCAGCGTGGTGGTGGCCCCGTATCTGGCCGGGGGGAGGCCCGTCGGCGCCATCGCGGTCGTCGGGCCGACCCGGATGGAATACCTGACCGTCATCTCCTCCGTGGATGCGGTGGCTCGCCGGCTGACCGAGATCGTCGACGCCATGGCCGGATAGCCTCCGGCCGTTACACTCTCGTCTCGATGACCCAGGCTCGCGACCTGTACCAGGTCCTCGGGGTCCCGCCCGATGCGTCGAGTGAGGAGATCAAGCGGGCTTACCGCAAGCTCGCCCGCCAGTACCATCCCGACGTGAGCCAGGATCCCGAAGCCGACCGGCGATTCAAGGAGATCAACCTGGCCTACCAGACGCTTTCCGATCCCCACAAGCGTCGCCAGTACGACATGTTCGGCGGTGAGGGGCTGACCCCGGACATGTTCGGGTTCGGGCCCGACCTCTCCGACCTGTTCAGCGCGTTCTTCGGCGGAACCTTCACCCGGACGCGCACCCGGGGCCGGCCAACCCGGACCCGTCGTGGCGCGGACCTCCACGCCGTCCTCGACCTCACCTTCGAGGAGGCCGCCTTCGGGGCGCAGAAGGAGCTCCAGGTGGAGAGCCTGGAGGAATGCGCCCGATGTGGCGGTAACGGCTGCGAGCCGGGGACCTTCCCCAGCCGGTGCAGCCGGTGCGGAGGGACGGGAGAGATCTCCGACGTTCGGCGGAGCGTGTTCGGGACGGTGATGACCTCCCGGACCTGCGGAACCTGCGAGGGGACCGGTGAACAGATCGCCTCGCCGTGCAAGGACTGCGGCGGCGAGGGCAGGGTCCCCCAGGCCCAGGCGGTGTCCGTGGAGATCCCCGGCGGAGTCTCCGACGGCATGGAGCTGCGTGTGCAGGCGGGTGGTGAGCACGGCAGGCACGGCGGGCTGGCCGGCGACCTGTACCTCACGCTTCGCGTCACTCCGCACCCGCTGTTCGAGCGACGAGGGGAAGACCTGTTCTGCACGCTGGAGGTCCCGGTGACCCAGGCGATCCTGGGGGCCACTGTGGAGCTCCCCACGCTCGACGGGCCCCGCCTCCTGACCATCCCTCGGGGTGCCCGCCCGGGCACCCTCCTTCGTCTCCGCGGGTTGGGCCTCCAGCACCTCGGGCGGCGAGGCCGCGGCGACCTCTACGTCGAGGTGGACGTGGTGGTCCCGGACGATCTTCCGAAGGAGGAGCGGAAGCTCGTCGAGGAGCTCGCCCGGATGCGCGGGGAGCTGCCGGGGGCGGGCCCCCTGCCCGGCCGCCTGCGGCAGCGCGACTAGCGCCCCGCCCAGCCATGGGCGTTCCCCACTTCTTCGCCGGGGCCCCTCAGCCCGGCGAGACCGTCATCCTCTCGGCGGATGACGCGCACCACGCCATCCGGTCGCTGCGTCTGCGCCAGGGCGACCGGTTCACCTCGTCGGATGGGCGCGGCGGGCTGGCTCGGTGCCGGGTGGTCCGGGCATCCGGACTGCTCCTGGAGGGCGAGGTCGAGGAGCGAGTGGGGGAATCCCGGCCCCTACCGATCCTTCGAGTCCTGCTCTCGCCGCCGAAGGGGGACCGCCTGACCTGGGCGGTGCAGAAGCTCACCGAGGTCGGGGCGGACGAGATCGTGCTGGTAGAGGCGGCTCGCAGCGTACGAAGGTGGAAGGGGGAGCGAGCGCTCAAGGCGGGCGAGAGGGCAGAGGCCGTGGCCCGCGAGGCGGCCAAGCAGTCCAGGCGCCGGTTCCTCCCCGAGGTTCGCGGCCCTCTCGGGTGGGGCGAAGCCCTCACCGAGGCGCTTCGGGACGGCCCGACCATCGTGCTGTGGGAGCACGCGGACGACGGGCTTCTGGGGCTGCTCCCGGACGAACCGCCCGAGCGACTGGGCCTGGTCGTTGGTCCTGAGGGAGGGATTTCCGAGGTGGCCGCGGCGGCCGCCGCAGAGCAGGGTGCCCTCCTCGCCTCCCTCGGACCCAACGTGCTTCGCACGGAGACCGCCGCTGTCGTGGCGGCCGCCGTGGCCCTGGCCCGGTACGGCCGCCTGGGGTAGCGACCGTTTCGAGAAACCGGACTCTCACGGCGATTCGGGCGAAACCAGCTTCTCTTTCCGGACCCGCGGAAATGTTGTGATTCGCCTGCCTGGCCTGCTAGGGTTCCCCGGTGCCCGCAAAGCTTCCCCATCCGCTTCTGCTTGCGTTGCTCGGGTTCCTCCCGGCGCTCGTCTCGCTCCCGGCCTCCGCAACCGTCGGAGACGTCTTCCCGAAGGGGAAGGAGTGGTGCGCCACCACTCACCCCAATCACGGCACGCCCGAGGGATTCGGGCCGGCCCTGGACATGGGGAGTCCCACCGACTACCGGTGGCCGATCCTGGCTCCCGAGGATGGCCGGGTCAGGGTGTTCTCGCGGGTCGGCGAGGACGGTTGGGGGAACTCCGTGCTCTGGATCTCCGAGGACGGCCGGGAGCGGATCCATATGGCCCACCTGGACACCATCGAGGACACGGGGCCCGTGGAGGCGGGGGACATGATCGGCCGGGTGGGCGACACGGGCCAATCCACGACGCCCCACCTGCACGCCTCGCGCCGGTTCGCCGGCCGTCCGGCTCCGCTCGTCCTGGGCGGACGGCTCCTCCGGGTAGGCGATTGCCGGGTATCCCGAGGGCCGGCCGAGCCAGAGCCCGACGAGCGGCGGGGCTTGCTCGTCGCGTTGGCCCGGGAGCGGGCTCGGGGCCTTGTCCGCCCCGGATCCGGCGGCGTCCAGACGGTCGACGATGATTCCACCGAGCGCCCTGTCTGGACTGGGCCTCGACCCTGAGTCGGCGGCCGGAGTAGCATCGGCCCGCCGTGGAGGAGTGCCTCTTCTGCCGGATCGCCTCGAAGGAACAGCCGGCCGACATCGTCCACTCCTCCGAACACGTCGTGGCCTTCCGCGACATCAACCCTCAGGCGCCGACACACATCCTCATCATCTCGAAGGAACACATCGAATCGGCCCGCGCTCTCAAGGACAAGCACGGCGCGCTGCTCGCGGAGATCCTTACCACCGCCGGGCATCTGGCCCGGGCCGAGGGGATCGACCGAAGCGGCTGGCGCCTGGTGACGAACGTCGGCCCGGACGCGGGGCAGAGCGTCCACCACCTGCACTTTCACCTTCTCGGCGGGCGGCAGATGAGCTGGCCCCCGGGCTGATCTGAGGATAGGCGGGGTGGCCGGCGGTATAATCAACAGAAGTGGGGTCGCGTTGGCGACCCCTTTTCGACCAAACGGGGGAGGTCCCCGAGAAACACATTGGCCGAGGCCAACACGCAAGTGAAGCTCTTGGTGCCCGGTCACCAGTCGATGGTGGCCCTGCTGGGGCAGCGGGACGAATTCCTCAAGGTCATCGAGGCCGCCTTCGCCTCCCAGATCGTCGTCCGGGGCAATGAGATCACCATCACCGGCGAACCCGAGGAGGCGGAGCGCGTGGCGCTGCTGTTCGAGGAGCTGCTTACTCTGCTCGGTGCCGGGCAGGAGCTCAACTCGATGTCCGTGGGTCAGACCATCGACCTGATCAAGAAGGACTCCGTCCGCCCGACCGACGTGCTCGCCGACACCCTTCTCACGTCGCGCGGGAAGTCCATCGGGCCCAAGACGCTCGGGCAGAAGAAGTACGTGGACGCCATCCGGCGAGCCACGGTCACCTTCGTCATCGGCCCCGCTGGAACGGGGAAGACCTACCTCGCCGTGGCCACCGCGGTGAAGGCGCTCCATGAGCGGCAGATCTCCCGGATCATCCTCACCCGCCCCGCCGTGGAGGCGGGCGAACGGCTGGGATTCCTGCCGGGGACGCTCTACGAGAAGATCGATCCCTATCTCAAGCCGCTGTACGACGCCCTGTACGAGATGATGGACGCCGACGCGTTCCAGCGACTCATCGAACGCGGCACCATCGAGGTCGCCCCGCTGGGGTTCATGCGGGGTCGCGCCCAACCGCTCTTCAGCCAGGTGCTGACGCCGTCGGGGTTCCGGCCCATAGGAAGCCTGACTGTCGGCGATCTGGTGATCGGGTCTGACGGTCTTCCCACACCGGTGCTGGGTGTGTACCCGCAGGGTCGAAAGAGAGTCTTCCGCCTGCGGACCCAGGACGGCGCCTCGACCTTGTGTTGCGCTGAGCATCTATGGGCCGTGTGCACGCCTGCGGACCGGCAGCGCGGCAAACCTGCTCGGGTCCTCGAGACTCGCGACATGATCGGGCAACTCAGGCAGGCCCACTATCACCGTTTGGAGCTTCCGCTTATCTCGCAGCCGATCGAATTTGAGCCGCGTGACGTACCCGTGGACCCCTACGCGCTCGGACTTCTATTGGGTGATGGATGCCTAACCACGTCCTCGACGCCGATGTTCGCGACCACCGATCCCGAGCTCGCGCTGGCGCTGGAGTTGGCTCTCGAGGACATCGAGCTTCGGCCCAAGGGAGCCAATTACGTACTCCGTCACACCAGGGGTGGCCGGGGCGGGCTCCGTGTGGCGAATCCGGTGACGGCGCTGCTCCGGGATCTCGGCCTTGCGGGGACTCGCTCCCCTACAAAGTTCGTCCCAGAGCCCTATCTGCACAACTCCTCGGATGTCCGCCTCGCGCTCCTTCAGGGACTGCTGGACACGGATGGCGGGCCCGTTCTGCAGCGTGGGCGCAGCTGTCGCATCCAGTACGTGACCACTTCTACACGATTGCGTGACGACGTCGTCTTCCTCGTCCGGTCTTTGGGTGGAGTCGCTAACTGGCGGACACGGGCCGCCGAGGGCCGACGTCCCGGCCGCGCCCACGGCCGTGACGTCCACCACCGGTCGGATGCTTACGTTTTGGACATACGCCTGCCCGAAGGCGTCCAACCGTTCCGTCTCACTCGCAAGCTCGAGTTGTACCGAGTCTACGGTGGCGGCCGGCCAATGCGGTTCATCGACAGCATCGAGCCGGCGGGTGAAGAGGAGACGGTGTGCATCCAGGTCGCGGCCGCAGACTCCCTCTACGTGACGGAGGACTTCCTCGTGACGCACAACAGCCTGAACGATTCCTTCATCATCCTCGACGAGGCCCAGAACACCTCGCCGGAGCAGATGAAGATGTTCCTCACCCGGATCGGGTTCGGGGCGAAGGCCGTGATCAACGGCGACGTGACCCAAACCGACCTCCCTCCGGGCCAGAGGTCCGGCCTCGTGGTCATCGAGGAGATTCTCGACGGCATCGAAGGGATCGAGTTCGTGCACCTCGGGGCGCGAGACGTGGTCCGGGCCAAGATCGTGCAGGACATCGTGGAGGCCTACCGGCGGTTCGGCGAGGGCCAGGCCCGGGCCGGCGAGTGATGGACACCGACCCTCCGAAACCCGCCGTCGCCTTGTCCGACCGCCAGGAAATGACGGTCGACTCTCAGCCTCTCCTCGCCCTGGCCGAGCGAACCCTCACCGGCGAGGGGATACACGAGGCGGAGCTCTCGGTCTCCCTGGTCACCGCCGATGAGATGGCCGACCTGCACGAGCGGTACATGTGCGAGGCGGGCCCTACCGACGTCCTCTCATTCCCCCTGGACGAGGAGGGGACCGGGGGCGAGACGCGGATGCTGGGCGACGTGGTGATCTGCCCTGAGGTGGCGGCGGGACAGAACGAGGATCTCGACGCGGAGATGCGGCTACTCCTGGTGCACGGCATCCTCCACCTCTTGGGCTACGACCACGAGACGGATGGAGACCGGGCCCGGATGTGGGAGCGCCAGGAAGCGTACTCGGGAGTGAAAGCGTGACCGCCGCCGACTGGTCCGGCGTCGCCGCCGTGTTCGTGTTGATCGTCCTCGCTGGGATCATGGCCGCGTCGGAGGTGGCGATCACCCGGATGAACCGGGTTCGCGCCTACCGGCTCCAGGAGGAGGAGAGGCGTGGATCGGGCTCCCTGGTGCGGATCGTCGAGCATCCGCCCAAGTACCTGAACGTGATCCTGCTCCTCACCCTGCTGTTTCACCTGGGGGGGACCACGATCGCCACCGTCGTCGCCGTTCGCGTGGTTGGGGATTGGGGTGAGGTCGTCGCCACGGCGGCGATGACCGTTCTGCTCTTCGTCCTGGCCGAGGTGAGTCCGAAGACCTACGTGATCCAACACACGGACGGAGTGGCCCTCCGGCTGGCGCCGCTCATCGTGGCGCTCGGCACGGTGTTCGACCCCCTGGCCAGGGGCCTTATCAACGTGGCCAACGTCATCCTGCCGGGCAGGGGTCTCCCGGAAGGACCGTTCGCCACCGAGGAGGACATCAAGGCCATGGCCGACGTCGCCTCCGAGGAGGAGGAGATCGAGGAGGGGGAGAAGGAGCTCATCCACTCGATCTTCGAGTTCGGTGACACCGTCGTCCGAGAGGTGATGACCCCCGAACCGGACATCGTGTCGATCGAGGCATCCCAGTCACTCGACGAGGTGCTGGATACCGTCGTTCGCCACGGCTTCTCGCGGATTCCGGTCTACCGGGACAAGCCCGACGAGATCGTGGGCATCGTCTATGCCAAGGATGTCCTCCGGGAGATCCACGCCCTGGGGGAGCGGGCGCGACGTCTCGAGGAGCTGATCCGGGAGCCCCACTTCGTCCCGGAGTCCAAGAAGGTCAGCGACCTCCTCCGGGACATGCAAGCGGAGAAGTTCCACGTGGCCATCGTGGTGGATGAGTACGGCGCAGTGTCGGGTCTGGTGACGCTGGAGGACCTCCTGGAGGAGATCGTCGGGGAGATCGTGGACGAGTATGACCGTGAGGAGCCCCAGGTCGAGCCGGCCGGAGATGGGCGATACCGCGTAAACGCCCGCCTGCCAGTCGACGAGCTCAACGAGCTCCTCGACATGGAGCTCCCGAACGAGGAGTGGGACACCGTCGGGGGCCTGATGATGGGGATCTTGGGCCGCCTGCCCGCCCAGGGCGAGCAGGTGGACTTCCAGGGGCTCCGGTTCACCGCCGAGCGCGTCCAGGGGCGGCGGATATCCAAGATCCTCGTCCAGCGAACGCCGGAGCAGCAGGTGCCCGCCAACGGGGAGCGATCCTGACCCGCCCTGACGAAGGCAAGCTCGAGTCGTTGCTCGACGCGGCCCGGGAGGCGCGCGAGAACGCGTATGCCCCGTACAGTGGCTTCCTCGTTGGTGCCGCAGTCCTCACCGACGACGGAGAGATCTTCGCCGGGGCGAACGTCGAGAACGCCTCGTATCCGTTGTCGGTGTGCGCGGAGCGATCGGCCGTCCAGCGAGCAGTGTCGGAGGGCGCGCGCCGACTTGTCGCCGTGGCGGTCGTGGGGTCGTCTCCCGATGGGCCCACGTGGCCCTGCGGAGGATGCCGACAGGTCCTCCACGAGTTCGGCCTCGACCTGGTGGTTGTGTCCGAGGGCCCCGGCGGCATGCGCGACGAGCGAGAGCTCGCCGAGCTTCTTCCCAACGCGTTCGGACCCGAAGACCTGAGGTGACCGCGCCGGCCCCGAAGTTTCGGTCGGGGTTCGTGGCAGTCGTGGGGAGGCCGAACACCGGCAAGTCCACCCTCGTCAACTCGCTGGTCGGTCAGAAGGTCTCCATTGTCACCGACAAGCCGCAGACGACACGGGGACAGGTTCGAGGAGTGCTCACCACCGACGCCTACCAGAT
Organism: Actinomycetota bacterium; assembly: GCA_036000545.1. GTDB lineage: Bacteria > Actinomycetota > UBA4738 > UBA4738 > CALAEC01 > DASYVD01. The sequence goes on along the minus strand of DASYVD010000082.1, from coordinate 1,030 downwards.
GGTGTTCACGGACACCCCGGGGTTCCACAAGCCGCGAACGGCATTGGGAGAACGGCTCAACCGGATGGTGGGGGAGAGCACCGAGGGAGCGGACGCGGCGGTGCTGGTTGTGGACGGCGCTGGAGGGGTTGGCCGAGGCGACGAGTTCGTGGCCCGGGAGCGAGTGGCGACACTCCCGTGTCCCAAGGTGTGCGTCCTCAACAAGATCGACGTCATATCGAAGGGCGAGCTGCTGGCGCAGCTGGAGCAAGCCGCGGCGCTCGCCGACTTCGACCACATCGTGCCGGTGTCGGCGAAGATGGGGGAGAACCTCCCCGAGCTCGTCGACGTGCTGGTGTCGCTGATGCCGGAGGCAGGGCCGCTGTATGAGGCCGGGCAGGTGACCGACCAACCGGTCGAGTTCCGGGTGGCCGAGATCGTGCGGGAGAAGATCCTCCAGCTCACCCGGGAGGAGATCCCACATTCGGTGGCGGTGCAGGTGGAAGAGATGGACCGCGACGAGGAACGCGACCTCATACGGATCTCGTGCCTGGTGCTGGTGGAGCGCGAGTCGCAAAAAGGCATCGTCATCGGGCGGGGCGGCCACATGCTGAAGACCGTGGGCACCCGGGCCAGGCAGGAGCTCGAGCTCGTCCTCGGGAGCAAGGTATTCCTCGATCTGCGGGTAAAGGTTCTGCGCGAGTGGCAGCGCGACCCCACCGCCCTGACACGCCTCGGGTACTGACCTGTTACCTGGGCTGCGTGGGAAAAGGGCCGCCCGTCGGCCCGGAGGTGCCGGCGGTTCTTGACAGAGGGTTTGCTACAAGTCATAGTTCGGGATGACCGAATATCACATCATCATGATGAATCTCACGCCTGAGGGACTGTGATGGCTTCCAGCGCCGCCGAAGTGGCTCTGGACCGGGAGGCGCCGCTCCCGCTGTACTTCCAGCTCCGAGAGGCCATCGTGCGAGAGATCCATCACCTCGGGCTCGCCCCCGGGGACCGGTTGCCGACCGAGCTCGAGCTGGAGCGCCGTTATCGGGTCTCT